>CAMIWK010000020.1 GCA_946402415.1 uncultured Fibrobacter sp.
ATTTTGCAAGCTTCAGGACTTCTTCACTTTCAAGCATAGGAACTCTCCAATCTTTACGAACTACAATATAGTAATTTTCCAAATAGAACGCATGGATCCCGTCGCCTTACGGCTCCAGGATGACGTACATCCTTACCCTACTACTTCCAGGGCGGCGTATTTCAGGATAATGGTCCGAACGGTGTTGTCGGAACCGAAGCGTACGTCTACACGAGCATTGTCCCCTGTACCGTAACAGCGGGTAATAACACCCAGCCCATACTTGGAATGGCGAACGCGGGCTCCCGGATGGAAGGGGTTCTCACTGTATTCATCATAGACAATGCGTGGGCCCGACGTATCGGCAGGCTTAATGGGAGCGGCCACCTTGACGGGATTGCGGAACACAATTCGCCGGTCGTTCTTGCGGACCGATTCCGGGACAGAAGACCTGGAGCCCCCGAATCGTGATCCACCAAGCCGCGCCCCACCTGAAAAGCTCGATAATGAACGGTCGAGCGTACTTCGGTTGCGGGCAATGGCTGGAGCCTGGTTATAACGCGGCGCGGTTGGTGCATCGGGAGTCCAGCCCGAAAAGGCCGGCCGTTCATCTATGCAGGGTGTGAATTCCACTACAGACGGATCCAGTTCCTTCAAGAAACGGGACGGTGCGAAAGGACGGATTGTCCCCTGGAAAAACCTGCGTTCAGCATGGTACAGATAAAGTTTCTTTTCTGCGCGGGTACAGCCCACGTAAAACAGGCGACGTTCTTCTTCAAGTTGGTCGTTCGCCTCCTTGACGCTCAGCATAGACGTTTCGCGGATCAGCGGGAAGATTCCGTCATCGCAGCCGGCAATATGGACCGTATGGAATTCCAGCCCCTTCGCCATATGGATAGTCATGAGGGTCACCTGACCTTTAGACTCATCCACCTTCTTATCGCCGTCCGTCAAGAGGGAGATGTCTTGAAGGAAAGCATCTAGCGTAGCACCCGGGTGTTCCTCATCGAATTCGCGGATAGCGTTAATCATTTCATCTACGTTGCCAATACGCTCGTCTGCCGAAAGTTCATCATCCTTCCGCAAGAACTCCTTGTAGGCGATGTCATTCACGATCCGTTCTGCCAGAAGCGGGAGCGGGGTCTCCCCTGCAGCCACAAGGTCTTTCCAGGACTGCACCAGTTCCACGAAGCCCTTCAACTTCGGGGCAGAACGGGATGTTCCGTTGGATTCATCCACAAGCATCTGCCAGAAGGTTCCCTCCCCTTTGCGCACACGGGCAAGAACCGTTTCCACAGAGGTTTTTCCGATGGCTCGGGGCGGAGTATTGATGACCCGCAAGTGGGCCGCATCGTCCTTCTCGTTAGAAAGCAGGCGCAAATAAGAGAGAATATCCCGAACTTCTTTGCGGTCCCAGAACCGAGTCCCCCCGAAAATGACAGAAGGAATGCGGTTGTCGTTCAAGGCCTTCTCGATTACGCGGGATTGGGCGTTTGTACGGTAGAAAACCGCCGTCTTGGAATAAAACGCCTCGCCGGCAACAGAAATCAAATTCGCAATCTGCTGGGCTTCGCTGCGGTCGTCCATCATATGCCGCACTCGGATAGGGTCCCCAGCTTCTTCTTTGGAATACACCACCTTCTGCATTTCCAGAGGGCGTACGTTGTTCGCAATGACAGAACCTGCTCCCTTCACAATGTTAGATGTCGAGCGGTAGTTCCGTTCCAGTTTCACGATGGTTACCGGAGCAAAGTCACGATGGAAATTACGGATAATCTTGATGTTCGCCCCACGCCAGCCGTAGATGCTCTGGTCATCATCCCCTACCACCGTTACATTCTTCTGCTCGTTAATCAAGAGCTTCAGAAGTTCATACTGAACATCGTTGGTGTCCTGGTATTCATCTACCACCACATACTGGTAGCGTTCGCTTAGCTGCTCTGCAAGATGCGGAACTTTCTGGAGCATCAGCACCGTATTGAACAGCAGGTCATCGAAATCCATAGCGTTGGATTCCTTTAGGCGCTTCTGGTATTCCCCATAAAGCCTAGCCCTTCGTTCCTCATCGGCAAATTCCGCCCGCATCATGGCTATTTCAGGAGTCTGCAAGACCGCTTCGCCATTGGTGTACAGGATGGTATTCTTGTAGCGGGATATGGCACCGTGCAGTTTTTTCACTTCTGCCGCATCATAGTTGTCGCCAAGTTCTTCCTTGAGGATTTCTTTCAGAATCCGCTTCTGGTCGTCATCATCGTAGATGGAGAAATTGCTATCGTACCAGGAACCTCCCATAGCGTGAATAACGAAATCCCTAGTGAGGCACAGCCTCAAAAGCTTCAGGCATACGGAGTGGAATGTACCCATCCAGTTGAAGGCCAGACGGGCCTGTAAAAGCTTCTGGATACGGTCCTTCATCTCGCGGGCGGCCTTGTTGGTAAAGGTCACCGCCAGAATACGGTCAGCCTCCACCTGATGGAAAGACACCAAATGGGCAATCTTGTAAGTAATAGCGCGAGTCTTACCCGACCCTGCCCCCGCCAAAATCAACATAGGGCCGTCGATCTTCCTGGCGGCAGCCGCCTGTTCCGGGTTCAGTTCACGATTCAAGACAACATCATCTACCACGTTCGCCATCAAAGGACTCCTTGCTCAAATGTACAATATAGCAAAAGCCCGGCAAGTGCCGGGCTTTCTACTCTACAAGGCCTTTCTACTTGGACTTGGGCCGCTTATAACCGAAGGACTTCAGCAGGTCTTCGGTGACCTTCTTGGTCTGGTTCATCTTATTCACGTTAGTGGCATCATCAAAGGGCGGCAGGTCGCAACGCAAAGTGCTCTTCATGGTAAACTCCGTCTTGTAAACGTAAGCACCGGTAGCGTACAGGCGACCATTGTCCGTATGCAGGTCACCGTTCTCATCGGGCTTCATTTCAAAGTACAGAGTCAGCACACCAGCATCGCTTGCGTAGCTCGGATCGTTCAGGTCCTGAGTAAAGCTGAAGTAATCCACGAACTGTCCAAGAGAGGTGTAGATCCAAATCTTGGCACTCATCTTGGTATCGTAAATGTTCGCCTTACTGATGTCGCTACCCAGATCGCTCTTGAAGTCGGCGGAGCAATGCTCTTCCACGAATTCTTCCACGGTCACCTTCTTGCTGCCCACGGCATCGACGGCATCCAAAAGAATCAAACCGTCACTGCCAACCAGGTCATCGAGAGTGGCAAGGCCGTTAACAGAATTGATCACGGGAACCTTGGTCTCGATACCGAGAGTGGGGCCCAAGTGGTCAGTCATACCCGGATAAACTTCCTCGCCGGGCTTGGCGGCCTTGTTCTTGAAGCTTCCGCCCACCTGGGTCTCGATTTCCTTATCGGCCTGGGGGTTGTAGATGGACACAGCGAAGGTCTGGCCGTTTTCAGGCTTCTTGGTGGCATAGTATTTGTCCACGTCTTCCTTGGTAATGTTCGTCACAGGCTTTTCTACAGAGATGTCTACATCCTTTGTATTCTTAGCCATCACGTACACCACCGCAGAGGCTTCGTTACCGGCCTTGTCGCGGTAGAAGCGGACAATCTCGTTGATTTCACCGGGCTGCAGGCCTTCAACCGTCAAGCTGTCCTGAATCTGGCAACCGAGACCATCACCCAAATCTACGCACCACTGGACCTCGACCATATTGGAATGCAGCACAGCCTGGTCTTCGGGAGAAAGAATCTTTACCTTGGGCGGAATCAGGTCGACCACGATATACACGGACTGGGTTGCAGAATTGCCCATCTCGTTCACATAGGTGTAACTTACCTCGTAACCCACGTTACCGTCCTTGTCCTTGGTCACCTTGCCCTTCTGGTCAACAGTGTAGCTCACCTGAACGGTGGTTTCGCCGATACCCTTGGCCTTGGTGTTATAGTCGTAGGTCACAGAGAACAGCACCTCGCCCTCGGTCAAAGAATAGGCATACACCGGGGCCGCATTGCCAATTCCGGAATCGGAGTTGCTGGCAGATGCGCTACCAGATCCCCCGTTACCGCTGCCGTTGCTTCCGCCGTTACCACTATTAGAGCCACCATTGCTTCCGCCGTTACCGCTATTGGAGCCGCTATTAGACGTACCGTTGTTGGAGCTACCAGGTTTACCGCTATTGGAACCGTTATTAGACGTACCGGCATTGGCCGTACCAATGGTACCCGGAGCCACCGTAGTCGTCTTGAGGGCCTGACCCGTCGCGGCATCGGCCACGTAAGAAACATTCACAGTCTTGCCATTAACGCTGATCTGGTAAGACACCGTCATGACTTCGATGGAATCGATCTTTCCGTTAGGTCCGATCACCGGAATCTTTTCCACATTGCCATTCTTGTCTACCACGTACGAAATCACCACATCCACGCCGGCAACCTTTTCCGTGTAAGAGACCTTGGTCTGGTCGCCATTGTACTGGGAGTAGGTCACTTCGGAAATGGGGTTCTCGTTAAGCACGGGAGCCGCCTTCACCACGGCATTCACAGCCTCGTAGGTATTGGAGGGTATGGTCACCGGCTCCAGCTCCGTATTCACCGTAAAGGAAGTACTCTCGTAATTGCAGGTGGAATCAGTATAGGACTCATCCAGCACAGGTTCCTTCACCGTAACCACGATATCGTTGTTCTTCTTGTTCACATACACAGAGGTATCGGACTCATCTACCGTTTCCACCAGCGTAAAGATGTTGCTGCTGTTGTCGTGCTCGGCAGAAGTCGTCACCGTCACCTCGGGAGTACGGGTGCTGACAAAGATAACCACGTTCTCGGTGGCGCCGGTATTCTTGGTGGGATCCTTGTAAGTCAAGGTCACCACGTTGTAGCCTTCCTTGAGATTTGTCACCAGGGTGTCCTTAGCAATACCGTCCGCTGTCCAATCGATAACCACAGCGTTCTCGTTAATCAGGTAGGGTTCAGAAATGTTCGGGTAATCCTGCTTCTTGGCTCCGCTCCCAGTCTCGATGTGGGTAACCACAATCTTGGAGCTTTCCTTAACATCGTGAATGTTGATGGTGACCGTCGCCGTGTCGGCGTTGCCGTCCGGATCCTTCACCTGCACCAGCAGAGTGTAGGACTTCTGGGCCTCGTAGTCAAACACGTCGTTAGTCTTGATGACTCCGGTATTGGCATCGATGGTGAACTTGGCCTTGTCACCGCCAACAGCAGTGAAAGTGTTCTTCCGGAAATCAGCCGGCGAGTCGGGATCAAAGACATATTCCATCATCGACCCAACCGTAGTACCCTTGGGCTGGTTCTCGTTCACCGTCATGGTAGCGTCGTCGATTTCGGGGCCTTCGTTGATGTCCTTGATGGTAATCTTCACCAGGGTCTCAACGCGGTTATGTCCATCGTTTACAAACACCTGGATTTCAAAAGTCTTCTTGGTAAGGACTTCAAAATCGATTTCCCTCGCCACCTTGACCTTGCCAGTCTTGGAATCAATGCTAAAGGCCTTGCCGTTGTTTCCACTACCAAAAGAGTACGTCAGGCTATCGCCTTCGGGGTCAGTGCCCTTTACCTTGCCCACCACAGAATCCACAGGGGCATTCTCGCGGATGGTAACCGTAAACCCGGTAGCCGTGGGCAACTCGTTACCGTCAATAACGGTAACCGTAGAAGGTAGCTCAATGCAGCTGGGCGTAGTACCGGGCTTGCCGTTGTCGCAAATACGGATTGTCAAATCATAAGAAGACTGCTTTTCGTAGTCAATAGCGTAATCCTTCGCAACCAGGATGTCACCAGAGGTGTTGATAGTGAACACTCCGGCCGTATCTCCGTCAACAATGCTGTAGGAAAGAGCTGTACCAGCATCTTCATCAAAACCTTCTACACAGTGATAAAGAACGCCGCCAACCACACAATCCACAGGGGTTCCTGCCGTAGAGTTTTCCTCGACGGTTCCATTTCGGACCGTTGCCGTCGGAGGTTCGTTAACATCGACGACACGCACAAGAGCCCAGGCCCTCGTCGTATTCGCTCCGTCGGAAACATCGATGCCAAGCAGGTAGAGGTTGCCCTCCTCGTAGTTCGGAGCAGAAGTCACAGAAATCGCACCGGAGCCATTGATGGAGAACAGCGAACTACCGTTTCCTTCGGCAATGGTGTATGTCATCGCGCCACCTTCAGGATCGGTAGCGACAATCGAGCAGCCCTTGGTCCAAGTCGTAGAATTCTCGACTATTTCGCAGGTATCGTTCTTCACCGTAGGAACTTCATCCTCGTTTGTAACCCGTATAATAGCCTGAACGGTGGAATCGTTGCCGCCCTTGTCCGTTACCTTTACATTCAAGGTATACTTGTAGCCCTGGGAACTCAGCGACTCGTAGTCGATATTCTTTTTCGTATAGACTAGCGCAACGGTATCTCCCTGAACAACAACCTTCCTTATCTCGAACACACCATTCGGATCGCCTGAAGCAATCGAGTAAGTCAGGAACTTTCTACCGTATTCAGGATCATAGGCGTCTATTCTCCCCACGTATTGCCCTATGCCGCCGTTTTCCACAACGGTGGTGTCAAACCCGGTCACATCCGGCTTTTCATTCACGTCGTTGATGGTGACATTCACGGGGACATCCACGTAGGCAGAGCCATCCGTCACTCGCACAATCAAAGGATAATAATTGATACGTTCATAGTTCAGTTTTCCATTGACCTTAATCGCACCGGTGTTCGTAATCGAGAAGGGCAAGGCACCATTTTCATCAAGAACGTTGCCGTAGATGATACTATAGGACAGCGCGTACTTTTCGCCACTGGCCTTTGTCAGGGAGTCCACATCGTGACCCTTTACCTGGCAAACGGAGGTATTCTTAGCCACGTTTTCATTGAGCGTCTTATTACAAGCGTCTGCAGTGGGAGCATCGTTAACGGGGGTCACGTTAATCTTCAAAGTGTATTGGCTCGTGGTCTTCGATTCCGCAGGGTCGTTAATCTGGAACTTAATGGAGTCGTAAGGGGTTCCATTCCTGTTAGCATTGGGGGTATAAACCAGATTACGGAGGTCGTTGCTGGAAATGGAAGCTCCCGAAGAGACCGTATTCCCGTTGAGTTTGAGAGTTCCGCCTGCAGGAGTAGACTTGATAATTACCTTATGTGTCAGCGTAGTCGAGTCAGAGCAAAACGCCGGGAAAGCACCATTCGTAAGGGCTATGGATGCATCTTCGGGGATAGTGACACTGTTGTTGCCGCTAATCACGTTGCAAGGGGCAGAATGGTCGTTATCAAGGATTCTAAACTGGATGGGCCACTCACGACTGTTATCGCTGAAAACTCCACCCACCAAATTGGAAGCAACCAGCTGGAAGAACTCCGGAGATTCTTCGATGACATCATCCACTATCCATACCCTAATGGGGTCTTTTGTCCGAATAGAGTCCTTGGGGATTACGGCGGTCTTCTTGGATACGCCACAAATGGGCATATGGGTCTTGGACGTGTCAATGTCACTGTAATTGGCAAGGTTGGAACCGGAATTAACCGTACCCGTGAATTGGAAGCAATAATCGAACTTTACGTCAGTATCGGGTTTTTTGGTAAGTTCAACCTGGAGACGCGTGCCTATGTAATTGTGCGAGCCGTCCTGGTACTCTGGTTTTCCGGGATCATCTTCCGAAATGGCCTGGTTCGACGCCAGGGAAATACCGATTTGAGGCGGGTTGAAGGGGACATACTTGAAGTCCTTGGCGGCAAAGAACGCGTTAATCTTGATAGATTTTGCCAAAAGTTGCCCAGCAAAAGATGTGTTCTGTGCAAATTGTATATTTCCACTGCAGATGTAAGTTCCCTGCATAGTCTTTTGTGAAGCCCCCATCGACAGGTTGTTCGGCGTATAGAATAACAGGTTTCCTGCATATTCAGAATTTGTCAGCGGGGTATCCGTAAACCCAGTCCATGCAGTTCCATTCCATGATGCTCCCTTTGCATAGACTACCACGATTTCTTGATTAGCTGTAGAACCAAAACCAGAGATGCTCCCCGTCACAAAGATCTTTGTCAAACGACCATTGGGCGGCATTACCACATGGATTTTCGTGTTGTTTCCAAAAGAAATTGAAGGAATCTTAATGTTGTAAGCACTAGAGTCCCCGTCATTATTGGGAGGAATATGAATGTATTTTACACCATCCCCGCTAATAGCAGATATCGAATGCAAAGACGTATCGTTAAGATTTGGAACAGGCACATCCAAGTCAGAATCAACAGCATAGACAACGCTAGTAGAAGCGCATGAAGTACTATCCAAAACATGCCCTCCACCATTACTTAGGCCACTAGTTGCCGTCGATGGAGCAGTCCATTTATTCCCATCAAAACAGTAATTACCTGCAAAGTAATTGCTTCCACTTCCATTTGAGCTCGGACTGAATGTTCCCTTAAACCGAGTCGGACCCGTTAAAATGGAATCTATGCCGTCACCATTAATAAACTTTCCACCAAAAAGAATTGGCCCCCCAATGGCATGGTTTGTATTGCCACCCATTTTGAAGTTTCCTGTAGCACTACCTACATAACCAACACTATCCGTGATATAGATACTTTGCCCAGTAAACTCAATACCCGTACCATCACTTAGACCCGTAGCAAACAGCTTGTACTTCATCAGACGTTTCCACATTTGCAACTGCGTAGTCGTGTCCATCGAACCAAAAGAGAACGGATAGACATCTATGGAATACGTCGGTTCACCAGCAAAGGATGAACAGACAGCCCCGACCACCAGGGCTAGTCCTAGTAAATTTTTCTTAAGAAACCACATACACAGTCTCCTGGGCAAGGCCCAAATCCACAAAGTCCCCTCGACAATGCGGCACACACTATGTTAAATATAATTTATAAAAGCCGTATTTCAAAATGGAATGTTTCGATTTGGATACATTTTGGTGATAAAAAAGACCCTTTTTTGCATTTTTTATAAAAAAACACCCCGGATTTATGGTCCGGGGCGTGTAGAGAGCCTTTCACCGCAGGATTTTTTACTTCAGTTCGCAGGCCTTGGCTATGATTTCCGGGGACACCCCCTGGGACCGGAGGAAATCTATCACCTGGGCCCGCCCCTTTTCCATGCCCATCTCCATGCCCTTTTCCATGCCCTTTTCCATGCCCTTCTCCATACCCTTCTCCATACCCTTCTCCAGGCCCCTTTTAAGGCCCTCTTCCATGCCCTTCTTCATACCGGCCCTTCGACCGGAGCGTTCCGCAGCACGCCGGGCATCACCGGCACTCACAAAACCCATCCGTTGTCCTATGCTCTTGAAAGCCATCTGCAGTTCCTCCAAGTCCTCTTCCCCAATGAACTCCCCTAAATATAGGTTTATTTTTTCCAAAAAGCGGTCTTTCCCAAAATTTCCCAAAAGTTCCAAACGATACCCGATAGCGGAAGCCTTTTCCGACAACCCACGCCTGTCAAAGGCGTATTTCATCACCAAAGCTCCGACAGCAGCCTCCACGTTGCCATCCGAAAGACATCTCTCATCATTGAGTTCAGACAAATTAACCAACGCAAATTCAAAGGGAAGGTCCTTACCTTGAAACTTCGCACGATTTTTCCGTCTGAAATCGGCCAAGGGGTCCCACCCTCTTGTCCCGTTGTATATGACGATGGCCTTTGTCGGAAACCACCGGAAATCCGTATCATTCTTGTTCACCATTATATTGAAAGCGTACCGTCCTAGCTGATCCAGTATCTGTTTATCGGTATAAGACTTATGTTCCAACAAGATTCCGACAAAAAGATCACCTCCTCCTGCAGATTTCGCCCTAAAGGCCAGATCCGACTCGCCCCTTTCCTGGACTTCGCTAAACAAGCCTGACAGCGGAGACAGGGTATCCAGGTCTACACCGTCAAGTATGGAATCCAGCTCCCTGTTGGATTCGCGCGCAAGGGAGAGCAAGGTTTTGGCGTTGACGGGTTTTGAGTAGACGTAACGAAAGAAACCATCATGTTTCCTGGCCTTTGTTCTTTTATTTTCTTTTTTCATATTTACTCCGTTTTTTAAGGCATACACTTATATAGACGGAGATGACAATCAAAAAAAGCCTAAGGAAAGAAAATTTTACAAAGACAGAGGATGACAAAAGAGGAGAGCAAAAAAAACACCCCGGATTTGTGGTCCGGGGCGTGTAAATAAGAGATTTTATGCTACCAACCTATACCGCATTTCAATCCAGATGGCGGGTTGGCGTATAATATAAATACATACGAGCTATTTAGAGTCACAGGTACTTTAGTCCCTAGGTTACCCCAACTCCCTGATTGAATATTTTGCCCATTAAAGACTCCAATAATATCACTTGAAGCGTTTCCTGAAACGGTACAACCGAACCCATTTCTAACTTCAGAACCTCCTATAGTAACTCTATAGATTCCTTCGCCAAAAGATTTATAAGCTGTTGAAACCGTATCAAGCGTCGGTTCCTTATACACCACATTGAATGTACAACTACCACTCCCTATCTTGTTCTTTAGAGTTAAGGTGTAGTTCACTGTATCTGCAGAAGATTCCCCAGCAATGGACAACGCGCCTCCACTATATCCACTGGAAGATGAGGCGATGTTGCTACCACCTGTTTTCTTCAGAGCATAACCGCACTTGTCGTTATCGTAATCGCAACCGGAAATGGACTTCGGCTTGACTGTAAGGGATGCGCCCGTAGCCCAAACCTTGCCGTCCACACTGCAAGTCGGTTTTGTTTCCGTCACATTGCGCACCAAGGCACTCGGGCAAGAAACACTTTTCGGCGTCGTACTGCTTTCATCCACCACCGAAATCGATTCGCTGTAGGTACTCGCCGAAGAAAATCCCTTGGTGACTGTATAGACGTCGCTTCCAGAAGCCGACACAGAGCCGCTCCATGTAATGGAAGTCACATCATGACACCCGCCCTTGGTCAATGTCCACGTGTAGGAAACAGGATTGTTCTTGGTAAGGTTGTTACTTGCACTGTTCAACTTTACCGAACAGGAGTAGCTGTTGTTGGTGGAACAATCTGACTTAATGGTAACCGCATCGCAAGGCACGTTCACACCACCCATGGTAAACATAACCGATTTCTTTTCTCCCGCCAAGGAATACGTAACATCAAACGTGTAACCGCCCGTCTGACTTGTAGGGCTAGCCCCTCCCGTAGTTCCGTCTAGACCCGGCAAGACGCTCCACTGGATGTTGTCGGTCGCATTGCAGGAGTTGGCACTGGTCGGTGTAAATTTGTAAGTCACGGGCTTGCCCTTGACCACCTCATCTTTGGTAGGCTTGCAGGAGCCCTTAAGCTGCGACGTGGTACACGTAGTGCCGGTTTCGCCGCCGCCACCGCCGCCACTATGCTGGGCTCTGGAACTGCTGCTCAACACAACCACAGTCGCAGAACTGCTGCTCCGGGAAACGGAACTCTGGGTAATGACAATTTTAGAACTGCTTGAGCCCAAGTCAATATTGATATTGCCGGAACTGGCCACCTTGACGCTGGAGGAGCTAGGGTTCAAGACAGACATATCGAAGGAGCTGCTGCTCCCCGTCTTCTTGGAGCTACTGCTGGTCGAGGCATACTGCCTGGAACTTGTCCCCGACCCAGAACCATTGCTATTTCCGGTGTAGTCGTCAACAAAGTCATCATCGTAACCAGCACCGCTGGCACTGCTGCGCCTACTGGAACTGCCCGAGGTCGTGTTGCTACCGCTGCTGGTCACGTCCTCATCACCGTCGCCGGCACTGTTGGAAGACAACACGAAAACAGGGAGCTTTCTACCTTCCTTGTCATAGATAAAGGTAGAATCCCCTTCTTTATAGATGATGTTTCCCGAGGAATCCCTCAAGATGGTGGTATAGTCGCCCTTGTAGATTTCCCCGGTCTTTTGGGCCTTTTCCCAGCACTCCTTGTCCTTCTTGCAAGCGTTCACGATGCTGTCGAGCATCTCGTAGTCGATGGTGCTCGGGAACCGGCTGATCATCATCACCTCGTTGTCGCTCAGCGAATCCACTGAACCATCACCGCAGGACCAGACCAGAAGCCCTGCGACAAGGATTGCCAAACCTAGTACACTTTTTTTCCACATATTTCCCTCCATGCGGATCCAGCGACAAGAATGCGCATTGTAAATATAACTTTTACCGGGGTATTTGTCCAACGATTGTAAAAAAAACTATGCATTAAATCACAGGGAAATGCCCGACCACCCCTTGTCGTTCGGCTAAAAACAAGCTAAATTGCGTAGTCCCAGGCCCTGAACAATGATTATTTGCGGGCAATTCGCCAGGGCGAAAGCAGCAACGGACTTGCGAATCTTTATGTGTTCAGGTCGCCTGGGATTTTTTTTGCCCTATGATTCTCTGGACCTTCCGACACACCAAGCCCTACAACCCAAACGATGTCTGCTACGGACGGCTGGATTTCGACGTGTCCCCCACCTTTTCCGAAGAATCATCGCTGGCCATAGAGGCATTTCGCAAGACCCACGCCAAGCCTACCCGGCTTTACAGCAGCCCCCTACTCCGGTGCACGCGGCTGGCCGAAAAAGTTTCGGAAGCAACAGGGCTTGCCATCGAAAAAGAAGACTCCCTACTGGAGCTGAACTTTGGCACCTGGGAAGGCCAGAAACTTACCGCCGTACCCCGTACCGAAATGGCCAGCTGGATGCAGGACCTGCGGGGATTCCGCTTTCCGGAGGGAGAGAGCTTTTACGACGTAGATAAACGCGTCGGAAAGTTCCTAGATACCCTTCCCGAAAACGGGGAGTTCCTGTGGGTGACCCACGCAGGCGTCATCGCCGCCCTGCAGCACTTCGCCTGCGAACTTCCTGACAAAGAATTCGTGGAAGGAAAGTTCAGCTACACCATGGTGAACCGTTTCGACCTAAACCGCAATGCCGATGGGCACTACCGGGGCACGTTTACAAAGATTCACGACGGCATCCAGATGCCACCGTTACCGCTGGGCTAAAAGTCCAACATCATGAGCGCCTGGGCGCCCCCCGTAAGGTTCGGCAACAGCGCCAGGTGAACCGGGTTGTCAAAGTCACTCAGAAGGGCGTCTACGGCCGCATCCCCGATAGAATACAAATAAATTAACGCTATGCCCCAGATATACTGGTTCCTGTTCTTGCGGTAATAAGTCAGGCGTTCTGCAACCCGCTCGTAATCCTCGGATTCGGGGCTTTCCGCCTCCATCACGTGCTTGCGCTCCACGTAATAGTTGACCATCTTCTGCGATGTCCAGATACTGGTGCTTGCACCGATAAGCCCCATATACAATAGACCCGCCTTGCCGAACTCCCCGTTGTACATCTGCCCGAAGCCGGGAATCAGCCCCCAAAGGATGGCCGCCTTCATACTGCGGAGTTCCACGCTCCTGTAATTGTTGTTCCACCAGATTCCGAAGGCGTCAAACATACCGTACAGGTGGAGCCCTAGCAACCAGGCGTTCTCCGCAATGCGCAAATCCTCCTGTTCCTTTTTCTTATCGCTTTTCTCGCGGACCCGGTTCAGGAACTCGTTGCGCTTCTCCTGGTAAGAGGGGATACTGTCCCGGTCTGCAAAGGCCAGTTTCCGGGTATACAGGGCCACGGAATCCTGGAACGGCCTAGCCTGTTTCAAGACCCTGTCTTTCTGGAAGGCCTTGTTGTAGTAAACTTCATAGAAAAGGAAGGCCTCAAAGGCGGTGATGAATCCGCCACGTATGTAATGTTCAGTATAATAGTGGCCACCGCCGGGAAATATGCTGAACAGCATAGTCAGGGGGAGCGAATTGCGAGTAGTGGGAATATCCCATTCGTTCACCGTGAGGGTGTCGATGGATTCAATGCCGGTTTTCCCCTTCTGCAGGGGATCGCTCTGCGCAAAGAGCGGGGCCACTCCCAGGCACACGAGCAGGGCTATGTAGGCAATGAATTTCATCGTGAAGGAAATTTAGTAATAAGTAAGAAGTAACAAAACTTTGAAACCAGAAAGTGGTATATTTTCGCTGTTGAAAAAAAAATCAACAAAAATACATCTATGTCATTTTTTGTCGTTAATTTTTAGCTAGATTAAGGAGCATGAAAGCAATGACTGCTGCAATAGAGAACCTCCAGGAGCTGGTCGCCGAAATCCAAAAGGCACTGCTCACCCGAGGCGAAATGCTTGCCACCGCAGAATCCTGCACCGGCGGGCTTATCGCCTCCGAGATCGTGAACGTGGCAGGCAGTTCCGCCGTGTTTGCAGGGGGCATTGTCGCCTACCAGAATTTGGTCAAGCACGAGCTGCTAGGGGTCCCTGCCGAGATTCTCGAAAAGCACGGAGCCGTAAGCCGCGAAACGGTAGAGGCTATGGCCAGGGGCGCCCGTGAAAAGTTCCATGCCGACTGGGCGGTGGCCACCTCGGGCATCGCAGGCCCAGGGGGTGCCGAGCCCGGCAAGCCTGTGGGTACGGTATGGATGTGTGTCAACAGTTGTTTGCAAAATGAGTCTTTTTGTAAAATTTTCGCAGGAAACAGGCAGGAAATCCGGGAAAAAGCAGTCTATTACGTGTTGGGCAAGCTACTTTTTTTGATAAATAACCAAAAAAGCACTTGCACAAACGAACACTAAAATGTATATTTAACGAGAAAACAATAAAAACGGAGTCAATCATGGCTAAGAAAACGACAACACCTACAAGCAACCTTTCCAGCGAAAAAGCAAAGGCCGTCGAGGCGGCAATTGCACAGATCGAGAAGAACTACGGTAAAGGTTCCATCATGGCACTGGGCAGCCAGCCCGTCGAAGAAATCCCCGTCATCCCATCGGGCTGCATCCAGCTGGACATGGCGTTGGGAGTAGGCGGTTTCCCCAGGGGCCGTATCATTGAGATTTACGGGCCCGAATCTTCCGGTAAGACTACCCTCACCCTGCATGCCATCGCCGAAGCCCAGAAGCTTGGCGGAGTGGCTGCCTTCATCGACGCCGAGCACGCCTTCGACGCCGTCTACGCACGCAAGCTGGGCGTCGACATCGAGTCCCTGCTGGTCTCCCAGCCCGACACCGGCGAGCAGGCCCTGGACATCGCCGAGACCCTGGTCCGTTCCGGCGCCATCGACATCATCGTCATTGACTCCGTGGCGGCCCTGGTTCCCCAGGCCGAAATCAACGGCGAAATGGGAGACAACCACGTTGGCCTCCAGGCCCGCCTCATGAGCCAGGCCCTGCGCAAGCTCACCGGCATCCTCTCCAAGTCAAACACCTGCATGCTGTTCATCAACCAGCTCCGCATGAAGATTGGCGTTATGTTCGGCAACCCCGAGACCACCACCGGCGGTAACGCCCTCAAGTTCTACGCCACCCAGCGTATCGACATCCGCCGTATCGCAGCCATCAAGGACGGCGAAGAGGTCATCGGCAACCGCACCCGCGTCAAGGTGGTCAAGAATAAGGTAGCCGCTCCCTTCACCCAGTGCGAGTTCGACATCCTCTACGGTTGTGGCATCTCCCGCGAAGCCTCCGTTCTGGACCTGGCCTGCGAACTGGACATCATCCAGAAGAGCGGATCCTGGTTCAGCTACAACAATGAGCGTATCGGCCAGGGCCGCGAGAACACCCGCCTGTTCCTGAAGGACAATCCGGAACTCTGCGACGAGATTGAGCAGAAGATTCGCGAAAGCATGAAGGACGTGGAGTTGTTCAAGCTGGGCGAGCAAGACGCCGTCTCCGCCGATGACGAGATTTCCCTCTCTGAAACCGGCTCTGAGGGGTAATCCAAGCGGAGAACCAGTCCATTAGCCCTTAACAAAACGAAGGCCCGAACCATTTTAGCCATTGTACGGTTCGGGTCTTTTCGTTTGCCTATTGACTTTTTTATATTGTACCGCGGATTAAGATTCTTCCAAAGGAATATCGCGATGTACAAGATTCTTGGCTTTAGCCTTATCCTCGCCGTGACGCTCGGCATTGTTGCCTGCGGGGACAGTTCATCGAGCAGTGGTCCCGATTCCAACAACGTTTCATGCAACGTCGAAGTACACGGGGATACCGTCGTTTCTACCCAGCGTAGCACTACGGGAAAGACCGTCAAGACAATAGCCATCGTCGGCGACTCCATTACCGAGTCCACCCGGAATTACTATTACGATGATGATATCAAGCACATTTTCCTGGATGATTGCGAAGATTCCGACCTCCAGAAATGCGGCAAGGACAACATTACCATCCTCTCGGCCCCTAAGCCCAAGGGCAAAGAGACCATCGAAACCATCATAAAAACCGAAAAAAAGGCCTGTGACGCCTACCTGTCTGCCAAAATGGCCAAAAACTAGGTTGAATCATACTAGGGATTTGTCTATATTGTTGAAAAACACTTAATCAAGGAGATATCATGAAACTTTGGAAATTAGGCCTCGCCCTTTCCTTAACCGCCGTCTTTGGTCTTATGGCCTGCGACGACAGCTCTAGCGCCAAGGATGATGACAATGGCGAATACAAGGAAGGCACCATCGCCTGCAAGGTGACCACGCAGACTTCCGAGTCTTTCGTTATGGAAACCAGAATGGACAGCCTCACCATCAAGATGAGCGCCTCTCTCGAAAACGGATCCATGGTCACATTGATGGAATACAACATGGAAATGCCCAAGGACACCTGCGAGCACTACAAGCTTGACAAGACTACCGAAGTCGTCTGCGCCGAAGACGGAAAGTCCGTCGAAATAACAGACAAGAACAAGCTGGATGCTGCAGGCTTCGAAGCACTCACAGGCCTTAGTGCTAGTTGGTGCAAAGAGAAAAACGGCAACCCGATTCCCAAGGTGAAGAAGGAAGACGTTGTAGACGCATTGACTTGCGACAAGGATAACGAAGGTAAGGAACAGGCCTTTGACGCCGTTCCCGGCGTTTCCGTAGTGTGCAAGGACAGCAAGTGGGTTCCGAGCAAGGTGGAATGCAAGACTGAAGACGAAAGCAAGAAAGTCGGCGAATTCACGCTGGTCTGCAAGGACAAGAAGTGGACCCTGAAGGCCGAAGAAGCATGCACTGACAAGGAAACGAAGACCGTAAAGCTCGCCATCGCCGAAGTGAGCGCTACCTGCGTTGACGGTGCCTGGCAGATCGACGTAGCCGAAGCTACTGAAGAATAATCGGTTAACCGTCTATAGTTTATACAAGAAGTCCCGCGAGCATTCGCGGGACTTTTTTCAGCATTTACGAAAAAACTAAAGATCCCTGTACAGAACAAGCTTGCGACCGCTGCCAAGCGCCACACGCACAAGACTGCGGACAGCGTCCGTCCTAGCCGGGAAATCCACCGGATGGAGAGCTATTCGCGGGAGCCCTGCCGGAACCTTGAGGATCAGCTCACCGAACTTGAAGGCGGGCCTAACCAGAAAATCCGGAATCCCGGCAAAGCTCGCCACCGGAGACGCGTAGCGTTTGCCCTTTGCTGTAGTCAACGAGAAACGGTCCTCGAATAGCATACCCTGCCCTCGGACCTGCTTACGCAAGTGGTCGTTGCTGTACCAGGTCGGCGGGATGAACGCTACAGGCCTGTTCGCTTGTTCGCCAAACAAGTCATTCCAAGCCGTAAGCCCCGCCTGCAGAAGCCTGTTGGATTCATACTCGCTAAGACCTGCAAACTCCGCCTCACCATGGGTTAGGTTCATGCCGATAAGGCCCATATAACTGCGGCCCTGGCTGAATTCCGCCTTGTGCTTGTAACCGTGCAGGGCAAGCTCAAAGCCTTCCGAAGCCAACTGGGCCAGCGTTTCGCGAAAATCCTGAACCGCTTCGGCGGTCGCCTTCTCCGTGTCCGGAATTACCAGCACGCTAAACGGCGCGCCAACCAGATCCTTGAGTTCCTCGAGAACGGGAACAACCTTCTGGTAGTTCCAGACACTGAAATCGTGAAAGCAGAGAAGAAATTTTTTGCGCACCATACTTGTGAAGATAGAAAAACTAAATTTAGCCTACTATGTTTGAATCTATCATTCTCGGCCTTTTGCAGGGCCTCGCCGAATTCCTCCCCATTTCCAGCTCCGGCCACCTTGTGCTCGGACACGAACTTTTAGGCATGAATGAAGCGGGCATGTTCTTCGACATCATGCTCCACGCTGGCACATTGCTGTCCATCTTCGTTGTGTTCCACAAGAAGATTACCGACATCATCGTGGGCTGCATCCGCCGTGACCGCGAACAATTGAAAGAAGCGGGCTACATCATCTTGGCGAGCATCCCAACGGCAATGATTGGCCTCGGTTTCAAGGACCTGCTAGAAGGATTGTTCGAAAATCCCCGTGCCGTTTGTGTCGCGGAACTCTTCACCGGCCTTTTACTATTCACATCCCAATGGGGCCCTACCGGAGCCAAGCACCCGGAAAACGAAGGCGTCAAGATGAACTGGTGGCGCGCCCTGGTGACCGGCACCGTGCAAGGCATCGCCTGCATCCCGGGTATCAGCCGTAGCGGTTCCACCATCAGCGCCATGATGTTCATGGGCGTGAACCGCAAGTATGCCGGCGAATTCAGCTTTTTGATGAGCATCCCCGCCGTAGGCGGCGCCGCTCTGCTCGACGTCATCAAGTGGGCAAAGTGCCAGAACGTGGAGAAGGTCGCTCAGATGGCTATCGAGAACCCGGAAAAGGCCGCCAAGTGCGCCGACGCAGGCAGCTTTACTCCCGAACTTTTAGTGGGCATGGTGGTATCCTTCATCTTCGGGATTATTGCCCTCAAATGGCTCATGAATTTTGTACAGAAGGGCAAGTTCCAGCATTTCGCCTGGTACGTGTGGGCCGTAGGCGTTCTGGGACTGATCTTTATCTAGGTCTATATGGTCGTCTGTAAGAAATGCGGCGAAAAGTACGAAGATGACATGCCGCGCTGTCTCTGGTGCGATGCTCCCAACCCGGAGCATCCGCTGAACAGGGTGAAAGTGGCGACGCCGGTCTCCCCTACGCAAGCGCCAGCCTCCCCCGACATCGCCGAGCAGCCGATTGCCAAGCAACCAACCGTTGAGCCGACCGCGCTGACTGCAGCCGAGCCCACCCCTAAGCCCAGCGAAAACGTCACCGCCATAGAGTCCGAGCAGGACCAGGACTCCGCCATTGAGCAACAGTTTCGCCAGAAGGGGTTCCTGTGGAGCGTTGTCCTGGCCGGCGTCTTAGTCTCATGGCTATGCCACCACAAGTATCTGAAGAAGACTGACAGGTTCAGCACAAAGTTTTTCTTGCCCTTATTCGGCATCCAGTGCGGATTCAGATATTTGGCCTATATGCTTTCAAAGATTGACTTCTCTGGAATTGGATCGCCCGGCCTTTTTTTGCAAGGCATCTTTATCGTTGTGGTTTGCCTGCTCTATTGGTTTTTCATCGGAAAGCTCGGTTTCGCTCTACTCAAGAAAGCTGTTCCCAACTATGACCCAGCAGCATTCAAAAAGCGGGAACGCGTCGGTATTGCCATAGGCATTCCCATTTTCGCCTTAGATTTTATTGCCGGATACCTTCATTACGGCACTACCGCAAAAATGCTGGGCACCTGGCTAGGCAGCGCATTGCAGTAGTTTTGCACTTCGCTAATTTTGGCACGGTTCTTGCGTCTACCTTGTCGAAAACAAGGCAAGGCTGCCATTTTGTTTCATTTTGAAACATTTTGACAGTCTGAACCGCTCGAAAATTAAACATCAAGGAGATTCCCGTGATTCTATCGCCACAACGTGGCTCCAGAATGACAGCGGGGATGACAAAGGACAGAAAAATGGCTACAGAAAAGATGGAGTTCCAGACCGAAGTTCGCGACATGCTGAACTTGATGATCAATTCCCTTTACAGCAACAAGGAAATCTTCCTCCGCGAACTCGTTTCGAACGCGGCGGACGCACTCGACAAGCGCCGTTTCCTCTCGCTCTCGAACGCCGACTTGCTCCCGATGGGCACGCAGCTCCGCATCGACATCTCGGTGAACAAGGAAGGCAAGCGCATCGTTGTCGAAGACAACGGTATCGGCATGAACAAGGAAGACTTGATCAACTGCCTCGGCACCATCGCCCGTAGCGGCACAAAGAACTTCATCAAGAACCTCAAGGAAGGCGACAAGGGCAGCGTCGATCTCATCGGCCAGTTCGGTGTGGGTTTCTACTCCGTGTTCATGGTCGCCAAAAAGGTCGAAGTGTTGACCTTGAAGGCCGGCGAAACTCAGGGCTATATGTGGTCTTCCGAAGGCACGGGCGAATTCG
>CAMIWK010000021.1 GCA_946402415.1 uncultured Fibrobacter sp.
GTTCTGCGTCAAACGCCTGCTTCACATTGTTAATAGCTTCACTCATAGTGGCCGTAAAGATAGAAAATAGAAGGGCGTTCGCTAAGCCTTCGGCTTTGCTTTGCCGGTGAAATTCCTACTCGTTATCTTGAATACGGTCACAGTGGCGGCTTGTTCGGGCGTGAATTCAAATTTGTGAGGAGCAACGGGATGCGAGGCGCCGGCGGATTGACGTTCCATCAGGAGCGAGAGCCCGCGGCATTTCTCGGCGCTATCCTCGACAATTTCGGCCTTGCCCTGCCCGACAACGCTTGCGTAAAAGCGCCCACTCTTGCAATAAACATCCTCGTGAATCTCGATGCGGTTCTCAACGCACATGCTGAACGCGACATTCGGATTCTTGCGGATGCAATCCAGTTTCTTGCCTACGTGTGCACAATGGAAATACAATTCTAGAACACCGTCTTTCAAATTGTATCCGAACGACAGCGGAATCACGTAGGGCACATCAGCATTTGCATCATCCATCATTGCGACATGACACGTTGTGCACTGTCCGATAATCTTCGCGATATTTTTGTCGCCTAAAACTTCTCTGTCTTTACGTCGCATTTTTGGAGAACGCTAGAAAATCCAATAGTTGGCGCCCAGCTTGAACGAAATATCCTTCGCTCCGCCCAAATCTACAAACCGGCCCTTAGAATCAGGGTAAAGTTCACTCAGTCCCAAAGCAATCCGCAGGTCAACGCTGAGCTTTTCCATAACATAGTAGCCTGCACCAGCGGTAATCCCATAACTGAGCGCGGCCTGTTCCACCTTTTCGGGAACAGAAACCATCGTCGATCCCCCGACACCCTTATTAGCCACCATTGCCTTAAGCGACACATCGTCATAGATATTGAGCCCTAGTTGCGGGCCGATATAGGCGTAAATTTTAGGAGTGGCATTCGCACGTACTAAGAGAGGAACTTCTATGTTCATCTTGTTGAACTCCCGCTCTCCCAAATCATCTTCCTGAGAATAGCTGGCGTAACGGAATAGCAATTCCGGCGTAAAATGGATTACAGAGGAGATTTCATAGCGGCCAACGGCTCCCAATTCCAGGTCTATACCGCCTGGGTTCTCATCGTTTTCGCCACCAGACCAGTCATCTTCTAGGCCCCAAATCATACCGTAACCCACGGCAAGGCGGGCACCAACCCCCATTTGAGAGGAACCGCCCTTTGCACTAGTCCCACTGGCATCTTGTGCCAAAGCTAGCGCGGTTGTGCATAGAATACTCAATGCAAATGTCAATATGTTTTTCATTTCTTTCTCCTACTTAAAAGATTCATTCGGCAGCAAGACGAGCCGAAAAAATTTCAAAGTCCTCTGGTGTGGTAAGCTTGTCGTTCATCGTATTCCCCTGCACAATGTAGACTTGCTCACCAAAGAATTCCAGAATGCTGGCCTCGTCGGTAGGCGTAAAATCCAGAGGTTCCTGATCTATGCGACTGTACAGTTTTTTCAAGAGCGGAACGGAAGCCGCCTGTGGTGTTTGCGCCATCCAGACCTTCTTACGGTCGATAGTCTTTTCCACCTTACCTTCTTCGGCAATCTTGATGGTATCAACAGCGGGCTTTGCTACTAGGCACGCCCCCTTTTCTACCAGCGTTCTGCAAACTTCCTGAATAATTTCCTTGGACACGAAAGGCCTTGCCACGTCATGAACCAGCACATATTCGGCCTGGTTGTCAAGGGCGTTGACACCGTTCCGTACGGACTGCCAGCGTTCCGAGCCGCCGATGACGATGGTCAACTTGCTTAGCATCTCGGGCGACCAGCCGGAATTTTCAAAAATATCCTTTTGAAAATGTTCTTTCCAGTCAGCGGGGACCGCCATTACCACCTGGCCAATTTCATCCATACGCAGAAATGTCTCTAGGCAATAGAAATAGACCGGCTTTCCCTTCAGTAACATAAGCTGCTTGGGGACAGATCCGCCCATCCGTTTTCCGATGCCGCCCGCCGGAAGGACGGCGGCAAATTTCCCCTTGTTGAAATTGCTCATAACATAAGAAAGTTAGTAAATATCTATCTTTGGCGGCGTATGAATACCAAGATTTACTATACCCTCACAGATGAGTCGCCGTTCTTGGCGACTCAATCCCTGCTCCCCATCGTGCGCGGTTTTGCGAAGGCCGCCGACATCGATGTCGAAACCAAGAACATCTCCCTGCCGGGCCGCATTCTGGCCGCTTTCGGCAAGGCGAGCGATGACCTTGATTTCTTGGGCAAGCTCACGCTGGACCCGAGTGCCAACATCGTCAAGCTTCCGAACATTTCGGCTTCGGTGCCGCAGCTCAAGGCCGCCATTGCAGAACTCCAGAAGAACGGTTTCGATGTGCCCGACTATCCCGATGCCCCCGCTACGGATGAAGAAAAGGCCGTCCGCGCCAAATACGACAAGGTGAAGGGTTCTGCCGTGAACCCGGTGCTGCGCCAGGGCAACTCCGACCGTCGCGCCCCTAAGGCCGTAAAGAACTACGCCCGCAACAATCCGCACAGCAACGGCGTGTGGAATGAATCGGTGAAGACTCACGTTTCCAGCATGTCCGCAAACGACTTCTACGGCAACGAAAAGTCTATTACGCTGGCGAAGGCCGACACCTTCAAGATTGAATTTGTGGATGAATCCGGCGCCGTCACAGAACTCCGCGCCGCAAAGCCGCTCCTGGAAGGCGAAATCCTCGATGCCACCGTGATGCGCATGGCCGCTCTTGAAAAGTTTATCGCCGAACAGATGGCCGACGCCAAGGCGAAGGGAGTGCTGTTCTCGGTGCACCTGAAGGCCACCATGATGAAGGTATCCGACCCGGTACTGTTCGGTGCATTCGTGCGCGTGTTCTTCAAGGATGTTTTCGTGAAGTACGCCGATCTGTTCAAGGAACTTGGCATTGATGCGAACAACGGTCTCGGCGACTTGTACAAGCGCCTGGAAGGCAACGCCAAGGAAGCCGAAGTCAAGGCCGCTATCGACGCAGCGCTCGCTGCCGGCCCGGACCTCGCGATGGTCGATTCCGCAAAGGGTATCACTAACCTGCACGTGCCTAGCGACATCATCATCGACGCTTCGATGCCCGCGATGATCCGCAACTCCGGCTGCATGTGGAACAAAGAAGGCAAGCTGCAAGAAGTCAAGGCCTGCGTTCCGGACCGCTGCTACGCCGGTATCTACGAAGCTGCGATTGAATTCTGCAAGAAGAACGGCGCCTTCGACCCGAAAACGATGGGCACTGTTCCGAACGTCGGCCTCATGGCCCAAGGCGCCGAAGAATACGGCAGCCACGACAAGACCTTTATCGCCAAGGCAAAGGGCGTCATCCGCGCCGTGAACGCAAACGGCGAAGTGCTCTTGCAGCAGGATGTGGAAGCTGGCGACATCTACCGTATGTGCCAGGCGAAAGACGCTCCGATCCGCGACTGGGTCAAGCTCGCCGTCACGCGCGCTCGCGTCAGCAACACGCCGGCCATTTTCTGGCTGGATCCGCAGCGCGCCCATGACCGCGAAATCCAGAAGAAGGTAGAAGTTTATCTGAAGGACCACGACCTCACTGGCCTCAGCATCAAGATCATGAGCCCGAAGGATGCCATCGTGGAAACCATGACCCGCGCAAAGGCCGGTCTCGACACCATCAGCGTCACGGGTAACGTGATGCGCGACTACCTCACCGACCTTTTCCCGATTCTCGAAGTCGGAACCTCTGCCAAGATGCTCAGCATCGTGCCGCTCATGGCTGGCGGCGGACTCTTTGAAACGGGTGCAGGCGGATCCGCCCCCAAGCAGGTGCAGCAGTTCCTCGCCGAAAACTACCTCCGCTGGGATTCCCTCGGCGAATACTTCGCGCTGGTGCCCGCCTTCGAACAGGTGGCATCCACAACCGGTAACGCCAAGGCTAAAGTCCTTGCCGACACGCTGGACGAGGCGAACGGCAAGATTCTCGAATTCAACCGCACCCCGGCAAGGAAGATTGGCGAACTCGACAATCGCGGCTCACACTTCTACCTGGCCCTCTACTGGTCAGAGGCTCTCGCCGCCCAGAAGGATGACGCGGAACTTGCTGCCAAGTTCGCCCCGGTCGCTGCAGCCCTTGCAGCCCGCGAAAAAGAAATTGTCGCCGCGTTTGCCAACCAGCAGGGCAAACCCGCCGATATCGGTGGCTATTACCTGCCGAAGCCGGAACTTCTGAAGAAGTGGCTCCGCCCGGTCGCTGAATTCAACGCCGTCATCGACGCGCTGTAATTTACGATCTGTAATCGACGAAAAAATTATAGGGCATTCTGGCTTCCGTCAATAATCCATTGACAGAGCTCCTGAATGCCTTCGTAATCGGGAATGCTTTTGACAAAGTCCTTAGACTTGGTGCGCTCGACAAAGCTGTTCCAGGCGTTTTCGTTCTTGGCCTTCAATCCCAGATGCTCTTCAATGGCACCTCTGGTCCACACCCATATTCCCTGGCTCCTAAGTTTGGCGTGAATGCTCTTAATCGCAAATTCCGCCTCGGGCATAGATGCCATCATGGAGTAGGCCATAGACGCACTGATGTTACTGTGCTTGCTAACAGGCAAGCCATTGTTCAACCGCAAGTGATGATGAAAGGCCAGCTCACGGAACAGGTTCCGGCAGAACTTTACATCGGGGTCGTTTGCCTCCAGGAATCCGTCTCGGGTAGCGGTAGTGAAAGCATAGTCCAAATCCACGATAGCCCGCACCGGCATATCCATAGCATTCAACACCTGCATACTCTTGCGGGTGTTGCTCACACCGCCCTGGCGTACCAGGGCGCACTTGATCAGCGCAAAGGACTTTCCTGTAATCCGTTCGAATAGCGCAGGAAGAACGCGCCACTCGGTTTTTCCTTCGGTCAACAAGACGTAGTCGGCAAAAAGCAGTTCGTTGCTGTTACTTAGGCTAAACAGCATCTGCAACTGGCTAGGGGCATCCTTCACCACCTGGTGAACGGCATCCTCGATACGCTTACGCATAAAGGTTCCGCGTTCCTTGTTCTTGCGGATTAAAAGCGACGTGCTGACATCCTCGCTGGTCACCATCTGGGCGCTGTGAGTCGCAAACACCACCTGGTAACCTTCCGATGACAGGTTCTTAAGAGCAACCCTCACCAGCTCCACCGCCTGCGGATGCAGGAACAGCTCCGGAGAATCAATTAGGAGCATAGTCCGACTCAGGTAATGGTTGTTGTGATGCTTCTTGATTTCGGCAAGGTAGCGGACCAGGGCCATCTGGATTGTACGCTGGCTGCCCGCCCCCATCCGGTTTATATCACGTTCAAAGCCGTCATCTTCATCGATTACCTTGAGACTTGCCGTCTTCAAGAAGGTGGCCAACGTAGGTATGGGGATATCCAGCTCTACACGTACGCTCGGGAAAAGCGGTCTCAGCTTCTCGTTTACATCGCGGTCAAAGGAACGGATTTCTTCTGCACGGTTTTCCCCATCTGGCGAAAGCAGGTCCTTGAACTTGTCGAGAATGTCGTTGAACTCCCCGCCAAACTTTCGCTCCAGAGGCTTGAAAATCTCATGCAACAGTTTGGTAAAGACCTCGTTGCCTTCAAAATCCCAGATGGCGATGGGCTCCGGGAACATCCGCTTGAACGCATGCCTGAAATTTTCACCCACCAGGACCCAGCCCTTGCGATTTGCGCTCTGACGGTTTGGCGGAACCTGGGCCCAGAGTTCCACATTCTCGGCAGGAATCCCCGGAACCCTCTGGAGTTTCTTTATCTTCAAGCAGTCCCCATTCAAGAAGGGGCGTATTTCCTGAGCCCGATCCTCTCCGAGACGCGTGAGCACATTCTCCGAGATTCCCTTGAACAAGCCCTCCACCTCCACAGGGCTGTTCGCATCATCAAAAAAGGACACATCCAGCGAGAAAGGCGAAAGCAGCCACCGGATACCCATAAGGATATTGGTCTTTCCTGCGTTGTTGTAGCCAATCAAGGCCGTCATATTGTTCAAGGGGAAGGTCTCCCTCTGGATGGAGCGCAGGTTACAGATGGTAATTTCTGACAAGCATAAAGATTCGGGCTGCATAGTTTGAATATACAATAATTACGGGACAAAAATTCTACATTCTGGATATGATTTGCCCGTTCTGCAAAAGCGAAAACGACAAGGTGGTCGACAGCCGCGTCAGCGGAGACTCCATCCGCCGGCGTAGGGAATGTACGGCCTGCGGACGCCGTTTTACCACCCGCGAGTATATCGAAATCCAACCGCTCATCGTGGTCAAGCGTAACGGCAACAGGGAGCCTTTCCAGCGAGAAAAGCTCCTGGCGGGTATCGCCAACTCCTGCAAAAAACGTCCGGTCACCCAGGCCGCCATCGAAGAAATCGCCTCCAACATAGAGAACAACCTGATTTCCAACGACAATCTAGAGGTGACATACGACCAGATAGGCAACCTGGTCATGCAGGAGCTAAAAAAGCTGGATCCCGTGGCCTACGTCCGGTTCGCCTCCGTCTATAGGGAGTTCAAGGAAGTGGGCGAATTTGTGGACCAGATCAAGACCCTGGATAAATAGCCCTGGCCCCAAAATCCGCAACAAAAAAAAGCCTCGCCTAAGCGGGGCTTTATCGTGGTCGATACAGAACTCGAATCTGTGACCTCTACCATGTCAAGGTAGCGCTCTAACCAACTGAGCTAATCGACCAATAAGGTAGCCCAATAGTAGAAACTTGACCCCCATTTGTCAAGGGGTCAGCGGGCATCAGGATCAACCCAATACCGCAAACGGCCCGTAATATGCAAATTGGGCAGGGTATCAATACATTTCCCAGAGCGGCAGTCCGGAGCATACAGGCTCAAATCGGCTGTCCAGGTAGAATCATCCTTCTGGTCAAACCGGACAACACTGCTGTCGGCAATAATCGTGGCCTGGGTCATAGAACCATAGTTAAACCAGGAATACCGAGGCACCACCGGATTATCCCCCAGAACAGGCCTGTTTACCATAATGGAGAACTGGTCCCCCCGCTTGCTCTCGCCAGCCCTTGTCTTCACAAGAAAATACCGATGGCTATTCTTGATGAAGGGAACCTCCACGTCATCTTCGGCCAGTTCTATGGTCCGCTCATCTTCCCCGTTAATCTTGTATTTCAGGTAGCCTCCCCCATTGACCTCCCAACCGTCGTTGATATCGCTACAGGCCATCAGCAAAAAAACGACAGCTAGGCAGAATTTTAGGCAGAGCTTTAGCATAGCCCCTAAACTAGAAAATTATCTTTGAGCTATGGAAGGTAAGTGGTTTTCCGTTTCTACTTTACATGGCACAGTCTATCTGACTGTCGTGCCTAAAGAAAACCATAGGGAACACATCTTCCAAATGTTATCCCAGGCTCTAGGCCGTGAGGTGTCAAGCCTGAACCTCAAAATCAAGCCGGGGTCTACCCGTCCCGAATTTCCAGAGCTTCCCATAGACGCTAACTGGACCCACTCCAAAGACATCTGCGTTCTGGCCTATTCCAGGGAATGTCGTGTAGGGATTGATCTGGAATTCCATTCCAGAAACCGCCTAAAGCTTGCGGACAGGTTCTTTTCTGTGGAAGAACAAGGCAAACTGCACCAGGTCTTGCAAGATGAGGGCACCCCCGCCGCTCAAAGCCTGTTCTACACCCTCTGGTGCCGCAAAGAGGCCTTCTTCAAATGCCGCGGCGGTGACTTTTTCGAAGGTACACTCCGCCAGTCCATGCTGGAGACCAGCGTGGAAAATGTTCAACTGATGGACTTGGATCCGACAAGGGCTGGCATCCAAGGGGATTGTTCCCTGTGCATAGCCACCATGCCCCTCGGCTAGTTCTTCACTTCGCCGTCAACGTCGCCCACATTTGCCTGAGGAACTTCCAGGGCGTACAAGGGCAGGGCCACGTGTTCCTCATCATCGATAATCAGGCGTACAATGTACTTGTCCGGCCGTTCGATTTTCAGGCGCTGCATATTCAGAATCATGTTCATGGCGGCAGTATCAAAGCCCTTCGCCACAGGCTCGAAGGTAATGCTAGATTCCATACCCGGAATGATCGGGTGTCCACACACGTCCTCGATAGAGAGCACCAACTTGTGGACCCCCGCCTCGGCTCGCTGGTAACGGATGCGGAACGCCGCTGCACATTGGGGAATCACCAATGGGAACTTGGAAAAAATCCTATCGAAGGAACCCAGTATATTCAAGCGACCGCCAGCACCATTGGCTGTGGCCGCATCGCAAATAGAAGCTATTTCGACAATCATATCGTTACTTGGTATTGATGACCCAATTCTTAGAAACATTTTTCATAACGATGGGCCCTTTGTTCCTACTCTGTGCAGTGCCAGCTCGCGGTGTACCTGCGTGAGCCCTCATGGATATATAGACCATCCCATCCGAAGCAATGGCAATCTCTGGAGCCCCACCAAACAGGTTATAGCCATGACTGTCGTAGAACGGCCCTTCAAAGTAAGGAAGCTTGTTCTCTCCATACAGCTGCCAGTTCGTGCCGTCGAAGGCGAAGGCGTGGCAGAAGGCAAAGTCCATTTCATCATCAAAGACGACATAGGCCTTTGTGCCACGGGCCGCAATCATAAGGTTAGAAAGATACATATTCGTCTTCAGGACGTGGTTACTTATCAGGTCAATTCCATTCAGGGTAACACTACCCACGCGAACCCTTGGCCCCTTGACGCTCAGGCTTCGATCCATATAGCCCAGGTAAATATTATCCAAGTCCGTGGCAACGGTAATATTTCCTATTTCCTTACCGATGGAAACAGTCTTCTTGAAAGACAGGTTCTGGTCAAATATGGAGTAATACGCATTGTACTTACTTGTCGTGTCCGTGAATACCAAAACGAATATGCCCGAAGTCGTGGTAAAGGCACCGGAAGCTTCGCGGGCCGAACTGGCTCCATCAGGGGTAACCTTGGTCCAAGTAGAACCGTTCCAATAACTAAAACGCGGCTTCTTGCTTTCAACATAGGTCACCACAGGAAGCCCTGTAGACGGACGACATGTCAAACCTACCGTTTTGGCACCAGTAATGGGCGTACCTACAGTTCTCCAGGAGTCCACTCCGCCTGCGGACTTATAGACATATATCTTGTCCGTACTCGTAAGAACCGCCAGATACAGGTCGCTATTGTTGTTGGTCATCCGCAAGGCGGTGATATCACCATCAACTGCAATGTTCCCACCGGAAAGGTTTGCCCCCCAAGAAGATCCGTCATAAGTTTTCGTCATAACAGTCTGATCAGACATCACATAGGAGACCACCAGTTTCTTGTCCAGAACCGTTATGGCCGGAGCTGTTCGATTCGATGTCGTGTCAAGAACCGTGTCAGGGGATAGATTTCTCCATGCGCGACGGACATGAATCGTACGGTAAGTCGTATCGGCCTGGTGACGATTCTTAAACGACACTGTCGGATTAGCAGACGTACTATCCCAGAAGACAAGCCCTACGGTAAAATCTCCCTCCGAGACAGGTCTTCTGAAGGCCTCGTTGAAGAACTGGACATTGCCCGTATCCAAGGATCCATCGGAGCTTCCTGTATAGAAGCCCCCACCAACATTGGAGAACATCCAGTAGAAGCTCCGCGCATTATTGTCGCCTAGGGTTCCATTCTGCGATTGCATACCGCCCCATTCAGGAGTATAGTAGTAGCGGGCTTCGCCCTGCTGGGCCTCATCACCGCTCCAGGGGTAAATGGTATCGGCCGCGGTGATTTTTCCAACAGGGCGGTTCTCAGCAGTCAGAACAAACACTCTGGTCGTATCCCGATATTCATACTGGGTAAGTTGTTCTTGTGCAGAAACAACGCAATACACGTCGCGCCCTTCGGAACTCAAATTTTCGCGGTAATCATAGAAGCGTTCCCCGTTCTGATAATAATCCAACAGGCGCAGGCTATCTGCCGGCTGTTTCGTATCACTATAGAAGCACTGCCAACTATACCAGCTGACACCCTCCCACACAGTCTTGTTGATGGAGGCGTTCAACAGAATAACTTCCCCCTCAGCAACATACATCTGTTTATTTTCAACAGTAATAACAGGGGTCTCGTTGGAATAGGTCAGTTTCATAGTATCGGTAGCAATGTTACCATCATCATCTGTAGCTCGGGCCACACAATAACAAGTTGTAGCCACCTGCGGAGCACTCCAAGTCGTGTCATAAGAAGATACCGTTTTCCAGTTGTCCTCGAGAGCCGTAATAGGCCCGCAGCTCCACTCCCGCTTGACAATACGGCCCATCGACCCTTCATTCCAGTCGCTTGCGGTGGCATCGAGAACGATGTTAAAGCCAGAACGTACTACACCCGTTTTCCGAGCGACTTGCACAGTTGGCGCACCAAGCTCAACAGAAATCTTCACCGAATCTTTTGCGGTAAGTCCGTCCGTATCCGTCACCCGGACAACACACTTATAGTTCTTATAAGCCGTACTGGGCAGAATAGCCCTATAGGTCGCACTATTGTTTTGCGCGGGATGTTCCAAAACATTCTCATTCATAAGTCCACAACCCCACTCGTACAACACAATGCCGCCAGGAAGATCCGCCTCGGCAGAGTCCTGGGCGTTGGCATACAAAACCAGGGTATCGTTGATAGTCGCATAGGTCGTATCCATCGTTGTAACCGTCGGCGGTGCCCAGAAGACGCTGTAATGCACAGTATCCACTGTAAACAAGGAAGGATCGTCGTTATCCGCAGCTCGCATAACGCAATAGTAATCCCCTGCGGTATCGGGCATCAACACTCTAGATACAGGTCCCTTATACCCTTCCGTCCATATGTTCGGCAAAGAAGAATGACACGCCGTTTCCACATTATACGCCCCACCAAGAATAGTGGTTACAGAGTATTTCAGCAATTCTTCATCCTTGATCGTGACATCATCCCGATGAATATTCAACTGGAGAACCGGGGGATCCTTGATAACATTAAAGAACAGCGTATCATAGCCCTTCTGATCATCGTCATCGGTCGCCCTTACAACGCAACGGTAATTCGAGACCTCATTTGCAGGGAGGTTGGTAATTGTAAGCGAGACAGTGGTATCCTTAGAAGAGCCGGCAATAGCCTTAGCCGTGTAATCGGCGTCGTTGGCGCATTTCCAAGCCAGCTCCTTGATATAGCCGTACTTGTCCTTAGCCGACACGTCAAACGTGTGAGAAGACTTGACCTTCTTAGTGATGACACGTTGTTCTTCATCGATGGAGACTGTCGGTGGGTCGGCAATAACAATTACACGCAAGGTATCCACCGCCGTATCGTCATCCATATTGGTAACCGACAGAATAACGCGCATAGTATCCGGTTTTGTCCACACCATCTTCTGCTGCAAGTCCGTTCCCGAAAGGCAGTTGGCGCTGGTTGTTTTGCCCTCTAGGCATTTCCATGTTATGGACTTGTAAGTGTTCGTGCCATCGGTGTTGTTTCCAAGAACAGAAGCCTTTATCAAGACAGTATCCTTCGGAGTTACGACCGTATCCATACGAGGAGACTGGAAGATTGCCATGGGTCCGCTATCAATAAACACAAAGCGCACTTCATTGGAACCACTACCATTGTCGGATTCCGCATACATTACATACTGGTCGCCATACTTGATGGTAGGTTTCTTGAATTTTGAAGCGGGAAGCTTGATTGTTGCCGCACCGGAAGACACACTGGACGAATCCACCAGCACAAACTTGGTCGAATCCTTGTGCCTATATTTCCAGTACACCTTCTTTATGGGTGGATTTGCCTGTTCAATTTTCGCCTTGAACGTCAGGGAATCGTCCTTCCCCGTTATGGCCGAACTGGCATCATCCACAGTAACAACCATCTTTGTGGCTGCCACAACAAATGCATAAACGGAATCCGTGCGGTAACCGGCACTGTCGGTCGCCGAAATTCTAAAGCTGTGATCACCATCCGGAACGCTCTTCACATTTACACTCCAGGCGTGATTGCTTAGTTCCGTAAACGAACAAACCTGACTTTTAGAACTACAGGTATCCTTGTCCAGAACAGCCTTAGCCGTCTTGACCTGAGAACCAAAATCGCTGAATTTTCCAGAAATGACAAAGTTTCGTGTAGCGATAGTATCCTCAATGCCCTTGACGGCATAAATGTTAGGCGGTGCAGGGTCCTTCAGCAATATAGGAGGCAGCTCCTTCTCATCACCCGCATTGATATTTGGCGTCCTCGTAGAAACCTTCACAAATCCGCGGCCCGTTTCATCGGTAGCGGTCAATCTGAAGGTCCCAGCGGGCAAACCGGACGCCCTAAACGAGCCGTTCTCATCTGTCTCTGCCGTATAGATGTTGTTCGAATCAGCCGCATTGACCAGGGTAATCTTGATTCCCCTGTGCGTGCTCAGACCTTCAAACTTGGCCGTTCCCGTAAAGTCACAGGTAGACTTGCTGGGGCCCAGGTAGAAGAACCTGGGGCGCTGCTTGTTCTTGCCAATCTTGATCTTTTCGGCCACCACGGTGTCATAACCGTCAGTCACCCATACATCCCAGGAGAAATACCTACCCGTAAAGCCAAGCTTTTTCAGTGCGTTTTCGCCGTCTTCTATCACGGCAAAACTGGTAGCAGTGCTGTTCTTTAGAACCAGGTCATAGACGTTGGACAAATTCAAGTCGCTTTCCTGATTGTCCGGAGTGGCCGCCACACGTACGTAGTATCTCAGCTGATCCTCATTGTCCTTGTCGTGACCTTCGTAGAATAGGCGGAAGGATTCTACGGTGTCGCTAATCCTCTGCTGGTCGTCAGGGCCCAAAATCTTAATGGTGGGCAGCTGGTTAAAGTGCAGATAGACGCTATCCTTGGTGGTATTCTTGTCATCATCGGTAACGATGATGTAAATTTTCTGGTTTCCAAGACTATCGGTGAGGGTAGAGTCATAGGGAATCGTGATCAGCAGGCTATCCGACGTTTCACTCTTCTCATATTTCCAGTCCTTAGCCTCCCGCTTGCCGCCGGCATCCAGGTCTACCTTGAAAGACTTGATTGTGCCGAAGGAGTCCAACGCCAGTATGGGGAACGTAACGGGACTTTTGGCCTTGGTCCACAGGGTATCCTTGGGAACCCCCAGGTAAGGCGGCGTATTGATTACCCTAATAAACTGGTCCTTACCTGCAGTATCTGTAGCGTTGTTGCCATCAACGGCAACAAACAGTGGCGAGTACACGCCTTCCTTGAAATAGACCCAGGACTGGGGGGTAGCATTGCGGCCCGTTACCAGGACCTTCTTCATCTTGTCCTTCCCCTTGCCGGTGGTATCCTTCACAAGGCTATCCAAAATCCACTGGTACAGATAAATCTTATCTGAATTATAACGCAAAAAACCCATCATATAGATGGTATCTCCCACAGTGACTGTAATAGTATCGCTCACAATAACGGAATCAGGATTAGACAAGTTGATAATGGAGTCAGCAAAGGCATCGGGGTTTTCAAATGGGGCACGATAGATAAACACAACGGAATGGTTGTTTCTCAAGTTCACGTTTTCCTTGATAGAAGACTCCCTGGAGCAATTGACCAAGGACATCGCGCACAAGGCTAGCCCAAACAATAAATACAAACTTTTTAACCGCATTATCTAATCCTCTATAATACGCTCTTCACAATATAAATTTATCTTTTTTTACGAAAAAAGGGCAATGGCATTCTGGGCCGGCGCTCACAAACAGCTGATTTTGGAACGCTTTTATGGAAAACATCCCTCTTTGGTACGGCCTTCTCCTCTTTTTTGCCCTTGGGGCCTGCATTGGCAGTTTCTACAACGTGATTGTGTACCGGATGCCCCGCGGAATTTCCCTGATTAATCCGCCCTCCCACTGCCCCCTATGCAAGAAACGGATTCCCATCTACTACAACCTGCCCATCGTGGGCTGGCTCTGGCTCCGCGGGAAAAGCGCCTGCTGCAAGCAGCCCATCAGCGTCATCTATCCCATTGGAGAAACCCTTTGCGGTCTTCTGGGCGCTCTTGCCCTGTTTTCAACAAATTACGACATTCCAATGAAGGCCCCTATCGCGAACTGGGTCGATGCGTTGGCCATGTTCTGGCTTCTTCTGGGTATGTATCCCGTATGCGCTGTCGATATTAAGCACAAACTAATACCCGATTCCATTTCGGTAGGCGGCATTGTGGCCGGTCTTATACTGTCCATGTTTCCGGGGGGAATCACACCCTTCGAAAGCCTTCTGGGCGCCTTTGGAGCAGGTGGAGGACTTTGGCTACTGGGATTTGTCGCCTCCAAGATTCTGAAAAAAGAAGCTATGGGATTTGGTGACGTCAAACTGCTGGCCGGTTATGGAGCCTTGATGGGCCTAAATGGCGCAGTAGAAGTCCTTATCCTCGCTGCCTTCCTTGGAATCGTGGTCATCGTTCCCTGTGCCAAAATCATGGAAAAGAAAGGGAAATCCGACGGTTCCGGCCAATTCCCCTTCGGGCCCTTCCTTGCCGTTGCTGCTCCGGTTATCTACCTATGGGGTGAACGCCTGCTAGACTTGTACGTCCAGCTTGTGATAGGGGAATAAAAAAGCCCGCCATAAAGCGGGACTTTCGTTGAGCTACCAGGATTCGAACCTAGACAAACAGAGTCAGAATCTGTTGTGCTACCATTACACCATAGCTCAATGCGCCCCCAAAGGTAGAAAAACATATTGTCTACGGCAAGGGGTGTTTTCACTATTTTAGGCTTGGAATGGCATAATCAACGGTCAATTCCGTATCGCCACTGGCCAGAACTTCGCCCAAATCCACAGAATAAACAAAACTATCCAGGGAGATTCCGGCATCCAACCAGGCGGCCACCCTTTCAGGATCCCAGATATACACCACTAGCCTATAGTCCCCTTCGGTCAAAGCCAGCGTCCCTGCATCGAAGCAGGTTCCGGTCTTTGTAAAGAAGGTCGTTCCCTGCATTCCCATGACAACATACTTGTCATAGCAATCGTCCTCTGACACCTGCTCACCATCTTCCCAAAGGCGAATGCGGATTCTCACCTGGCCCGTCAAACTATTCAAACTGGTCTTGCCGATAAACAAGGTATCCCCGGAACCAACCAAGTCTCTTTCCGTTATGTAACTAGAAGCCCCGCGGCCGTTATCCGTATAATATTCCACCCTGAAGGAATCGTATGGAAGTTCTTCTGGAGCTGGCAGGACCCACCGACCTAGACTGTCGGTCAGAGCATCCGGCGTGGGCCCATCGTTGGAAATGAAATTGTGGGACCGGACAGAATATCTAGAACTGTCACCAGCCAAGTAGTCGAAACCGAACAGGTCTACGCTGACAAAGACCTTCGCTCCAGAACAGGATTCCAGACCCGAGCAATCCATTTCTCCGGAAATATAGCGGGCCCGGGTCCTAGAAACAGGCGCATCACCATCTGGAGTACCCCAGCTTATGGAGCCCACATCCAGGACATCGCCCTTGGTCGCCGAAGTAGGCATAGTCCATTCCCTGAATATCAGGGAGTCTGCCATACCGGACTGTTCCAACCTTTCCACGACCGCAGAATCCGCCGGGCCAAACTCCAGAGTCCTGTAGCCCTCGGGCACAAGCAGGGAGAATTCCCCATTGGTAGCCACAGGTTCAAATATGGGGACTGAACGGATATACGCCATCAAGGGTGAATCCGAGGCCTCACCCTCGTACAGGAGAGTTCCCTTCACCATGATTCCCTTATCCAGGTGTATTTCCAAAGTGTCCTCCGAAACGGTCATCGACTGCAGATAGAATATCTCGCCAGAAGAAACATCCGCGGCCACCAACTGGAACGTATCCGCCAGGGCTTTCTGGAAAGAGAACCGACCATGAGAATCCGTACTGGACTCCACATATTCGGGCACACGGGGGCCTGCACCGGCGGCGTAAACCATAGCCATACGTATAATCGCCCCTTCGGCAGGGGTTCCATCCACGTGGTACACGTTCCCTGCGACGGTATTCTCCGTCTGGGTAGCCGTCCCAGCCACATCCCTGCTACAGGCGTACAAGCCCAAGGCAAGAACCACCATCGCAACAAAATTCGTAAATCTCATTTTTTCTCCCTCGACATATCTGTCCGTTCCTTGCTTATGGGAAAGAACTGGACATTCAGTTCGCACAACATAGTCTCTCCACTATCTGACTGGACAATGTCCAGAATTTCCTTCTGGAACATATCGATTTTCTTGATAATCCTTTCTAGACCAACTGCAGAAACACTCATAGTGGTAGTGGAAACATTACGGCGGGCCGTAGTATAGCGGTCCAGCGCCTCTTTGCCCAAGTCAATCATCTGCTTCTGGAACTGGTGAACAAGCAGGGGCGAAATCTCCTTACCACTGGTCAGCGTCCTATTCACGGAACGGTAAAAACCTTCCTGCTTCTCGATAAGACCAAGTTCCAACAGCAGCTGAAGGGACTGTTTCACCTGGGGCACAGAAATTTTCGGATTCAAGAACCAGGCTAGTTCCTGAAGATTCGACTCGTTGATATTCAAGACGGAGAGAGCTTCCCGAACCGCCACGTGGTACCACTTGGCATAATACTCTTGCTGGTTTCTGGTCAAGGACTTTACCGCCCTAGGCAAAAGCGACGACATCTGGTCAAAAATCTGCTGCTTGGACTCTACCGACTGGGCATGGGTAAAATCCACCATCAACTTGAAGTAGCGGCCTTCCCTTTCGCTCAGGCCAAGGGCCTCGATGAACTTCGGCACCATCTGGGGCGTAAGGGTCTTGCGGCCATGAATCAGGTCCAGATAGTAACCTGATGAGGAATAACCGGCCTTCTGGGCAAAAGACCGGTAAGAGAAATACCGCTGCAAAGACTTGCGGTACTCGTAATAATCCTGCAAATACTTGCGATAGTCGTAATACGCAAAGACATTCATTGCTAAAAATATAGCATAATTTTGGGAACATTCAACTTTAACACACCACAATACAATCAAGAAAAACACTGAATACAACCCATTATTTCAATTTCACCTCTACATTAAACCATTATTTTCATTACAAATTTAGAGAACACTTTTTCTTAATCCAGACAACCAAGTAAACAAGTGACGGAGGTTTTTTCTCATCCGCATTTTTCTAAAATTGGGGTTATGAAGCTGTTAAAAAACCTGGCATTCAGGCTATTGCGCATTGCAGGAATCCTGGCCGTCATCTACGTAAGCATGGTATTCTACCTGGCCCTGACGGAACGCAGGAACGCCTACCCCAGGGCAATTCCCCACAAGGAAGCCCGTGCCGCCATCGCAGGGCTTGCCCAGAGTATCAGCTGCACCCTCGAAGACAAAACCGTTCTCGAGGGCTGGAAACTGGGCGAAGCAGGAACCCCCACCCTGCTCTACTACCCCGACGCCGATGAAGATGCCGCCCAGTTTCTGGCCGAGCTGGACAGTATCGAGGGAATCACGCTGGTCACCTTCAACTACCGCGGTTCCGGCAACAACAAGGGAACGCCGTCAGGAGAGAACTGGGGGCCAGATGCCCAAGAAATTTTGGAATGCGCCACCCAAGTAAACGGGATGCGTCCGGAATTTGTCGTAGGCCGCGGCACGGGAGCCATTCTTGCATTCAACAATAGCAACAGGCAAACAAGGTCTGTCTTGATAGACCCTGTCGAAAGAATCGCCGAAGCCCTTGTATACAAGTATAGATTCCTCTACCCGAAGTTCCTCGTTCGGGCGAAAGACTCCATAAACACTGGTGAAAACGGCCCATCCATATACCAAGTTGGAATATTGCAGGACCGCGCTCAGTTTGTCGATAGAAACCAAAAAAGCATCCAAAAATTAAAAGGCGCAACCGTCTGGAACCGAGACGGGGCTTCATTTAGAGACGTTTTGATAAAAATTTTGCGCAGCTATGCTTCGGACTAATTCGCACTGATTTTTGTATACAAGTTTCAAGATAATTTTACCACGACTGCGCCAAATCCGGCTTTTTGTGCTATATTTATCGCTGTAACCCACCAGTATTTTTTTATCTGATGCTCGTTGGGATTAACAAAAAGAGGTGTAAATAAAAATGGATAACTTTGTAATCAAGATGGACATTCGCGGTTTTGTCCGTTTTAGCGGTGAAATCGTCAAAGATCTGAAACTGGACAAGACTCCCTATGCAGATTTGGAAGTAGACAAGGCCGGCAAGCGTATCGCCGTCACCCCTTCCAAAACCCTCAAGCCTACGTCTTATCGCTTTATGCCCAACGGAAGCGGATACCTACTCTACTTCAAGGGCGCCCTGAACGCCGTTGGCTTCCAGATTGCCACCGGCGCCTACACCGTGACCAAGGAAGGCTCCCGCATTGTGTTTACGGGTAAGGCTCCCGCCAAGAAGAAAGGCGCTTGGGAACCCATCGCCTGCCGCAACTCCGCCGGCCTCCCTATGCTCTCCATCGACTCCCGCGGAACCATCATTTTTGACAAGCGCACCTGCACCGCCATGGAAACTGCCAAAAATGACACCATGATTGCAGAATACGATGCCGCCAAGAAGATTTTCAAGCTATCTTTTGGTAAGAAAGGCTTTATCAACGTCCGCACCATTGCAAGCCACGCCAACGCCTCTTTTATGGGTACGCTATCCTCCTACGGAATCGCACTCCCCACAAAGAGCTTCCGCACGGACTGCAAGGTGAACGGCAAAACACTCACCTTCAGTGTTGCTCCGCTTATTGCGGCGCAAAAGGCTAAAAAAGGATAAAAATGATCGACGTATTCAAGGCGTTCTACTCCGTCCACTACAACTTCGCTGCCATCAGTGTCTTGCTGCTGGCTTTGGTCATTTTCCTTCTGACCAAGAAGAACTACAAGTGGACCATCATCATCACAGCAATACTGGTTGCATTCAACGTCCTTATCTATAAAAAGACCGCTGGCAAGGCCTGGACAATCACCATTGAACCAGAAGAAGAATCTAGCAATTCATTCTACAAGCCCCAGCCGGTCAAGATGACGTTCTCTACAACCAAGGATTGGACCATCAAAGATGATAAGGGCGTCGTGCACCACTGGTGCTGGGTCGACTCATACTGGGATCAGT
>CAMIWK010000022.1 GCA_946402415.1 uncultured Fibrobacter sp.
GGAGACTTGAACGGAATCACTTTTCCCAGATGCTGTTGGGGAGTTTTCCGATGTCCCGGAAGTCCAGTTTTCCGGACACGCCGGAGTCTACGTCTACGAGCTTTGCAAGAGGCTTCCCTGCGCGCTCGATAACGATCTCTTCTTTCTGCAAGGCAACTTGGTTCAGCAAAGAACCGAAGTTCTGCCTTGCTTCCATGGCGGTAACGACCTTAGACATGTTACTTCTGTTCCGGAGCCTTTTCGGGTTCGGCGGATTCCTGAAGAACCTTGTCCTGGATCACCAGGTCCACACGGCGGTTCTTTTGGCGGCCTTCCTTGGTGCTGTTGTCGGCGATAGGCATGGTCATGCCGAGGCCCTTGGCGCTCAGGCGGCCTGCGTCGATTCCCTGTTCTACCAGGAAGTTCTTCACGTTGTCGGCACGCTGCTGGGAAAGCTTCATGTTGTGATCGGCGGAACCGGTGTTGTCCGTGTTACCCTCGATGGAGACGTTGAACTGCTGGTAGACGGTAAGGATTCCCGCCACCTTGGCAAGGCTAGTCTTCAAATCTTGCTTGAGGGTGGCCTTGTCTACGTCGAAAAGGATGTCGCTCATGGAAAGGATGATTCCTCGGGCGTCCTGGGAGACCTGGATCAGCTTGGACTGGAGTTCGTTCAGCTTGTTCATGGCCTCTTTCTGGCGGGCTTCTGCCTTGGCGCGTTCTTCGGCCAGGGCCTTCTTTTCGGCTTCCAAAGCTGCATGTTCCGCTTCTAGCTTCTTCTGGAGTTCGGCTTCACGCTCACCAGCGGCCTTCAGGGCGGCTTCGCGTTCGGCGGCCTCGGCCAGGAACTTCTCGCGGTTCTGCTGCATTTCAGCCTGCAGTTTGGCCTCCTGATCCTTCATGGCGTCCTTGGTCTGGGCGAGCCTCTGGCGTTCCGCTTCAAGGTCGGCAGCCAGGTTAGAGACCTTGCCGCTACGGGCATTGGCAATTTCTTCCTGGATGGTTTCAATGGAGCGGTTGGTGGCGTTACGCTTTTCCCAGTTTTCCGCAATGCGGGTGCGGTGTTCCTGAACTTCCACCTCTGTCTTGATGATTTCGGCATAGAGGAGGCAGTTTGCACCCTTGGCCTTCACATCGGCCTTGGGATTGTTCTTCAGTTCGTTCTGGATGTCAGAAGCCATTGCCTTGGCTTCGAGCAGGGTAAGCTTGGTATTCCAGGCGTTGGCAGGAATCTTGGCCTCAATGGCGTTCAGGGAATCCATGCAGACATCGTAAACAGAAGGTTCGGCCTTCTTGGTTGTGTCGGCAGGTGCGGCCTTTTCTGCAGCGGGTGCAGCGGTAGCGGCATCGGCGGCAAAGGAAACAGATGCAATGAACGAGGCGGCGGCCAGATACTTAAGGGTCTTCATTACTTGGCCTCCTTGTTTTCGTTGTCAAGAATATTCTGATAAAGGAGCTTGCGTTCCACATCGGCTCGGAGTTCCCCTTCTACACGTTCATCTTCGGTTTTCAGGGAGTCCCTTTCAGCACGGAGCATAGCCAGACGGTATTCCAAGCGGCTGGTTTCAAGTGCGTTCAAGGCTTCCTGATTTTTCTTCTGCGCCATATAGGCCTTAGCCGAATCAAGATGGGCATTGGCACTTTCAACCGTGGCGGAATCCGCCTTGATTTCGGTAGCGACAGTGCGAGTCCCCTCGGTCTGTTCCATAGAACGCGTCAAAGCATGCTTATTGGCACAGCCCACCAAAGTGAGCATAGCGATGCCAGATACAAGAATTAATGATTTCATCGTTTCTCCTAAGACTTTATAATATCTTAACCTTGATAAAATAAAAAAAATTATCTTTTGCGATGTAGGAATTTGAAAAAAATATGGATCAGCCGATAAAATCCTTTTCCGTAGGTAAATACCTGCAATCCGTCAAGAAAACCTTGACAGGAACGCCTGCGGTATGGGTCCACGGCGTCATTACGCAATTGACCGTCAAGGAACGGGTTGTTTACCTGAGCATCGCCGAATATGAAGAAGGCAATGTCAAGCCAGTAGCCACACTTCCCTTGACCTGCTTTATTCCCAAATACGCCGCCATATGCCAGAAGGCGGAAACAGCTGCCAAGCCTTTTGCCCTACGGGAACAGATAAAGGTCTGTTTCTTAGTCCAGGCTGACCTGTACATCACCCTGGGAAAGTTTCAGGCCCAGATCCTTGACATTGACCCGGTCTATACCATTGGTGAACTGGCCATTACCAAGCAGGCCATTTTGAAAAAGCTGACCCAAGAGGGGCTGCTCCGCAAGAATGCCGAACTGGAAATGCCCCCTACCCCGCTCCACGTGGGCCTCATTACAGGCGAATCCACAGCGGCATTCAAGGATTTTACCACGCGGTTGGAGGCCTCCCCCTTTGCCTTCAAGGTCCACACAGAATACGCCAAGATGCAGGGGAACGAAACGGAATCGACTATCCTTGCAGCTTTGGAACGCTTGCGGCAGGAGCCCGAAATCGATGTGATCTGCATTGTCCGCGGAGGCGGTTCAAAGACAGACCTGAACTATTTCGACAGCGAAGCCCTGTGTCGGGCGGTAGCAAATTACCCTGTTCCCGTTTTCACGGGTATCGGCCATGAAATCGACAAAAGCCTTCTGGATGAAGTGGCGTACCTTTCCTGTATAACGCCTACAGACTGTGCCAAACGTCTAGTAGAGCGTATGGGTGAAAGTTGGCAGGCCATGCTCTCGAGGGTCGAAAATATCCAGAAATGCTCAATGGGCCTTCTCTCTGAATCCAAGGAAGAACTCTTTAACCTGGCTCATTCCCTTCAAGGGACTGTCATGGGGCGTATTCAGCGTGAAAAATCTCAAATTGCCGTCAAGGGGACATCGCTAGCCAAGGAAGTCCAGTTTATCTTGAGAAATGAATCCCAACGAATCAGCCGAAACGATGAAGGCCTTAGGCAAGGTTCCCGCAAGATTATCGAGCTGGAAATGGCCAAGTTCGAAATTACCGAGCTGAGGGTGAAAAATGCAAGCCCCGAAACGGTCCTTGCAAAGGGCTACTCTTTCACTCTAGATAGCAATGGCAGGTTCATCAAGAGCAAGGACCAGGTAAAAGCCGGTGAACTAATTACCACCCGCCTTGCCGACGGAACCATTCAATCTATAGTACAATAAGACACTCATTGGGATCGCCGCACCTCTTGCAAAGGCTCGCAATGATGGTTACAAAAAAAAATCCCGCACTTCTGCGGGATTTTTTTGACGTGGACTATCAGGGATTAGCGCTTTTTGCCCTTCTTTCCCTTCTTGTTGTTCTTTTTGTCCTTCTTATTGGACTTCTTGTCCTCATCTTCCTTAGGCTCTTCCTTCTTCTTGGCGGCAGGTTCCTCAGAACCACGCAGATCCTTCATCTTGAAGGTCACGTTAACCTCGGCCGTTTCAGGCTTGGAGTAGAGTCCACCCGGATCCTTCACCTTGAAGGTGAATTCATCAAGGCCAGAGAATCCCTTGTTCGGAGTGTAAGTGAAGGAACCATCGCGTTCATTCAGCTCAATCTTACCGTTATGGGGCTTCTGAACCAACTGAGCAGAGACCGGCTTCTCGTTATCCGGATCAGTAACACCAGACAGGAGACCATCAGAAGCATGGACCTTCAGAGCTTCACCCTCTCTGGTCACATAGGTCTGAGCACGAGCCTTCGGCGGATCGTTCACCGCAGTCACGGTAAAGGTAGCCGTCTTGGAAGCCTTGGCGCCTTCGGGGTCAACAACGGCGAAAGTGATGCGTTCCGGCTTGCCGGCCCAGTCTTCATGAGGCTGAGATACGGTAACGGTCTTCTTGAACTTGTCATACTTGACATCCAGATACTTGTTACCGGTGAATGTCCACTTCAGCTCATCGAAACGATGATCCGGATCGCGAGCATACTGGTCAAGCTTGATTGTTGCGACAACACCCTTGTTGTCATCTTCCTTGATGGTGAAATCAGGAATGTCGCGCATAATGGGAGCCTTGTTCACATGCTTCACCACGAACTTGGCCATAGCCTTGTCAGAAGCACCTGCGGGGTCAGTGGCTGTGAAGATAAGGGTTTCTTCACCAGACCAATCCTGCTTCTTGGGCTTGATGACGGCTTCACGACCGCCAGAAATCTTCACATCAAGATTCTTGGCACCGGCAACCTTCCACTTGATTTCATGGGGTTTGTTGTCGGGGTCTTCCACATACTGGTCAAGCTTGATAGCCTTGAAAGGCTTGCCTTCTTCAATTTCCTGACCCGGAATATCCTTGACCATAGGAGCATCATTCACCGGCTTAACCGTGAACTTTACGTTGACCGTAGCCTTTTCACCGGAGGGATCAAAGGCATTCACGGCAACAGTTTCAGTACCGTTCCAATACTTGTTCGGAATTTCAACGGTGAGAACACCCTTGTTGTCGATATTGAAAATCAGGTCGTGCTTGACGGTAGAAGCCTTGGCCTTACCACCCTTGGCAGCCTTACCCTTCTTACCCTTGGCAGGAGCAGCCTTGGAGGCAGGTTCAGCATCATCCAGAGTCCAGGTCAGTTCTTCAACCTTGTTGTCCGGATCACTTACGAACTTGGAGAAGTCTACAGGAGCGAAGCTCTTCTTTTCATCGATGACAAAGGGCTGCACAGGCTTGAGTGTAGGCGGATCGTTCACCGGAGTCACCTCGAACGCAGCCTCAGCAGAAGCCTTGGCGCCAGCCGGGTCAGACACGGTAAACTTCAGGGTTTCCTTGCCGTTCCAATTGGGGTTCGGGGTCACCACCATAGCGCGAGAACCCTTGACTTCAACCTTCAGGTCCTTATTGCCGGAAACGCTCCACTTGAGTTCGGCGGGCTTGTTATCCGGGTCGGTAGCGACCTTGGACAGGTCAACCGGCTCGAACTTCTCGCGTTCCTTGATTTTCTGGCCAGGAATCTTGGTCACCACAGGAGCGTCGTTCACAGGAGACACTTCGAAGAGAATCTGCTGGGAAGCCTTGGCTCCTTCTGGGTCGATAACGTTGAGAGCAATCTTTTCATTACCGTTCCAGAACTTGTCAGGCGTGGTCACCACCAGCTGATGCTTGGCGTTCACAGAAGCCTTCAAGAAACGGGTGTTACCGATTTCGAACTTGAGCTGTTCAATCCTGTGGTCAGGATCCGTTACGTACTGAGCCAGATCGATAGGCTTGAAGGATTCCTTCTCCTTGATAGACTGGGTCGGAATCTGCTTGATTTCGGGAGCGTCATTCACGGATTCAACGGTGAAGTTAACCGTCTTGGAGGCTTCTGCTCCCTCGGGGTCCTTGGCCGTGAAGGTCACGTTGCGCTGACCATTCCAATACTTGTTGGGAAGCTTGATATGGGCGATGGCCTTCTTGTCCACTTCCACAACGAATTCGTCTTGCGGGGCGGCCTTTTCTTCGGCAGCGGGTTCATCCTTGGCACCCTTGCCCTTCTTGCCCTTACCCTTCTTGGCAGGAGCCTTCTTGGCCGGGGCAGCCTTCGCGCCACCAATCTTTTCCACCTTCACAGTCCAGCTGAGCTGTTCGATCTTGTGGTCAGGATCGGAGACATACTTAGTAAGGTCGATATCCTTGAATTCGCCCTTTTCCTTGATCTTCTGGCCAGGAATGTCCTTCATAATCGGAGCATCGTTCACAGAGGTGATTTCGAAGGTTATGGTCTGGCTAGCAGAAGCACCATCCTGGTCCTTAACCGTAAGGGTCATTGTCTCAGGAGCGCACCAGAAATACTTGTCCGGAGCGGACACAGTGAGGATACGGCTCGGAGAGATGTCAGCCTTCAGCTTCTTGTTGCCAGTGATGGTCCAGGTCAGCTCGTTGGGCTTATTGTCCGGATCCTTCACGAACTCATCCAGCTTGATCATCTGGAAGGATTCCTTCTCCTTGATCTTCTGGTTAGGAATCTGCTTGGCGATGACCGGAGGATCGTTCACGCGGGTAACTTCGAAGTCCATCTTGTGGTTGGCAGAGGCTCCTTCTGGGTCGGTTACCGTGAAGGTCAGAGTTTCCTTGCCATGCCACTGGGCATCGGGAGTCAAAATTTCAACGGTGTTATCCTTCTTCTGGTTCACCTTCAGCTGCTTGTTGCCAGAAATGGTCCACTTGAGGCTTGAGGCCGGGTGATCCGGGTCAGAAGCCATAGAAGTGAGATCAATCGGCTTGAACTTGCCACCCTCGCGGATTGTTTCACCCTTCGGGGCCTTGTCGGAAATCTTAGGCACATCGTTGATGGACTTTACTTCGAAAAGCGCAGACTTGGTAGCCTTAGCGCCTTCGGGGTCGGTCACCGTAAACGTGATGTTGGCAGCACCATTCCACAGCTTGTCCGGGATGGCGATAGTTGCCACATGGTTGTTGTCCACCTTAACATCAAGGCCCGCACCCTGAGAAGTAGATTCTTCCTTGGCACCCTTCTTACCCTTCTTTGCCGCAGCCTTCGCACCAACGGGGCTAACTTCAAAGGACCAGGCAAGTTCGGACTTCTTGTGGTCAGGGTCATTTACCAGGTCATCTAGCTTGATAGTGGCGAACTGCTTCTTTTCATCAATGGACTGGCCCTTGAGTTCCTTCACGAACACAGGAGCGTCATTGACGGATTCAACCGTAAACTTGACGCTGCGGCTATCAGAAGCGCCTTCGGGGTCGGTTACCGTAAACTTGACAGTCTCTTCACCATGCCAGTTCGGGTTCGGCTGAGTGACAGTCACCTTATGGGAACCGTCCATAGCAACCTTCAGATCCTTAGCACCTTCAATCTTCCATTTCAGCTTGTTCTTCGGATGATCCAGATCATCAACAAAGTTGTCAAGTTCGATAGACTTGAACTGACCTTTTTCCTTGATGGTCTGGTCGGCGATATCCTTCATGACCGGAGGATCGTTTACGGAGGTTACCGTAAAGGCGGCCGTTGTAGAGGCCTTGGCGCCTTCGGGGTCTGTTACGGTAAAGGTAATCTTCTCGGCACCGTTCCACAGCGGGTTAGGTGTGCTTATGGTAGCCTCGCCAGCCTTGGAAACGTTGACCTTCAGTTCCTTATTGCCCGTCACCTCGATCTTGAGCTTTTCAAACGGATGATCGGGGTCCTTAATCAATTCAGCCAAGTTGATGGAGGCAAAGGAAGCCTTCTCAACGATGGTCTGGTCCTTAATCTTGCCGATAGTAGGAGCATCATTCACAGACGTTACTGTAAAGGTAGCCGTGCAAGAAGCCTTGCCACCCTCAGGGTCAGTTACCGTAAAGGTGATGACTTCTTCACCATGCCAGTTCTTTTCGGGAATGATGATCTTTGCCATACGCTTGTCATCTACGTTCACGGAAAGCTGAGGAGCATAGCCCTTGGGAGATCCCTTGCCGGGCTTCACTTCAAAGGACCAGGAAAGCTGTTCGGGCTTGTGATCCGGGTCGCTTACAATGTCATTCAGGCTGATAATGGCGAATTCACGCTTTTCCTGGATGGTTTGATCCTTAATGGGCTTGGTAAATACCGGCAGGTCGTTCACAGATTCTGCTGTGAAGGTAACCATACGGTTGTCCGTAGCGCCTTCAGGGTCGGTTACAGTGAACTTGATTGTCTCGGAACCGTTCCAATACTTGTTAGGAGCAGCAACGGTAGCCACACGCTTGCTATCGATATTGACCTTCAAGTCCTTCTGACCGCTAAAGGTCCACTTGAGGTTGGACTTATCGTGGTCCTTGTCTTCTACGAACTTATCCAATTCAATAGGCTTGAATTCCTGCTTTTCCTTGATGGTCTGGCCGGGAATATCTTTCATGACCGGAGGATCGTTGATGGACTTGACCGTAAATACGGCATCGGACTTAGCGGAGGCACCTTCGGGGTCCGTAACGGTGAAGGTTACCTTTTCAGAGCCATTCCAAAGCGGATTCGGTGTCTTGATGGTCACCATGCCGGCCTTGTCGATAGAAATCTTCAGGTCCTTGTTACCAGTGACCGCCCACTTGAGAGACGAGAATTCGTGATCAGCATCGCTTGCAAGTTCAGCAAGATTGATAGCCACAAATTCACCCTTTTCATCAATCATCTGGTCAGGAATCTTCTTCAATGTCGGCACATCATTAACAGATGTTACCGTAAACACAGCCTTGGATGTGGCCGTAGCACCTTCGGGGTCAGCCACCGTGAATGTAATCTCATCAGAACCATTCCAGAGCTTGTTGGGAATGATAATCTTCGCCACCATCTGGGCATCCACTTCTACAGTGAGTCCAGCTTCTTTCTTCTTGGAACCAGGAGCGGGCTTAACATCCACAGAGACGGTAAGCTCAGAATTCTTGTGGTCGGCATCCTTGACCATTTCGCCAAGCTTGATGGGCTGGAACTGTTCCTTTTCCTTGATGGTCTGGCCAACAACGGGCTTCACAAATTCAGGAACATCGTTGACGGATTCTACAGTGTAGGCCACGGAGCGTTCATCTGTTGCGCCTTCGGGGTCCGTCACCTTGATGGTGAGAGTCTCAGAACCGTTCCACTGCTTAGAAGGCGGCGTAATAGTCATCACATGCTTCGGATCAACGTTGACCTTCAGTTCACGATTGCCGCTGATGGTCCATTTCAGCTTGTCGGCAGCGTGGTCCAAATCTTCAACATATTTGTCCAGCTCGACAGGCTTGAAATCCTGCTTTTCCTTGATGGTCTGTTCAGGAATGTCCTTCATGACCGGAGGATCGTTGATGGACTTAACGGTGAGCTTCATGGTAGTAGAAGCCTTGCCACCTTCGGGGTCGGTAGCAGTAAAGGTCAAAGTTTCAGAGCCGTTCCAAAGCTCGTTCGGAGTCTTGAAAGAAACTTCACGAGTCTTGGCATTGATATTGACCTTGATATCCTTGTTGCCTGCCACCTCGAACTTGAGCTTGGACAAATCATGGTCGGCATCGCTTACAAATTCATCGAGGACAATAGAAGAGAGCTCGCTCTTTTCTTCAACAGTCTGGTCAGGAATCTTCTTGAATACCGGGATATCGTTGATGGACTTCACCGTAAACTTGGCGTCTTTCTTGATAGCGGCACCTTCGGGGTCCGTGCAAGTGAAAGTAATGGTGGCAGAACCATTCCAGTACTTGTCCGGAATTTCGATGGAAGCCACGTGACTTTCATCGATGTTCACCTGCAGGGTTCCAGATTCAGGCTCCTTGCCGTCGTGCTTTACTGTTGCTTCCCAGGAGAGCTCGGAGTTCTTGTGGTCGGCGTCCTTAACGTATTCGTCTAACTTAATCTTTTCAAACTGCTTCTTTTCTTCAATGGACTGGCCCTGGATGTCCTTGACAAACTCGGGCTTGTCGTTGACAGAGTTCACTGTAAAGGAAGCTTCCGATTCGGCGCAGGCCTTTTCAGGGTCGCAAACCTTAAACTTGGCGGTTTCGGAACCGTTCCAGTACTTGTTCGGAATAGCAATGGTCGCCTGCTTGCCGTTTACGGTCACCTTCAAATCCTTAGTGCCAGAAACGGTCCACTTCAATTCCTCGAACTTGTGGTCCAGGTCCTTGACCAGGACGCTCAGATCGATGGGCTTGAATTCCTGCTTTTCATCGATGGTCTGTTCGGGAACATCCTTCACGAACTCGGGAGGGTCGTTGATGGACTTCACTGTGTACTTAGCAGATGTGCTTACGGAAGCACCAGCGGGGTCAGTTGCAGTCCATGTGATAGTCTCAGCACCATTCCACAGTTCATTGGGAGTAGAGATAGTGGCGGAGCCAGACTTGTCAATCTTGACCTTCAGGTCCTTGTTGCCGGAAGCAGCCCACTTGATAGTAGAAACGTCGTTATCCACATCGGTCACAAAATCCGTCAGGGAAACCTGCTCGAATTCGTTCTTTTCCTCGATAGTCTGATCAGGAATCTTCTGAAGCACCGGGGCATCATTAATTGCCTTGACCGTAAAGGTAGTTGTCTTGGAATCGCTGGCATACTCGCCGTCGGTAGCCGTAAACTTGATTTTTGCAGCGCCGTACCAGTTGGTATCGGGGATCTGGATAGTGGCGATACGATTGTTGTCGATCTCCACATTCAGGTCACCTTCAGCCTGGTCCTTGCCTGCCGGTTGGATGTCTGTTTCCCAGAGAATCTGGTTCTTGGGATGGTCAGGATCCTCGACAAAATCATCAAGTTTGATCTTGGTGAACTGTTTACCCTCTTCGATGGTCTGGTCAGGAATCTGCTTTACCACCGGGGGATTGTTTACGGATTCGACAGAGAAATTAACCGTTTCAGAACCGACGGCTCCTTTGGTGTCGGTTGCAGCAAAGGTAATGTCTTCTGAGCCGTTCCAATACTGGTCAGGCACAGCGATGGTCGCGACCCGGTCCCCAGAAATAGTGACTTTCAAGCTCTTGTTTCCGGATACGGACCACTTGATCTGGGCCGGCTTGTCCATGTCATCAGACACATACTGGTCCAACTTAATTACGGCAAATTTACCGCCTTCCTGAATAGATTCACCCGGAATTCCATTCACAGAAGGGGCATTATTTTCAACTGCTGCTGCATCAGCTCCGGCTTCTTGTGCAATAACCACAGATGCGAGGATACCCGCAGAAGCAAGCAAAGCTGTTACTGGCCAATTCTTTCGTTTCATCGATGTTCTCCCATAATTCCATCTACAGGATGTTTCTCATGAAAATCCTGTTTACCAATGTGATAACAGAGACCAAATATAAAGTTTTTTCACCCTTTTTTCACAAAAAAACGCATTTTTTTGCAAAAAAATGCCCTTTCCCCGAAGGAGTCCCGTAGCCCCACAACCGTAACTCGTTGATATACAACGAATTAGGCAAAGAAAAAAGCAAAACATATGTGCATAGACCCCCTCGTACAGCCATAAACAGTGACAAACACCGATTTATTTGCTAAATTCTCCCCGAATTTTAATTCAATCACACCATCACAAACCGGTAAGGTATATGAAATTCGTTTTTCTTTGCGATTCAAATTATCTGAAGGGCGATTACGCCAATTTTGTCAACAATTTTCCCTCCGGTCATGAGCTTTTGACCATCACCTCCGACGATTTGCTTCAGTCCAAGTCCATTCTCGAAGGTGCCTTCGCCCTCCTGGCCGAAAAATCCACCTGGCAGAAAAACTTCAGCCTTTTCCGCTATTTTGGACTCCTCCCCTCTCTCGAAGTTCTGCCCACAGCCTTTGTTGCCCGTGGCCGCCGGAACGAATCCCTGAAGGGCCGCAACGCCAATCGCAATCAAGAAATCTTTTTCAACCCCGCTTCTACCTCCGAAGAACTGCACATCCAGATTGACAAGTTCATTGCAGCTCCTCCTGCAGGCTTTTCTTACCCCAGGGGCACAGCCAAGGCATAATACCCCATGCAGAGAAAAGTCCTGGACTACCTGTGCAAACAAGGCGGGCTAGGTTTATTTGCCTTTCCTGGCGACCAGGTAGATTTTGAATCCATCGACAAGGTAGCGCTGGCCATGAACGCTGGCGCTCCTTTTGTTATTATGGACTTTTCCCACAAGTCCCTTTTGCCGGGCAACCACCTGAGAACCTTCTTCAAAAGAAACCTTACCGATGAAGAAATCGACTTCATCAGGAATTCCAAAGAAGGCCTGACATTTAGGCTCAGCAAAGAGATGGGCCTAGATGAAGAGACGCATTTCAGGATATTCTACCACAACCTGGAAGCCTTGCGCGCGGTAGTTCCCTATATTTTCGCCATCTTGCCGGATGAACTATCCAATCCCCAGTTCAAACGGATTGCCGATATCGCCAAAGTTATCATCATTGCCGGAGACAACCGTGAAGCCGCCTCTGCCTACTTGCAAGACGCGCCTTTTTTACGAAAACGTGCATTGGTATGGCTTGTCAAAGGGCTTCCGGACAGGCGCAAGTACCGAGATGCTTACGAAGCCATCAACAAGTCATACTCCAGGTGTAGAGAAATCCGAAAGGCGGAATGGGTACGGAAACCGGATCGATTTGCAAAGGCTCTAACCTTATTGTTCAAGGCCGAAATCCTGAAAAAAAATCCCTTAGACGGATTCCTTCGAATTTTCAGGAATTTTTTCTTACTGTTCGTATTGGCCGTGATCGCCATTCCGTTCCTGATACCCTCCAATGTCGATGTGGGCATATCCCATGTCAGGGAGCGGAATTCGGAACGGGACAGGCTTTCCCTTGCCCCCTACTTCGAGTACACCTTTGACGGCAAGGAATCCATGCAGCGCCTTTCTCGTTATGCCATCGGCAGATTCATGTCGGTGATTACTGATGAGAAAATGGTGAAGCAGTACGTGCAGGAAACACTAAAAGAAAATGGATACCCCGAAGATTTTGGATTTTCAAATGATCGCAATGTTCCACCGGAGGGAACGGTCATCAAATTTTCTAAGCCAGAATACATCGAAAACAGCGCCTCCGATTCTATCGGGAATGCCTGGAGATACTGGACTTCTATCGTTTCAGACTCCATCTCGTACATTACCGAATTCTATCACGAGAAGCAGACCAAGGAATTCAGACAGCACAACGGAATTGACCTGGCCAGCAAGCAAGGGGCCCGAATTCTGGCTCCCTTCGCCGCAAAAGCCTGGACTAGCAAAGATGAAAGAGGCGGAATCATCATAGGACTCGTACGTAAAAAAGACGTCATCTTGTTTATGCATTGTGACCAGCTACTCTATCTTGACGGTCAGGAAGTAATGCAAGGAGACCCTATTGCGACAGTAGGCGTTACGGGACACACCACTGGTCCACACGCTCATATTGTCACAGGACTTATTGACCCTAACGGCGACAAGCGAATCGGAAACGTTCGCTACAAGGTCATTGATCCTATGAAATGGTACTACCGGTTCAAGCCGACCTTATTCTAGTATTTGTGACGGATGTCACTGCAATAGTTGTCAAAAAGCACCTACAAAACTTTTATTTTGCTTTTTTGGCCGCATTGTTGATATTTTATTACATCTTTCCTCTACAATTTACCTATGGATAAAAATATCTTTTGTACAGATATTTTCCAGCGGGTAAAAAAAGGAGAAAAAATGAAAAAAATCTCGATGGTCGTGTTTATGGTTCTGGCCGCCCTACTGATGGGCTGTTCCTCTGTCAAAACTCCCAAAGCCAGCCTCGCCGACCATGATGAAGACCATAATATTCCCGCTATCGACCAGATGATCATCTCCATGAAGAAGGAGTATATCCAGAAGTGCTACATGCCGGTAGCCAAGAGGGAACCTCCTGAAAACGCTTGCCAGACCGAACTGTTCCAGTTGCTGGAACGCCGTTATCACGCCGACTACAGCCAGGACCACGTAGATATGGCCAGTAATGATCTTTTCTTCAAGGACATTGATGCCGAAATTAACAAGATGGTCCGTTCGGACCCCGAGGTTAGGGCCGCACTCCGTAGTGGAGCCTTCCAGAGCATAAACGAGATGAAGACGTACTACAAGAGCAAGTATATGTTCAGCCACAACTAGTTTGTTCAGATTCTGTAAACCCCTCCCCTGCCAACGTTCGGCAGGGGCTTTTTTTATGCATTTATAGCGTCGAAAAGGCGCGCCCTGTTGCCAATGGTTTCTTGTTTAGATATATTATGCGGGCAAAAATCCAATAAAGGAAGGATATATGAGAAACTCCCTCAAGCTCGAAGGCGCAGTCAAGACTTACCTCGAAGAAAACGAACTCCCGAAGGCATGGTACAATGTCCGTGCCGACATGAAAAAGAAGCCCGCCCCGCTTCTGAACCCGGGAACCGGTAAGCCGGTGACCTTCGAAGACCTGCAACCTGTGTTCTGCGATGAACTTATCAAGCAGGAACTGGACAACGACACGCCGTACATCCCTATCCCCGAAGACATTCTGACTTTCTACAAGATGTACCGCCCCTCTCCGCTGGTCCGCGCTTATTTCCTGGAACAGGCTCTCGGCACTCCGGCCCACATCTACTACAAGTTCGAAGGCAACAACACATCGGGCAGCCACAAGCTTAACTCTGCTATCGCCCAGGCCTACTACGCCAAGCAGCAGGGCCTCAAGGGCGTGACCACCGAAACAGGTGCCGGCCAGTGGGGCACCGCCCTTTCTATGGCTTCCGCCTTCTTCGGCATCGACTGTCAGGTCTATATGGTGAAGGTTTCCTACGAACAGAAGCCCTTCCGCCGCGAAGTCATGCGCACTTACGGTGCATCCGTAACGCCGTCGCCTTCCATGACCACCGACATCGGCAAGAAGATCAATGCCGAATTCCCGGGCACCACCGGAAGCCTTGGTTGCGCCATTTCCGAAGCTGTGGAAGCCGCCGTGAAACAGCCGGGTTACCGCTACGTTCTCGGTTCCGTGCTGAACCAGGTGCTCCTCCACCAGTCCGTGATCGGTCTCGAAACCAAGGCCGCTCTCGACAAGCTCGGCGTGAAGGCCGACCTCATCATCGGTTGCGCTGGCGGTGGTTCTAACCTCGGCGGTCTCGTGAGCCCGTTCATCGGCGAAAAGCTCCGTGGCGAAGCCGACTACGATATTCTCGCTGTGGAACCGGCAAGCTGCCCGAGCTTCACTCGCGGTAAGTACGCCTACGACTTCTGCGATACCGGTAAGGTTTGCCCGCTGGCCAAGATGTACACGCTGGGCTCCAGCTTCATCCCGTCTGCCAACCACGCTGGTGGCCTGCGCTACCACGGCATGAGCAGCATCCTCTCTGAACTCTACGATCAGGGCCTGATGCGTGCAACGTCTGTGGAACAGACCAAGGTGTTCGAAGCCGCCAAGCTCTTCGCCCAGACCGAAGGCATCCTCCCGGCTCCGGAATCCAGCCACGCTATCCGCGCTACCATCGACGAAGCCCTCAAGTGCAAGGAATCTGGCCAGGCCAAGAACATCGTGTTCGGCCTCACCGGTACGGGTTACTTCGACATGGTTGCCTACCAGAAGTTCAACGACGGCGAAATGAGCGACTACATCCCGACGGATGAAGACATCGCCAAGAGCCTCGCCCAGCTTCCGAAGGTGAATGGCTAATCCCTAAGTTGTCATCCCCGCCTCCAAGCGGGGAACTCCCTGAACTTAAAAAGCCCCGGATCTAAGTCCGAGGCTTTTTGCATTACCAAAATTCATGTACTTTACTTCGCCTAAGGGCTTGAGGACTGAGACTTACTTCACATTCACACGTTTGTATCCAGGTCCAACTCGAACGACATACGCGCCACGCGTCGACACATGCACACGAGTTTCCCTTTCGCTCAACTTACCCGCAGAAAGCACGTGTCCCATCATATCCATAACGGCATATTGCTTCCCGAGGCTCGGCAAAGATTCATCCATAACGATCTCAAACTCGAACGGAGCAACCACTCGAATATGGAATGTCGGAATAGAAACATTGGAAAATTCACCCAAAATTATAGCAGGTGGAGTATTTGCAGAAACTTCATGAGATTCAGCTGATAGAGATTCATTCGACAAAGCCAATCCTGTAAGATAATTATCAACCCACTGTACATGAATTAAAAGGTTATCGTTAATCAATTTATTAGGGTTAGAGGCATAGTCTACAAAAATTAAGTGACCGCTATTTGAAGTAACAAAAAGGTGTCCCAAGCCATCTGCAAGTCCTTGGTCCAGACGCCAACCTACTCCCGGATACCGCACCGCATCACCATACTTAGCGCCATCTTGAGTTCTCGGCATGGTCAGATTATCGACGCTTTCTTCAAAGAGGTACTCGCGCAAGTCGATTGTCGCAACCACCTTGGCCTTGACCTTCACTCCTTCACGGTAGGGCTGGATTTGCACAATCTTTGCACCACCGAAGACAAAGATGGTCTTGGAATACGGGTCATAGGCACCACCATGGGCTCCTTCCAGAGAATCAATCAAGATTCTGGTTCCCAGAGTGTCAATCACCCGATCACCATCTTTACCCCCCAGACGGTCTTTGTTGCTGGAGTTAATCGACGCCCACACCGTATCGGTAATGAAGCCGAAATAAGTATCTTTTAGATTATCCTTATTCCTTCGTTCTTCGGCAGTACAGGCCCTGGTACCGTAATCGCCTTCACAACCACCGCCAAAATAGTCCGAGTGCGTGAAAAACGCTGTTCCATCGCCATCCCAAATCACGGTCGCCAACTTTTTATCCGTATTCCGGCCATCCCTGGGCTTAAGTTCAACCTTGTAGCCCGTCGACGCGAAATTGCTGTTATTGGAATCAGACTTGGTCGAAAAACGGTACAAATATCCCGGAATACCGGCAGCCCAAAGGTTTTCGCCATTGGGGTCCATCATCAAGTGCCAGAAACCATCCGCCTGGTTTCTAGCATAAGACGTCTTGACAAGGCACTTGCCGCCCTTATCCTTAGCCGTTTTGTTAACCTTATGGAGTGGCTTACCCTGTGCAGCCACAAGCAAGTCCCCATCGGGGTGGAGTACAATACCTTCACTGCCCTGGATGCCGTCATTCTGCGTACAGATAGCCTTCTTGCTGGAACCTTTCATCAGCAAATAACCGGCACCATCGTACTGGTAGTCGATGCTTTTTACGCGGTCAGTGTCGTAGTACTTGGTATAATACAGCGTACCCTTGGTCTCGGCATGTGGCACGATTTCGCCAATCTGCTGAATCCAAATACCCGTCGCCGGGTTTTCCGGAGCACTGAATTGCCCCGACGCAAACGAAGTGAGTCCAAGAAAAAAGAAAATTAAAATTTTAAAATGCATCTTATGAGACAGCATATTCACCCCTCCCCTACAAGAACCAATATGTTGCGTTTAATTGATGAGGATAGCAAAGGGAACGCTGATACAATTGCAATTTTTTTCACCGAACCTAACCTGTTTAAATTTCTTATGTAAAAATAAAAATTTTTCCTTGAATTTAAAAACCCCGGATTCACCCGGGGTTTTTGTCGTACATTCCTCAAATGATTATGCTTCGCTGGCGAACTCTTCCATGCTTTTGCGCACGGGGTGCCTGGGCGAAGGGCCTCCGTTCTCGGGGTCGGCATAGCCGAGGTCCAGGAGACATGCAAGCTTTAGGTTGTCAGGAAAAGCAAAAGCCTTTTCGATTTCGGTGGCATTGAAGCCACGGGCCCAAAGGGTGGCAAGGCCCAGGTCGGTGGCCTGCATCATCATTGACGTAGTGACAATGCTTGCATCCATAATGCCACTATTAAAGGTATCATTGTATTTTTCAGCTGTGTAGCACTTGTGCTCATCGTAGCAAACCATGAGCACTACGGGAGCATTGTAGGCCATACGAGTAATGCCGCGAATCTTTTCCAGCGCCTCAGGGGACTTGATGACCTTCACGGTCACGGGCTGGGCGTTTACCGCCGTCGGTGAAAGGCGGCCAGCCTCAAGCACCTGGACAAGTTTTTCGGCTTCTACCGCCTTGTCGGTAAAGGCGCGGCAGCTATAGCGATTCTTGGCTAAATCCTTGAAAGACATAAATACCTCTTGTTTTCCCCTAATATAATTTTTCTATCTTTGGAGCCATGAAAAAATTTTACGTTACTACCCCGATTTATTACGTGAATGACGCCCCGCATATTGGGCATTCCTACACCACGGTCTTGGCCGATATTCTCACCCGTTTCCACAAGATTCTGGGCTACCAGACCTTCTTCTTGACCGGTACCGACGAACACGGCCAGAAGGTGCAGCGCGCCGCCGACAAGCGCGGCGTGACTCCGCAGGAACACGTGGACGAATACTACCACCGTTTCGAAGACCTGTGGAAGAAGATGGGTATCGGTAACGACTTCTTTATCCGCACCACGATGCCCGAACACAAGGCCTTTGTGCAGGAATGCCTGCAGAAGCTCTGGGACAAGGGCGAAATCTACTCGAAGGAATACGAAGGTTGGTACTCTGTCGGCGAAGAACGCTTCTTCAGCGAAGACGAACTGGACGAAAACAAGTGCGACCCCATCAGCCACCGCCCGGTGGAATGGCTCAAGGAAAAGAACTACTTCTTCAAGATGGGTTCCTACCAGCAGAAGCTGATTGACTTCTTGGAAAGCCACAAGGACTGGATCGTGCCGGACTACCGCTGGAACGAAATCCGCGGATTCCTGCGCCAGCCGTTGAACGACCTCTGCATCAGCCGCCCGAAGGCTCGCCTTAGCTGGGGAATCCCCCTGCCCTTCGACACCGATTACGTGACCTACGTTTGGTTCGACGCCTTGCTCAACTACGTGAGCGCCTCCACCGCCTTCCATAAGACTTATGCCGACGGCACGCCGATTTGGCCTGCCACCTACCACCTCATCGGCAAGGACATCTTGACGACCCACAGCGTCTATTGGCCGACGATGCTCATGGCTCTCGACATTCCGCTTCCGCAGCACATCCTCGCCCACGGCTGGTGGCTCGTGAACGGCGGCGAAAAGATGAGCAAGTCCGCAGGCAACGTGGTGAACCCCATGGACTACATGGAAAAGTACGGCATCGATGCGTTCCGGTACTTCCTCGCCCGCGAAATGGTGGTGGGCCAGGATGCAAACTTTACCCACGACGCCTTCGTACGCCGCATCAACAGTGACCTCGCTAATGACCTGGGTAACGTGCTGAACCGCGTACACCGCCTGGTGCTCAACAACTTCGAAGGCAAGCTCCCCGCAGCGACCTCCATCGGCGATGCCGAGAAGGAAGTCATCGACCTCGCGAACAAGGTGATTGCCGAAATCAAGGAAGGCCTGCCCCAGGCTCGCCTCTCGCAGTCCATTGAAACCATCATGCAGCTCGTGCGTAGCATCAACCGCTACCTCGAAGTCAAGGCCCCGTGGAAGCTCGCGAAGGACCCTGCCGCGAAGGACGAACTCGCAACGGTTCTTTACGTGTCCGCCGAAGCCGTGCGCCTCTCGCTCTCCCTGCTGTGGCCGGTAATCCCCGCCAAGGCAGAAGAAGGCCTCGCCATGATCGGCTGCAAGTTCCAGAGCGCCG
>CAMIWK010000023.1 GCA_946402415.1 uncultured Fibrobacter sp.
AGTGGCCAATTTCTTCGAGTTGGCGACGCATAGGGATAGAATTGAAATAATTCATAATTTGAACCTCTGTTAAATAAAATTGTTCCGGCGGGTAATATAGCAATTACAGCCCGCGCCTGGCTTCCCGCCCCGGACTAAATCCGGGATAAACTCCGGCAGAAAGCCTCTAATTTCAGTACTTTATCTTGAAGTAATCCAGCAGGGCATTGTAGTTGTCCTGTGCCGCGAGGCATTGCCAAGGATATCCCAAAATTTGCCGGTATCGGCAAATTTCAGCCATTTTTCGACCAAGAAATATTAAAAACTTGCCGATATCGGCATGTTTTTGTTCCGGAAACGCATAAAAGCCCCCTCTAGCCATCAATTTTTTAACCCCCTCCATTTTTCTCAAAAATAAGGTATATTCATATCTATGCGAAAGCTTATTAGAAAAATAACATTATTATTAAGTTTCCTTTGCTGGTCTGATTGCGCACCAATTCTCCTGAGTTTTGCGGCATTGCAACATATTGCCTGCGCTTACGGCACCGACGAGCCCTGTGAAGAAAATTTTTGCAATCCTGCCTTGGATTGTGTTCCAATGATTAATTACGAAGCGATGACCGGGAAAGACTATAGCGAATGCGAACAAGATATTTTAGACACGATAAAAGCACGGAGGCTCCGTAACATAAACGAATACGGCGTCTGCTTCAAGGATCCCTGCAGTATAACTTATGAAGAACAATGTCAAATTCGGGAGAATTGCCCTTTAGACCACATAAAGGCCGATTCAGCATTGTCGGGATATAGATGTCAAAACAGCGAGTTTGTTTCTGTTGAAGAAGGCGAGAGGCGTCTAAAGCTTCTTTTTCAAAAGCCCGAATAGCAGACCGTCTCTAGACAAAAAACTGTTTTTTGTCATATGACATCTTTTGACATACCATTTTATATAGATTCATGGCATGTGCTCCCTTATTACAGCTATATTCGTGACGATATTTCTGTTCCTGTGGTTCAGCCACTGACCTATTCCGCAAATCCCGGAGGAGGCAGGTGCATGCCCGCCATCAGGAGCTTGTTTTCGCGAGCGTATTGCATTAGGCGCTTGCGGCTCTCGGCGGACTTAGCCTTGTCCATGTCGTAATTTGAATTGATTTCGGGGTGATCTTTCTGCAAGGCATAACCGTGCATCAAGTCGCCCACGATTAACATGTTCGCAAGCTGGAAGGCGGTATGTCCAGGCGTATGGCCTACGGCATCCATGGCATGCACCCCATGGGGGAGCGTGTCGCCAAAGGCAAACAAGTGCAGGCTATCCTTGTAAAGGGCCATTACATTCTTCTGCATGTCGTTTTTCGGGATGTCATTCATCCAAGCGTCATATTCCACCTTGCCCGCATAGACAGCAGCATTCTTGAAGACCTTCGTATCGGTACCAACACTATCCTTGGCAACCAGGCCCGCGATATGGTCCATGTGGAAATGGGTCAGGTAAACAAGACCGATGGAATCCGGGTTCACGCCCAAAGCGGCCAGACGATTCATCAGCTGGCCGCCAAAGGCTCCAAGACCCGCATCAAACAGGATGTATACGCCATCCACCTGCACCAAGAAGGTGCTGACGGAGGCAGGAATCCCTGCCGGCATGTTCAGGCTTGCAAAAAGGGAATCACTGGCATCGCTGAAAAGGTCCCGGGGCATCAGCTTTTCGCCCTCGTTATCCTGAATCCAGGTGACCTTAGCCCCATTTGCAAGGGAAACCGTCTTCGTACCAACCACCGTAGAGACGGTTTCAGCCGCCGACGCGTCTGCTTTCGCCATTTCAGGCGTGGCTCTCGTTTCGGCGGCTTCTTTAGCCGTTTTCGTATCGCTGCAACCGACCACCATCAAGGCCAGTGCAACCGCAAATAAAGAGGAAAGGGATCTTTTCATATATTCTCCTGTTACAGGAGAATATAACAAGATTTACTTGGTTTCCACAGGAAACCACTGAGGCCTCGGCTCATCCGACGATGGCGGCGTAATCCCAATCTTCTGAAGCAGCTTCTGAAGGAGGCACGGGTCCAGAGGAGTGGGGTTGGACTTGTTGACATCTACAGGTCGATACGGCTGCGACGGATCCGGCGTCGGGCATTCAAACAGGGGCGGAAATTCCTGGGCAAAGCCAAAAGTAGCAGCGGCCAAAGCCAGAGTAATGATTAAGTGCTTCATGATGGACTCCTTTTTTTCAGGGTTTATCGTTCTTTACTCCCATAATATACCCTCAAAAATTCATCAAGTCAAATATATAATTTCTATCTATTTAATCAATTATTTTGATAATTAAACATCATACATAAACAGTGGGTCGAAGCTTTAGCGGCATCATTTGACACCTGCACCCCATAATCCTATACTTTCTGCAAAACGAGCCTTGAAGTGAAAATCTACTACCACCTTCCCGGACTTTTCGAATTCTACGACCTGTACAAGGTTTTCCTGCCGTTATTCCGCAAGCACCGGGAATTCTTTTACGACTGGTGTGAAATCGGTTCTATTTACGGGGCTCCCAGTGACTGTATCTGGGGCGGCGGGCGCGTAGGTTTCGGGGACGCAGACCCCGAAGCAGTTGCTGCCCTTATGAGGGAATACGGAATTTCGGCACGACTCACCTTCAGCAACTCCCTGCTTCGCGAAGAACACCTTGCCAATGCACGGTGCAATGAGTTGTGCAAACTTTTCAGAACCGACGCCGCTGTCCCCGATGCACCACAAAACGGCATTATCGTTCATTCCGACTTGCTGTTGAATTACCTCAAGGCAAAATATCCCGGTTTTTATTTCGTTTCTTCTACAACTAAGGTACTGACGGACTTCGAGCAATTCAAGGCGGAGCTGAATCGTGAAGAATTCCGTTACGTCGTTCCCGATTTCAGGTTAAACAAGCAATTCGAAAAACTGGACACACTCACAGACGCCCAAAAACAAAAGGTCGAATTCCTGTGCAACGAATGCTGCTGGTTCGGTTGTTATGACCGGAAAATTTGCTACGAAAATGTAAGTCAGAAAAGTCTCGGTGAAGCCTGCGCCGATCACATCTGTATTTCCGCCGATGCCCCAAGAGGCTATCGTTTTTCCGACGCCATGAAAAACCCGGGTTTTATCGGGATTGATGACATTCAAAATACCTACGCACCAGCAGGATTCCGCCATTTCAAGATAGAAGGTCGCAGCCTGGGCAGTGCCCTCATCTTGGAATTTTTGCTATACTATATGACCAAGCCGGAATACCAGCTCAATGTCCGGGAAGAAATCTATCTGGACAGTACGCTAGATCTGTTTTAAAGAGATAGCAATGATTCTTCGCAAGCCCGATTTTTACGACTGTTTCAAGTGCACCGCATCAAAATGCTCCGATACATGCTGTGTAGGTTGGGAAATCGACATCGACAAGGCCTCGCAAGAAACCTACCGCAAGGTGGCGGGAGTTTTCGGCGATAAACTGCGCGCCAACATCGAAGACGGGCATTTCAAGCTACTCCCCCATGACCGTTGCCCTTTTTTGGACAAGAGCAACCTCTGCGAAATCTATAAGAACCTAGGCGAAGGCGCCCTCTGCGATATATGCCGGGAGCACCCGCGATTCGTGGAGGTCTATGGCGACATTATGGAGCGGGGGCTCGGCCTCTGCTGCGAAGAAGCCGTACGCCTCTTGCTTGAAGGCGAAGGCCCACTGGCATTCACAAGTGAAGAATGCGATGAACCCGAGGATGAGCTGGATGAGGATGATGAAGAAATCCGAAACGAGGTGCTTTACGAGCGGGAGCAAATTTTCAGGGTTCTCGCCGACAACGCTACACCTTTCAGCGAAAGACTCTACACGGCATTCGGGATAACAGAAGAGAACCCGTTTGCACCTCTTGGAAACGTTTGCGACCTGTACGAACTTCTCGCCAAGACAATCAGTTTCGGTACCGTCTGGGACAAGGCTCTTGCCCGCATCAAGGCCCGCATTGATGCCGCAGGTTCCTCCCCCATTGAGGACCAGGGATTTTTTACGGAAACCGAAAGCGGCCGTCTGCTCACCTACCTTGTATACAGACATTTCGCAAAGTGCCTATTTGAAGGCCATGCAGATGGCAAACGTAATTTCGCCCTGTTTTTCTGGAACATCGTACGTTTCTTCACCCGTGAACTTGGCGGGAAAATCAATGCCATCAAGATCCTCTCACGCCAGCTAGAATACTGCGAAGAGAATATGGAAATAATTGAATCCGCGCTGGATGCTTAATTTCCGGGTGTTTTCGTTCCGTATCTTACTGATTCTGTCTTTTTTTTGTAACCTAATTTCTTAAAGCATCCGTCAGGCAATCTGCTTTGACTGTTTTTTATTATCTTTCAAAGGGAAGTAATAAAAAAGGAGTGTTTGGAATGAAATTCAAAACAGGGATTATGTCCTTTGCCCTTGTGGCATTTGCCCTTAGCTTGGCCGTAGCCGCACCTATTGATGATATCGGTGCATTGTCGGTCCAGGGAACAAAGGTCGTAGGCGCCAACGGACAACCCGCACAGCTTAGGGGTATGAGCTTTTTCTGGAACATTTCCGAAAACTCCGGACCTTACTGGAACGCCGATGTGGTCAACTGGCTCGCCGAAGACTGGCACGCAAATCTGGTACGAGCCGCAATGGCTGTAGAAGATTGGTGGGGTGAAGACCCGACTCTTTCAAACGGAGCCTTTAAGGGATTCCTGTATGAGCCTGAATGGAATCGTGCAATGGTTGAAACCATTGTAGACGCCGCTATTGAAAAAGGCATATACGTGATAATAGATTGGCATAGTCACTACACAAATGACAACAGCAACGGAAAACAGGATTCAGCTGTTATCTTCTTCTCGTATATGGCCCAAAAGTATGGACAATACCCGAATGTCATATACGAAATCTACAACGAACCCAAGGACGTCAGTTGGGAAAATGACATCAAACCCTATGCCGAAAAAATCATTCCCGTCATACGACAATACGACCCGGACAACTTGATTGTTGTCGGAACGCCTATGTGGTCAGGAAGGCCCGATGAAGCGGCTGCCAAGCCCCTTGAGAATGTGACAAATGTGGCCTACACATTTCATTTCTACGCTTCGGACAATGACCACCTAAATAATTTCCTTCCTGCAGCAAAGTCAGCTCTTCAAACAATACCTCTCTTTGTTACGGAGTGCGGTTTGACGCAATCTTCTGGTGATGGCGAAATCAACTACACCATGGTCAATACCTTCTGGGACTGGATTGACCAAGAAAAAATCAGCTGGGCTGCCTGGAGCATTGTAAACAAAAATGAGACATCTGCCGCACTCTATGCAAGCGCCAGCACCAGCGGAAACTGGACCGAAAACGACCTTCGCGAATCGGGCAAGTGGCTTAGGAGCAAGCTCCGCGGCCAGAATCCTGAATGGACCCCAATTACCGGAGAAGGGCCTAAAAGCTCCAGCAGCTCCTCGAAGCAGGGCGAATCCTCCAATTCTCAGGTCGTTTCTTCCAGCTCTACTCAGCCGGTATCTTCTAGCTCCCAGGAAACAGGCCCGCAGTCTTCTAGCAGCACGCCGGTATCTTCTAGCTCCCAGGAAACAAACCCGCAGTCTTCTAGCAACACGCCGGCTGATTCCGACAATCCAGGTGCACCCGACAATTCCAGCACACCGGACGCTTCCACCGCAATCGCCGAATTCCACAACGCCACTGGCTTCCTCTTTGCAGCCAACACTATCAGCGTAAGCCTCAAGGGTAGGTCCAAGGTAGAACTGCTAGACCTGCAGGGCCGCACCGTAAGTACGCTCTGGAACGGAAATGCCAGCGGAAATGTTATCTTGTCTGTCCAGGCTAAACCGGGAATCTACCTGGTGCGCATCCAGGGAGAAGGCTTCCACGAGACCCACAAGGTGGCAGTGAAATAACTACACAATAGACTTGAAATACTCGATGGTCTTCTGGAGACCGTCAAACAGATTCACCTTGGGTTCCCAGCCCAAGGCCTTTTTTGCTAGGCTTATATCCGGGCGACGCATCCTGGGGTCATCGCCAGGCAGAGGCTGGAACACAATCTTACTCTTGGAACCCGTCTGCTCCAGAACGGCGTGGGCCAGTTCCAGCATAGTAAACTCGCCAGGATTCCCCACGTTCACGGGGCCTATGATTTCATCTTGATCCATCATACGGACAATGGCCTCAATTAGGTCATCTACATAGCAGAAACTGCGGGTCTGGCTTCCGTCACCATAAATAGTCAGGTCTTCGTTTTTCAGAGCCTGCACGATAAAGTTGGACACCACGCGGCCGTCGTTCATAAGCATACGGGGCCCATAGGTGTTGAATATTCTCACGATGCGGATGTCTACGTTATTCTGCCGGTGGTAATCCATAAAGAGGGTCTCGGCCACACGCTTGCCCTCGTCGTAGCAGCTGCGGACCCCAATGGGGTTCACGTTTCCCCAGTAGTCCTCTTTCTGCGGATGGACGGCGGGGTCTCCGTAGACCTCGCTGGTGCTGGCCTGCAGTATGCGGGCGTGAACACGCTTGGCAAGACCCAGCATATTGATTGCCCCCATGACACTGGTCTTGATGGTCTTTACCGGATTGAACTGGTAGTGGATGGGGCTTGCAGGGCAGGCCAGGTTGAAGATGCGGTCCACTTCCAAAAGAATCGGCTCGGTAACGTCGTGACGGATAAGCTCGAAGTTGCGGTTGTCCCGCAGGTGGGCAATGTTCTGAAGGCGCCCGGTAAAGTAATTGTCCAGGCACAGGACCTCGTGTCCATCGTTCAAAAGCCTCTCGCAGAGGTGGCTACCCAGGAATCCTGCACCGCCAGTCACCAAGCATCTCATAAAAAAATCCTTTTTTACATATTCCTACATAAAGCGTATGGATCCCCTCCCTCGCAAAGCTCGGTCGAGGATGACGCCCTTAGGATTGTTTTCACATTCAATATAGCAAGGAAATCTGCTTTTTTATCGGATTTTTAGGCTTTTAATCACGAAAAGTCGGATTTCTTAACTATTTTTTACAGGTCATCTTGCATAACAAGCTTTTTCTTGTTATCTTATTGAAAGACAACAACTTACAAAAGGAGAACTCAAATGTTCAAGAAAATCGCTCTCGCGGCCGCTTTGACCGCTACTGCTTCCTTCGCTACCTGGAATTACTTCCCGGTACTCGAAAACCACAAGGGCCAGGCTGAAGTCGGAGTCACCGACAAGATGCAGGACAAGTGGAACGCACTCGGACTCTTCGTTGGTGCCCGCTACACGGTCATCCCGAACTTGGAACTGGGTGTCAAGCTCCCCTACACCGTTTTCACCCATTGGGATGGCGAAGATGCGAAGGCCGATGGTCTGAACAACATTCCTCTGATGGTTCGCTACCAGTTCATGCCCATCATGAACGCCTTCGTTGACGTGGACCTGCCCGTTGGTGATGAAGAAGTGAGCGATGACGGTCTCGGCGTCTACTTCGGTGTCCAGTTCTCCCAGAACTTCGGCATGGTGAACTTCGGTTCTGAAGCCGGTCTCCAGATTCGTACCGAAGGCGACGATGAAGTTTCTCCTCCGTACAATCTGCATGTCGGTCTCGAAGGCGACTTCGCCATCAACCCGATGTTCACTCCGTATGTCGGTGTTGACTTCGACATGTGGCTCGGTGAAGCCACCCACGACGGTGATGAACTCCCGGGTTCTGACTACAGCGGCAAGTTCGGCATCGCTCCGTACCTCGGTGTGAATATCGCCATCAACCCGATGTTCTATGTTGACCTGAGCGCCAAATTCGGCATCGGTGACGACTACTACGGTGATGAAATGCCCATCTGGCTCACCGGCAAGTTCGGCATCAACTTCTAATCTAGGTTTAATCCTGTGATTGTCGCCCTCGGCTCAGCCGAGGGCTTTTTTTATTCAGAGAGTCATTCTGGAGCCCTGGAGCGTAGCGATAGGGCGATAGAATCCATGGACCCTATCGAGCCTTTACAAGGCTCTCCAGGGAGACATTCACAAGTTCTTCCAGCTGGTCTAAGGTGCCCGCGTTTTCGATTTTCACGACGGGTATGCCACAGCCAGCCCAGAGGGCAGCGATGTCGCCCTGGGTTTCTATACGGCGCTTTGCGTCTTCACGGGAAAGCCCCCGCTGATGGAGCCGCTCCAGACGGACCTTTGCAGGGGCGTCTACCAGCCATACCTGGTCCAGGAGTTCTACCACCTCCGGAATACGGTGCAAGAGGGCGGCTTCCAGGTATGCCTCGCCAGGGTTAGCGGCGAAAAATTCCCGTACGGCATCCGTCAGGTACGGATAAACTATGGATTCCAGCCTTTCACGGGCAGAGCCGTCCTTGAATATCAGTTCGGCAAAGAACTTTCGGTTCACGCCGTCTGCGGTCAAGCATTCCGGGCCGAACGCAGCAGCCAGTTGTTCGCGCAATGCAGCACAGTCCCGATAAAGACTGTGCACGCAGGCGTCTGCATCTAGCACAGGCAAACCCCGACGCCGGAGAATCTCCCCCACCGCCGACTTGCCGGACCCGATGGTCCCCGTAATGCCGATATGCTTTTTTGCGAGAGTATCCACAGTCACTAGCCCTTCCCTAGGGAAATCAGGCAGAGCCCTGCCACAATCCCCAGCAACGCCAAAAACTTAGTCTTGCTTTTCCGTTCCCTAAAGATAACAATCCCCGCCACAAAGCTTATAAACACGCTGGAGCGGCGGAAAACGGTAATCACCGAAATCAAGGCATCCTTGTCACTCACCGCCAAGAAATAGCAACGGTCCGCTATGATAATCAAGGCCGCCACCAGAAGAAAACTCCAGCGGAACTGGAAGGGGGTAGTCTTTTTACGGGTCGGGAACCAGGTCACCGCGCAGATGAGAAATTGCCACAGGGCCATGTAGAAGCTAAACCAGACCTGCACCGTCAGAGGGTCAAAGTTCATCCGCTGCAAGATCAGCTTATCGTAGACACCGCTGCAGGCAGCAAGGATAGTGCCCAGCACCATGGATATGACCCACGGGCTACTGAAAAAATGCCCCATCTCCTTTCGGCCCGCGAAGCTCAAACCGATATACGAAAAAACGCAGAGGCCGATTCCCGCCCACTGCAAAGGGAAGGGCCGCTCCCCCATAAAGCTCACCGCAAAGCCGATGGTAAAGAGGGGAGCCAAAGCCCGGATGGTGGCCGAAATGCTAAGGGGCATGTGGGCGATGGCGTTATAGGTCAAAAGCCAGCTGCCACCTACAATTAGGGCCTTGCCCATCAAGAAAACATGCTCACGAAGAGCCAGGGTTTCGGTATATCCCGAAACCAGAACGGGCAACATAAACAGCGCATAGAACGCACTACAAAGAAAGAGGACCGGCCGAACCGCGTTCCCCTGAACGGACTTTTTCTTGGCCAAATCGTAAAAGCCGAGAAAGAAGGCCGAGGCAAGTGCCAACAACAACCATGACATGGCCTCCAAATCTAGAAATTGCCTTGCCAAAGAACAACACAATACTATTTTTTGATAAAACATCAACTAGGAGGACCCTCATGGGTATCAAAGGAAAGGCATCTTCACTTATTGAAGAATTCAAGGCATTCGCCCTCAAGGGCAACATCGTCGACATGGCCATCGGTGTTATCATCGGCGGTGCTTTCGGCAAGATCGTCACCAGCTTCGTAAACGACATCGTCATGCCCTGCGTGAATGCCATCGTGGCGAGCCTCGGCGCCGAAGGTGCAGGCGAAGGACTCAAGGCCCTGACCTACACCACCTCCTCGGGAGCACAAATTCCCTACGGAGCCTTCATCGGCAACATCGTGGACTTCTTGATTGTGGCCATCGTGGTGTTCATCGTCATGAAGAAGTTCCTCGGGTTCGTGCAGAATATGCGCAAGAAGGAAGAGGAAAAGCCGGCCGAACCGCCTGCTCCGCCAGAGCCGTCCGCCGAGGAAAAACTCCTTACCGAAATCCGCGACCTGCTGAAGAAGTAACACGAAGTGTCATCCTGAGCAACGAGGCATAGCCTCGGCGTCGAAGGATCTAAAAGATTTCAAAAACGAAGACCGCCTCGGCGGTCTTTTATTTTACAGAAATCGTCGTATCAGCCTCAAACGGCAATTCTTCGGGTTCCGGTGTGGCGATAACCACCTGGCACTGCTTTTCACGAATCAGGGATGCCACAGCATCACGACGGTTCACATCCAGTTCCGCAAAGACGTCATCTAGCAAAAGCACAGGTTTGTTCAGGTAACGGCTCGCCACATCTACCGCGGCAAAGCGCATGGCAATGGCCGCACAACGGCACTGTCCCTGGGAACCTGAAGAACGCATTTCCACATCACCGATACATACGCCCAGGTCATCCTTGTGGGGGCCCGAAAGCGTAATTCCCTGATTTTTTTCTGCGTATTCCAAACCGGACAGCTTACGGCGATAGGCTTCCCGCAAGGCATTCTCATCGACTGTTCCATCACTATCTTCACCCGAATCTGAGATAATACAGTCCGCGATCCCCACCGATGCCGAAGCAAGTGTATCAAGTTCAAAATCATCCAAAAATTCCGCACCGTCCAAGGCGTCTAGTTCCTTGAGAATAGAACTCTTGTAGGCACAGGTAATCTCGTCAACGCCATTCGAAAGCTTACGGTAATAGTCTGTAATAATCGGAGATATTTCTTTTGAAAGTCCTATACGGGCTGCCCAAAGTTTTGCACCCAGATCGGCAAGCTGTTCCGTAAGCACAATGAACAGCTCCTCGCCCCCGGTGGCTGTACCCTCGCGCTTAAACTGCCGGAGCCACTGGTTGCGTTGTTGCAGGATTCGTCTGTAGTTCCGCAAGGTAGCCGTATTTGACGCCGAACGGAAACAGAGAATTTCATCGAGCCAACGTCTGCGTACATCGGGAGCCCCTCGAAGAAGCTCGATATCCGAAGGCTGCATCACAACAGCAGGCAATTTCCCGAACAGCGCCGCCGGAGAACGGAGGGTCTCGCCATTTTCACGAACATCGCAAGTCCTACGCCCCACCCGTATGGCACGAGTCACTGTACGAGCGGTCTCTTCGAAGCTGCCACGAAGAATAAGTTCTTCACCATTCCAGGCAATCATCTCCTTCAGGTCATGGGCCCGAAACGAAAAGCCCTGAGAAAGCAGGTGGATAGATTCCAAAACCGTAGTCTTCCCACAACCATTGGGGCCGCCAACCACGTTGACTCCCGGAGAAAAGTCAAGCTCCCGAGAGTCAAGACTCCGAACGTTTTCTATCCAGAGTTTAGAAATCACGGGATATAGCCTCGCAAGCCGAAACTCAGGGGGTTCCAGAGGCCCGCCTCGGATTCGTAGGTCAGGGCGTAGTTCACATCGAACAGGTATTTCTTTTTCGCAATAGGAATCCTGAACTTGTAGCCGAGACCCACCATGTAGTCCTGGTCATCCATACCCACACGAACCGTTCCGTCCGTAATAATCTCGCATTCAAAACCAACACGGGCCGTCCATAGATGCCAATGGGTATCGAATACCAGAAGGGTGTCCGCCAGCTGGTAATCCAGAGCTTCCATCCAGGCGTAAACAGGCTTGCCCATCACCTTGGAGCGGTAGCCGGCACCCACCTGCAAGACCTTGGGCCGAACGCCTTCGGTAGAGGGTACGGAATTGTCGGAGCTCACTGTCTTGGTCCAGCGCGATGAAAGGTTCTTGCTGAAGCTCAAGTTCCGAATGACCACTGAAGTGGACCATTTCTCGTTCCACTGACGAAGCCAGCCGATGTTCAAGGACACAGGACTGGTATAGCCGTCATTCAGTTCAATATTTTCATCTTCGTAGTACTCGGCAATGTCCATGTTGTCGTAACTCATGGAAAGGGATATACCGAAGGCATCTCTGCGAGTGGCCCTATACGAAAACCCCAAATACATCATGGAAAAGAAGGGCGTCGCCGTACCGAGAGTCTGGTCATCATCATCAATGACCTTGAAATCCATATCGCCACGGTAAAGCATGGCAAAGCCGATTCCCATGCGCTTGCCCACAGAGCTTTCAATTCCCAGGGAACCGCCCGTACGGTCCAGGTCTCGCTTTTCACCGTTCAGGGTGTAGTTCAGGTTCTGCCTAAAGCCAAGGATCGCCGGATTCCAATAGGCGCCGGGCATAGCAGACGTATCGGCCGAACCCGTGTTTCCTCGGCCCAGTTCACGGGTGCCCGCACCCATGCGCTCCACGAATCCGTCAAAGCCCCCCAAGGCAGCCTTCTTTTCGACCACTCCCGCCGAGGCGATGGAAGAGAGAAGCAGAAGCGTTACAAATGCCAGTATAAAATGTATGGATCCCGTTTGGTCCCCTACGCTTCGCTTCGAGGATGACATGCCCCTCCAGGATGACGTAGGCATAGAAATATCGCGTCTGAACATCACCGGCCTCCCCCAAGGCTCATGACCTTGCCCCAGCCCACGTGTCCGTGATTGTCCTTGACCCTTACGTAATAGATGCCCATGGTGCAGGGCCTACCTGCATCATCCATGCCATCCCAGAAATCTTCCTTAGCGTTGGTACTGCGGGATTCATCTGCAGAACGGGGAGCACCGCTTACAATCTTACGCACCCTGCGCATATCGTAACTGAAAACCTCAATGGTAATCTTGGAATCCTTGCCCACCTTGTACGACACCAGGGACTCCCCACCCGCCACGATAACGGAGGGAACCATACGCACAGAGCCCAAGTTACCGCCCAGTCTAGCGCGATTGAGGACAGGCGTCCAGGTCTTTCCGGAATCAGCCGAAACAGAAATCCCGTTCCCATCCGTCGCTACGGCAAGACCCATTGTCTTTGCGTTCAGGGGAAAATTGGTAATGGAAGTAATGATGGCATCCCGGTCCGTCACCCCGGTCTCAAAACCATTAAGCCAAAGGTCTGTAGATTCCGTCCTCTTCCCGTGGGTACGCACGCCCTTGGCATCCAGAAGCAAGTAGCCACTAACAGAACCGCCAGCTACCCACACGCCAACGTAGGCCTTGTCTCCCATAAAGGCAACACCCGTTACCGTGTAGTCCGCATTGTCGTAGACATCCTTCTTCTGGATCTTCCCCGCAGAATCCAGGAATACGACCTTCTTGAAATCATCCTTTGTGCCTAGTATCTTGCGCCAGAGCGCACCTGTCAAGACACCCTTGCGCAAAGAAGATGTCTCCACGATGACCTGCAAGGGCTTTCCGCCAATCCATACACCCGTAACCCGTTCCTTTTCCAAAGCCTTGGATGCGCTTACCACATCACCTGTGGCCGACTGCATCCACAACCCCTGAGCCGTCGCAATCCACAGGTCTCCCGTTTCAGGGTTCTGCTCCAAATCAAATATGTCCAGATACTTTGAAAAATCCGACGTTCCCGCAGCAGGCATCTTCACCCACTGATGGTTTTTCTTTTCAAGCAGTTTTCCTTCTATCTTAGGATTCCCGGCACCCTTGGAAATCTCGTATTCCACCATACCCAGGCGACCCCGGGCCACATACAAGGTTTTCTTGGAAGGCTGGTACGCAAAGCCACTGACGGCGTAATCCATAGGATTCTCGATGGATTCCACCAAGGCTGGCATATCCAAAGGCGTTGGTATTGTACCCGCCTCCCTCAGGGAGAAGAAGCCTCTGGGTTCCAGAAAGTGGTCTTCCTCATCCAGACCGAACATAGGGAGCACCACACCCAGATCTCCGGCGCTTTCCATAGGGAATCGCCTCCGCTCCGCAAGCTTATCCGCATAGGTCTGGTAATGTACGGCAGAGAACTCGTTATCTACAGGTTCCACCTGGGGTTTTCCCACCTTGACTTTTCTGGAAGCATCCAGATTCAAATTCAAAAGGGCCACGCCCTGGTTCACCTCGCCACGAGAATACACCCAGAGCTGTCCATCTCCAGGACCGGGAGCGACGCTTACCGCCCAGTTGCTAAAAAGGATTTCGCCTTCGGCAAGGGCCATACCAGCCCCGCACAGGAGCAGTACCACCCCGACCGTAAGCCTATCCAAAAATTTCACCTTGGTAAAAGACATAGTTGTGCACGCCCTACCGCATATCGATTTCATCAACCCCAGGCAGGGCCTTATACCGGAAATCCTCTACGGAAACGTTCTTCATGACCTTCAGGTTCACAATGTTGTACCAGCTGGAATTGCCCGATGGATCCACCGTAAAGAGCCTTACTGGAGAAAAATCCTTCTGGGATAGCCAAACCTCCATCTGGGTAAACTGCCCCTTGTACTTGGAGGGGTCCAGCTTGAGCACCCAGAGTTTCTGACCGCCAAAAGTTCCCTCACCCACGCTCAGCGCCTTACAATTCAGGTACTTGAACAGGAGCTCGGAGGGGTGCAACGAAGAGGACAGGTCCTCTACCGCCTTGATAAGCACCTGCTTCTGTTCTACGTTGTGCTGCCACATACTCTCGCCGTCGCTGTAGAACTTGATGCCAGCCAGTTCCAATTTGAACTTGTCTCCCTCGGCCACCATCAGCTTCCCCTGCTGGCTTACAATATCCGGAGAATCCGCATAGAACAACTGCAACCTGAAATCAAGGCTCCAGGCTTTGCCCGACTTGAACCAGTCCTGGGATTTCTTCATCACCTGGTCAGCGGTCAGGGCATACGCGGCAGAGGCAAGCAGGCACAAAAAAGTCAGCAAAAAAAGACAGCGATTTCTCATTGGGTCAAAAATACAAAAAGGAGGGGGCGCTTTTTGCAAAATCGCTACTTTCCCTAGCAAAAAATTTCTATTTTACGCCTGTACTTTTTTAAAAGGTTTTTATGCGTAAATTGTTTTTGCCCATAGCCCTGACGGGAGCATCTTTCGCCCTTGCCGCCGAAGTGGAACTTCACGGCTCCGTCAACGCGGACTATGCCACCTATTTCGACGATGATTTCGACCCCACCAACGCGGCGAACCAAGATATCGACCTGGCAGCCACCGCCCACATGGATGAGAACTTCTCTGTCACGGTAAAGACTAACACCCACAGCACCTATGTCACCGACAGTACGGGTAACCGCGATGCTTCCGAGACCCGTCGGCACAACATGGCCAGGACTACCGCCATGGGTGACGGGGGCCGCTTCACAGAATTCAACTTCGACGGGGTGGAATTCCGCTGGGACGTGACCCACGCCGTCGCGTTCGTGTTTGGCGACTTGACCTACAGTGCTGGTGCATTCAACTATTACTATTGGCGCGACCCCGCCCGCTATGCCGTTATCAGTCGCGAAGAGGGTCTGAGAGGTCTCGGTGCCGAATTTGGAAACGACAAGTACGGAAAGGGCAAGATCTATATGGGTGCCTCCGAAGACACGGACCATACCGTAGCCCTGTTCGGAACATACGCATTCCCCCTGCTGAACCGCGCCAACGAGCACCTGGTGCTCACCCCCAGCGTGGACTGGGTATTTGGGCAGCACATCAATCGCACCCATACCTATGTTCTGGGTACCGAAGTCGATTACTCCAAGAGCTACGAGAACCTGAACTACGGCATCTACGCCGTATGGGGACTCCACCCCTACAAGGGCAAGGGCGTCCACTCCTTCTTGCTGGAACCCAGCTTCAACTTCTACTTCTTCAACCTGGGCTTCACCTACTTCTACACCATCACCGACAAGGACTACGAGGCTGCTCCCCAGCTGTTTACTGATGACCAGTACCTGCTTGCCGTGGAGCCCAGCTTCAACCTCCATAAGAAATACACTATGGGATTCTCTTACGAATACCATGACCCCGACAGGGAAATCCATGGTGATGACTACAGTTTCCTGGGCATGAACAACTACCTATACCCCACTATGAATAGCGAGGTGGTATTCTGGTTCGGCTACAACTTCAGTGATGACTTTGATACCGACTTTGCCATGGGTATCAGCGGCAAGGTGGAATTCTAGGGTTTAGCATTTAGAATCTAGGTTTTGTAGAATATAAAAAGTGCCGGGCGCAGGCCCGGCTTTCTTTTTGCGTTTCACAATTCTACGCGAACGGTCGTTACCGTGAGCAAAAAGCGACCCGGTGTTAACGGGTCGCGTTTGCGAGAGAATCCGCAAGCCGGAGAGAAGCATCCCCCGGTTTTAGTGGATTCGGTCGTTATCCGTGAACAACAAAGCCCTCGATATTAATCGAGGACGGTTGCGAGAGTGAGCGCAGGCCGGAGAAATTGTCCCCGGTTTTAGCGCGAACGGTCGTTATCCGTGAGCAACAAAGCCCCTGTTATTAAACAGGGGCGGTTGCGAGAGTGAGCGCCAACCAGAGAAGCATTCCCTGATTTTAGCGCGAACGGTCGTTATTGACCTAAGAACTTGCGGCCGATACCGAACTCGTCCTTGTATTCCACGTAGTCGGGAACGAAGTCCTTGCCGAAGCTGAAGCTTACGTTGAGGGAACACTGGAACTCGTTCATCAGCTTGCCCTTTTCACCGGCCTTGATCTTCTGCTGCTTCTTTTCAATCTTCTCATCGCCCTTCTTACCGACCAGGACTTCGGCTTCGCACCAGCCACCGGTAGCCTTGGCCACCACTTCCTTGCCGTCGGTAGAGACCAGCTTGATCTTGGAGGGGTCAAGTTCGGTGTTGTTGCCGGTAGAGGCCCAGAACTGGAGTTCGCCACTGAGAGAACCCGGAGCAATCTTGATGGTGGGGAAAGCCATGACGTAGCCCCACTTGTCGATGCGACGGTTCACCGGTTCGCCAATCTGTTCACCGAAGATGAGGAAGTAACCACGTGTGCCGATACGGCTCTTGTTCAGCACAGACTTCACTTCGGAATTTTCGGGAGCCATTTCGGCAATCTTCATGATCTGGTATTCACGAACCACCGGATCGGATTCTTCCTTGGCGGTGGGAAGGTTCTTGGCCACGTAAGCATTTTCAGCTTCCATGCGGATAGCCTTCACGGCACCTTCAGCCACGTTACGGGACTTGGCCGTAGCCAGAGCGGTATCGATCTTGGCGAAAGCGTTGATGACGGTGTTGTAATCAACGCCCTCTTGAGCGGCCTGTTGTTTACCCACATTGGCAAGAGTGGTCACATATTCTTCAACAACCACATCTTCTTTGACTTCGGGCATATTCACGGAGGCCTTTTCGAAGTAGCCGTTGATGAGGTCGCTGTTCAGGTCCTTCTTGGCTTCGATTTCGGCGGCACGGACCAAGGCCAGGGTGAAGTTATCGTAGAACTCGCTGGACATGCTACCCTTTTTCTTGGCTTCCAGGTAGGAGTTGATGGCATTGCGGAAACGGCCTTCCTTGAGGTGTTCGTCACCGCGCTTTTCGTTGGTGCCCTTGCAACCAACCATGGTAAATGCCACGGAGGCGGCCAATGCAGCGATTAGCAATTTCTTCATTTTATTAAATCCTCGAAGATTAAGTTCAAAAAGAAACCTTTTATCCGAAAAATTGGATTTAGGACTTTCAAATTATAATTTAATTAAATAAATTTGGCCTATTACTATCGCAAATAGTAAAATTTTATTAAAAAAGGGGCAAAATCAATGGAAATCCTGGTAGTCAGTCCAGAGGCCGGAAATTGGCGGACGCTGAGTCCCCTGGCCACCGCTGTAAACCGGATGACCTACGCCTTTGCCAGGGCCGGGGCCAACGCCCTGACCTGTTCCCCTTTTTACAAGCCCCTGCTGCAAGACCTGGAAGGCTACAGCTGCGTTTTTAGCGGTACCGAAAAACTCCACGGCAAGCCCTACGAGATCTGGAAATCTCCGGGGGACCCCTTCCACACCTACATCTACAACGAGGAATACTTCGGCAGGCCCGACATTTATGGCCCTCCCGGTGACCTCCCCTATGGCGACAACCACCTCCGGTTCGCCTTCCTGGCTTCTGCCGCCCTGGACTACGCCAAGGAAGCTGGATTCAAGTGCCAGGCGATTCTCGGCCACGAATGGGGCGGAGCCCTGGCCGGAGCCCTAATCCACACCGTTTACCAAGAAGCCTTTGGCCAGGTCCCCTTCTTCTTTACGGTCCACAACATCACCTACGATTTTCACGTTTCTTCCAGCGAAATCGAGAAGATCGGCCTGCCCAGGCAAGATTTCAACATGGACGGCTACGAATTCTGGGGCAAGGTAAGCCTTCTGAAAGCCGGCATCTGCTACGCCCATAAGGTGCTTTTCCCCTCTACAGGCTACCGGGACGCCATGATCAACACCAACCTCCCGGGCGGACTCAGCGGCTTTTTAATCCACAACCAGGACAAGCTTATCGGCGTCCAGTTCGGCGTAAGCTACCAGGTCTGGGACTTCAACAGCAAGGATAAGCTGCCCATCAAACAGGCGAAGAAGAAGGCCAGAGCCAAACTGGAGGGGATACTGGGGTGCGAGGTCGGGAACAGACCCATCCTGTACGCCCACCTGGATTCCGAAGCCGGCAACACATCCGAGACGCTCGCTACCATCCTTTCGGACATTGCCAAGCAGGACATCTTTATCGTGGTGGGTATCGCTCCCGACGATACAGAATGGAACTACTACCAGGACGTCTCCAAACAGTACCCTGGAATTATGGCGGTCCGGCCCATCGAGAACAAGAGCGCCAGCGCCCTCAGGGACGTACTTGCAGGAGCTGACATCCTGTTCGCTGCTAACCTGAAAGAGCCTTCTACCTCCATCATCCTGAAGGCCCTTGCCACAGGAACGCTCCCCCTTACCGGAAGGACCGTAGGAGTGGCCTCTATGCTGGACGACTACGCTCCAGAAACCTCGGGATGCGCCAACGCCTTCCTAGTAGACGACGCCAACGCGCCACACCAGATGCTCCGCAGGCTCAAGGAAGCGCTCCATGTATACTACGAAGAAAGCGCCGACTGGGACAAGGCGGTCATCAACGCCTACAGCGGGTTCCACTACG
>CAMIWK010000024.1 GCA_946402415.1 uncultured Fibrobacter sp.
AAGGAGATTCATTCCCTGAAGTGGCTGCAGGAGACCCGAAAATTATGCTCACCCCAAAAGACATAACCGAAAAGAAAGCCAAGAACGAGAAGATTTCTATGGTCACCAGCTACGATTTCGCCTTCGCGCAGATGGCGGAAGCCGCAGGCATCGACCAGATCTTGGTGGGAGACAGTCTCGCCAACACTATGCTGGGCTATAGCACCACCCGCGACGTGGGCATGACCGAGATGCTGATTTTCGTGGGGGCGGTCTGCAGGGGCGCCCCCAACACCCACGTGGTAGCCGACATGCCCTACCTGAGCGACAAGGATCCGCAGACAGCATACGACAACGCCCGCCGATTCATGGACCTGGGTGCCGCCAGCGTGAAGCTGGAGGGAACTCCCGAAGGGGTCATCGAGTTTCTGAGGAGCAAGGACATTCCCGTATGCGCCCACCTGGGACTTTTACCCCAGACGGCGGAGAACTTCAAGCAAAAGGGCAAGACTGCCGAAGAGGCAGAGGCCATCGAGAAGGCGGCCAAGTATGTAGACAGTCTCGGGTGCTTCGAGATGGTACTGGAACACATTCCAGAAGAGCTAGGCACACGGATCACCCAGGAGGTGAACGCAGCAACCATCGGCATTGGCGGCGGGCGCCACACCGACGGTCAGGTGCTGGTGATGCACGATGCACTGGGCATGCACCAGAAGAAGATCCCACCATTCGCCACCAAGTTCGTAAACATGTTCGAACTGGGCGTAGAAGGATTCAAAAAGTACATCGACAGCGTAAAAAATCCTTCGTAAAGTTCCGACACAAGAAAAATTTTTGCTCGATGAAGTCTTTCATCGAGCATTTTTTCATTCAAGAAAAATTTTTTTCAAAAAAATTTTTTGGATGCGAAATCCATTCACCGTGTATCAAAATGAAAAAATTTTTGATGATGTGTTGGAAAATTTTTTAATCAAAAACTTCTATCAAAACTTTGATTATCATTAGGTTATGAGATAAAAATCGGCGCAATTTTTACTCCGAAGAGAATGAAAAATCACCCGCGCGTATAATGTCAGAAAAGTTCCTTGTCAATATCTTTTTGAAAAAAAAAGAAAAAAATTTCAAAAAAGTGTTGATTATTTGTGAAAAAAGAGTTATTTTATAGCTATCAAATCACTAAACCCTAAAAAAAGGAAAAAAAACAATGGCTACTACAAAGAAAACCGCTGCTAAGAAACCCGCTGCCAAGAAGGCTGTTGCCAAGAAGGCTCCTGCCAAGAAGGCCGCTGCTAAGAAGCCCGCTGCCAAGAAGGCCGCCGCTAAGAAGCCCGCTGCTAAGAAGCCCGCTGCCAAGAAGCCGGCTGCTAAGAAGCCCGCTGCCAAGAAGGTTGCCGCCAAGAAGCCCGCTGCTAAGAAGCCGGCTGCTAAGAAGGCTCCTGCTAAGAAGGCTGCCAAGAAGTAATTCTTCTTCTCTCCTTTACAGAGCGGAGTTCCCTATGGGACTCCGTTCTTTTTTTCTATTATATATATGTATGATTTCTGAAAAAGACCTGTCGGAACTGGAAAAAATCCCCCTGGAAGAGCGGATTACCCGCGTCGAGAACCTGCTGAAGGACAAGGAAAGCCCCCGCGCCTTCGAGCTCGGACTGCTTTTGGCCCTGAAGATGGGGCAGGAAATCCGGGAAAAGAAGCCTCTTGGTTCCGAGTCCGGAGACTTGGTGGCCAGCTGGAGCGGAAAATATCCCGAGTCCATCGTGGAAGAGGCCATTGCCAGCGCCAGGGAGTTCATGCTAAACCCGGCAAAGATCGCCGAGAAGATCAAGGCGGGACTCAACTCCCCTACGCGTCATCCTGGAGCCGAAGGCGATAGGATCCAAGACCAGGATGAAGCTGTCCCCAGCGGTGGAGAATCGTAATATGTCTAACAACCTCCTTGCCACCGTCGACATCGGCAGTCACAGCTGCATTTTGCTCATCGCCGCCTTCCAAGAAGCCCCTGTCAAGTCCGAGAATCCTCGTTCTGAAACAGACTCAACTAAAACGTCATCCTGGAGCGTAGCGACGGGATCCATGGGAATCCTGGTTCCCAAGCTCCAGAAGGTGGAAATCTGCCGTCTGGGCGAAGACATCTACGACTCCGGACGCATTTCAGAAGAACGCATCGCCGACCTGTGCCGGATCATGACCAAATTCCGCATGGACCTGCACGCCCTGGGGGTGGAACTGAAGGCCGCCGCCATGACAGAGGCCATGCGCCGTGCCGAAAACCAGGAAGAAGTCCTGGACGCGGTGGAAAAAGCCCTCTGGCTCCGCCCGAGAATCATCTCCGGAGAAGAAGAGGCGGCCCTGACCTATCGCTCCGTGAAGGAATGGCACGGCGAAGGCATCGTGACCATCGATATCGGCGGCGGCTCTACCGAAATTTCCAACGGAGCAACCGGATTTTCCATTCCGGTGGGTGCCCTCAAGATGTTCAAGGCCATGGGACCCATTCCCGGCCCTGAATACAAGAAGTTCGTGAAGGAAACCTTCAAAGAAGTATCCTTCAAAGGTATGACCAAGAAACCGGTGTACCTTATCGGCGGAACGGGAACGGCCCTCGCCATGGTTTTCAAGAACCTCTCCCAGTTCGACTACAAGGCTATCGAGGGCCTGGAAATGAGTCTTTCCGACCTGGAAGCGGTCACCACCCGCATATCGAACCTTTCCAAGGAGCTCCGGGCAATGCTTCCAGGCCTGGAAAACGGACGGAGCGACGTCATCATCTGCGGGCTGTTCTGGCTCCGCTCCCTGCTGGAGAAGCTTCGGGTAGAAACTTTCCGCATCAGCACCGCCGGCCTTAGGTTCGGACTTTTGTATGAGAATCAATAAGTTTATATCCCTCTGCGGAATCGCGAGCCGCCGTGCCGCCGAAGCCATGATCGAGGAGGGTCGCGTGCAGGTGAACGGCGAGACTATCAGCGACCTTGGCCACCAGGTGGACGAAAATGCCGACACCGTCCTGGTAGACGGTAAGCCCGCGAAGCTCCCCCGCAAGACCACCACCATTTTGTTCCACAAACCTCCCGGATGCGTGTGCACCAAAGAAGACCCCCAGGGCCGCCGCACTGTATACGACTACCTGCCTCCCGGATACCACCAGCTGAAATACGTGGGCCGACTGGACCTTCAAAGCCGCGGGCTCTTGCTCTTTACCGACGACGGGGAACTGCTCCACCGGCTCACCCACCCGAGCTACGAGATCCCCCGCACCTACAACGTGTGGACTACCAAGCCCCTGAGCGAAAGTGCCGCCCAGAAGCTGGTAGACGGCGTGGACATCCGGGACCCCGAAGACCCAGATGCAAAAGAAGACATCGCCTTCGCCACCGACGTGTACCTGGAAAAGGGATATGCGGAACTCACCCTCATCGAGGGCAAGAACCGTGAAATCCGCCGCATGATGCGGGCCCTGGGCTACGAGATTCGGGACCTGAAGCGCATCAGCTATTGCAAGATCAAGCTGGGGGACCTGCCCGCCGGCGAATACCGGGAACTCACCCCCGACGAGATGAACAAGCTCCGTCAAGCCGTTGGACTATGAGCCGCACATTATACATAGGTGATATTCACGGCTGTGCCGATGAACTGGAGCGGATTATCGATGCTTTCGGGTTCGTGCGGGGCAAGGATACGCTGTACCAGACCGGCGACATCATTAACAAGGGTCCCGACATGATGCGGGCCCTGAAGACCGTGCTGGATCTCGGAATTTTAACCGTCCGCGGCAACCACGAAGAACACCTGATCCGCATGATGGAAACACCCCAGACGGAGTGGACCGAAAAGCAACGCCACCGTTTTGCCAGACTCTCCCTGGAAGAATGGACCTTCATCCGTGACACGGTGAAGGACTGGCCCCTTTGGCGGGACACCCCCCACGCCCTGCTGGTCCACGCGGGCCTAGAACCCGGAAAGACCCGCCTAGAGGACATGAGTCCCGTAGTGCTGCTTTCCATACGCAACTGGAATGACCGTCCCTGGTTTGAGCAGGTAAGCTGGCCAAAGACCGTTGTGTTCGGGCATTGGGCCAAGATGGGATTCGTGCGCCGCCCAGGATTCATCGGGCTTGATTCCGGCTGTGTCTACGGGAAAAAACTTACCGCCTGGTGCCCCGAAGAGGACAAGTTCTACGAAATCCCCGCCGCAAGGGAATACGCCCCCGTAAAGGACAAGGCCAAGGAATCCGAGGGCGCCCCCTGCAAGGTGCTGGGCGACAACATCCCCGATGCCGTACCGCCCAAGACCTTCGATGAGATCAAGGCAAAAATCGCACAGGGCGAAATTGCCCCCGCCCACAACAGCGAAGAGGACAAGGCAATCCGCAAGGCAAGCCCCTCCATCAGCGCCGAATGGGCCGGGTACTAATATCATCCTGGAGCCGAAGGCGAACGGGATCCATACCTTTTATTAATCACATGTATAAAGCATATGGATTCCGTCAGGGCGTTGCCCTTCCAGAATGACGTAAAAAAAATATTATCATTTTCTATCTTTACACCGGAAACTTTATCGCGGACATCCACATGACAGTCGACGAACTCTACAACCGCCTTAGCACCATCAAACCCGGCGTAGTGCTCTGCACCTACTCACGCGAAAAGTGCGAGCAGATGCTCCCCCTGATCAACGAAATCAACGAGCTCAAGAAGGAGCGAGACGCCGTAATCCTCGCCCACAGCTACGTGGCCCCCGAAATCGTGCTGGGTGTCGCCGACTACACGGGCGACAGTTTCAAGCTAAGCCAAGACGCCACCCAGGTTTCTGCAAAGACCATCGTGTTTTCTGCCGTGCAGTTCATGGGCGAAACCGCCAAAATATTGAACCCCGAAAAAGACGTGCTGATTCCGGGGCCGCTTACAGGCTGTAGCCTCGCCGACTCCATCACCGGCGTTCAAGTCCAGGAACTCCGCAAAAAATACCCCGACCACACCTTCGTGTGCTATATCAACACCACCGCCGACGTGAAGGCCGCCTGCGACGTTTGCGTCACCAGCGGAAATGTGATGAAAATTGTCTCCAGCCTGGAAAACGACAAGATCGTGTTCGTACCCGACGGCCTCATGGGCAAGAACCTCACCGAGGAACTGAACAAGCGTGGCATCAAGAAAGAGATCGTACTCTACTCCGGCAGCTGCTATGTCCACGAGACCTACGATTCCGAACTGATTGCCTTCTTCCGCGAACAAAACCCGGGCTTGAAAGTGGTAAGCCATCCCGAATGCCACCCCGGCGTGGCCCTGCTCAGCGACTACGTGGGCAGTACCGGCCAGATGGTTGACTACATCAAGAACCAGCCCAACGGCACCAAGTTCCTGTTGCTCACGGAATGCGGACTAAACGCCCGCATGCACTACGAGTTCCCGGATAAGGAATTCGTGGGCAGCTGCAGCATGTGCAAGTACATGAAGAGCAACTCCCTGGAAAACATTCTAGAGACCCTCCGCCACCCCGAAAAGGCAAAGCATGTGGAACTGGATGAAAACCTGCGCATAGCCGCCAAGAAGTGTATTGACGCCATGTTCTACTACGCCGGTAAGTGATTTTCAGCACAAAAAACGCCCTATTTCACCCGGTCCAGAACCTCCGGACTACCGCTTGACTCGTTTATAATGTATATTCCGTACTAAATATTAGAGGATTTTTTATGAAAAAACTCACAACTCTTCTGGTCGCTACAGCGGCCGCTATGTACTTTACCGGATGCGGTGATGCTGGAGTGAACGCCAACAACGGGATTATGGGAAACAACACTTCCTCGTCTTCTACCGGTGACAAGACCGGCGATAGCGATACCGAAAAGAAAGGGGACTACGATGAATCGGTCGAGTTTACCGATGAATTGCCCAAGTGCACCGCCAAAAAGGATGGAAAAGTCTACTACGTAGAAGATGAAGACATCACCTACACCTGTAACTACGATGAAGACCTGAAAACGGGCGAGTGGGTCAAGAGCAAGAAGAAACCCAAGAAACCCGTGGCAGATGAGACCATCGAGTCTGGAGACGACCTGCCCAAGTGCAACGACAAGAGCGACGGCGACATCTACTACATAGAAGAAGACGATGTGTATGTCACGTGTGACAGCGACGAGGGCAAGTGGATTGAAGTTGACACAGACCCCGAAACAGAACCCGACACAGACAAGTCTTCGAGTTCTAAAGGCAGTTTGGTCGATGAAAAACTGCAGGTTACCTACCTGAGTAACTTGCCTACATGTAAGTCCAGTTTGGAATTCGTCACTTACTATGTGTTGGCCGAAGATGAAGATTACACCTGCTTTAATGGATTGTGGTACAACGAATACGGGGACACCTACCCCGAAACTGAACCCTCCTCCAGCTCTAACGGCGGTGGCGAAATCGTTCCTGAAATCAATTCGGTTGCATCTCTGAGTAGCCTGCCTACGTGCACATCTCGCATTGAAGAAACTTACTATTATGTAACCAGCGAAGATGATTACTATTACTGCTCTGGCTCAATTTGGGTTGGCCTAATAAGCGGTGACACCTACCCCAAAACTGAGCCTTCCTCCAGTTCCGCCGCCATAATTACCGCCGTTTGCGGCGACATGTGGTGCGGACCCAGGGGCGAGGAGCAGGTCTTAACTGGACTGGATGCTGGTGCCGGCGAGTCTGGTTGGTGGTGGGAATATGACGACAATGCCGTTTCTGATGAAGGAACAGGAAATTCGCAATTCGGTTGGTACCCTGGTAAAGGCAACGATTTCTCTGAAAGTTCATTCCTGCCAATTATTGAATACAATGGCGGCGTTGCCGGCACTGCATACCTGGATCCAGGAACCAGAACCAATGCATTCCTAGGTGTTGGATTCAATATTGCCGGTGGAACCACTGCAGGTGGAGGCAAAGTGGGCGTCGATGCAACCAGCTGGGAAGGCATTTGTGTTGTCTATACTTCGACAGGGCCACTTACAGTACTCCTGGGGCTTACTGACAGCGAAGAAGCATATTATGAATACGACCTTCCTGTAAAACATCTTACAGCCTCGACATCGCAAAAGGTGGTAAATATTCTATGGTCTGCATTTAAACAGGATGGGTGGGCCGGAGGTTATTCCATAAGCGGCACAGAGGCTGCCTCACAGCTAGGCGCTATCAAATTCCAGTTCGACAGTGAAGAATCGGATTATATCACATTCAATATTCAGTCCATCGGAACCTACGGCTCCTGCGAATAAAACCCGCAGTAAAGCTTCTTGAAGCTAAAAATCGTCATATTACTTATCGCCGCAGCCATAGCTGCGGCCGGGGCCTACGAAGAGAACTACTGGCCCCGTTCTTATTTTGTTCGCGCCGGCATGGGCGTCACGGCAACCACCGGCGACCTGAACGAAAGGTCTATTTCGGTCAAGGACACCAGCGGCAACAAGTTCAAGGCCTACCCGCCCGATATAAGTCTTATGGGCGACCCAGAATTTCTCCTGGGCGTGAACATCCGGGAATTCACCGTAGCGGTGGCGTTCCAGTACTGGAAACAGCAAGAGGAACTGGTACGGCTCTCTGAAGAAGAGTCCACTCGTTTTTGGCGATTGGGTTTTGAATTTTACTACAACTTTTTCTGGCCCGACTACTTCCAGATAGGCCTGGGAGCCGGATTCTCTTACACCAGCGTCAAGGCCGAGAACAGCGCCATCCACAATGGCGAGCCCAAAGATACGGAATACATGGGCTCAGGACTTGGGCTCTTTGCCAACGTCCAGTACTACATCATCAACGAAATCGCCATCGTACCCGCCATCAAGTTCTATAGAAACTGGTTCCGGAACATCTATACCGATGATAGCGAAAACCGGGAGCTGGACCCATTCCTTTGGCAAACTTTCATTTCGGCTTCAATCTCGCTACAATTCCAGTTCTAGACCAAACAGGAAGTTATTCTGACCTGTTTTTTGTTCGTTTGTCGACATTTTTATTTATATTAATACAGATAAAACGGAGGTTTTTATGAAAAAACTCACAGCCCTTCTAGTGGCGACAGCGGCCACAATGTACTTTACCGGATGCGGCGATGCGGGAGTGAACGCCAACAACGGGATCATGGGTAAAAACACATCCTCGTCTTCTACCGATGACAAGACCGGCGACAAAACCGGTGATGGCGATACCGAAAAGGATGAAGACTACGACGGCACGGTCGAGTTCGCCGAAGATTTGCCCAAGTGCAACGCCAAAAAGAATGAGAAGGTCTACTACGTAGAAGAGGAGGACGTCACCTACACCTGTAACTACGATGAGGACCTGGAAGAGGGCGAGTGGACCAAAAGCAAGAAGAAAGACAAGAAACCCGTGGCAGATGAGACCATCGATTCCGGAGACGACCTGCCCAAGTGCAACGACAAGAGGGACGGCGATGTCTACTACATAGAAGAAGATGATGTGTATGTCTCGTGTGACAGCGACAAGGGCAAGTGGATGGTAGTTGACACAGACCCCGACACAGACAAGTCCTCAAGTTCTAACGGCGGGTCCGAGGTCCTATACAATACGGTTGCATCTCTGAGCCGCTTGCCCACGTGCTCCATGAGTATAGAAGGCACATACTATTACGTAACCAACGAAGACGATTACTACTACTGCTCTGGCTCGATTTGGGTCAGCATGGTAAGCGGAAACACCTACCCCAAAACTGAATCCTCGAGCTCTAACGGCAGTTCCGAAATTATCAATACCGTTTCCTATCTAAGCAGCCTGCCCACATGCACATACAGCATAGAAGACACTTACTATTACGTAACCAGCGAAAGTGAGTATTATTACTGCTATGACGGGTTGTGGCGGGGTTATTATAGTGGAAACACCTACCCCGAAACTAAATCCTCTTCCAGCAACTCATCTTTTTATTTATATCCATCCGGGGAAATTCCCTGTGGAGATATGTGGTGCGGAATAACTGGTTCAGAGCAGGTTAATACCGGCCTCGGAAACGGTACCGAGACCAATGGTTATTGGTTCGATTTTGATGACAGTAAAGATGGAGGACGATCTTCTATAATATGGCCTGTTGGCAAGGGTAACACTTATAGTGCTAACAGCTTTGAGCCCATCATCGCTGAATGCGACGGTGTTTGCGGTACGGCCAGCCTCAATTATGGACTTCTTGATTATAGCGGTTTTGTTGGTATCGGTTTCAACATTGTGGGTGAAATCAGCGCTTCCAACCACGATGCCGCTGCAGGTGATGCCAGTGCCTGGGGTGGTGTCTGCATCGTGTATTCTTCTGACGTGGACTTACGATTCGAGATGGGCCTTGGAGATGCGACAGATAACGCACTGCATGGGGGGCCTCCATCCGTCACCCTGCCTTATGGTAAAATGATGGTGAAAAATTTCTCCTGGAGCAATTTCAAGATGCCCAACTGGGCTGTTGATGAATCTGGAATCTCCATAACGGGTCCTGAAGCTGCCGAAATGCTTGTTTCATTGAAAATTATCGCGCAAGCTGCCAACGGCCAGTACGGATTCAATATTATGTCCATCGGAAAATACGGGACTTGCGAATACTAGTTCTTACTCAGAGGGCCCAAATTTTCTAAAATTGGGCCCATGAAACAGCATTTCAAGCTTTTTCTGATTTCGGGGCTATGCCTTGCGGCCACGGTAGGTGCCATGGACGACAAGGGCTACGCCTCTATCTACGAATCCATTGCAGCCTTCGAAGACAGGCCCGGCGGAGACCCCAAGATGTTCAACCGTCCGGGCTATGTGAAGCCCATCATCGGTAACCTCGGAAACGTACTGAACAGCAACTGGTACGTGAGCGCGACAGTTCCCCAGAGCATGTCCTTCGAGGCGGGACTTCCATTCGCCATTATCCCCATCGGGAGCGATGACCGCTCCTTCTCGGAAAACGGTGCAAGTGTCCCTACCATCTTTGGCGACCACGGTGACCCTCTGAATTACGACCCCACGGTTTACGGTAACGAGACCCTCCACAACCTGGGCGTTTTCACCTACCCCTACCTGCAGCTGGCCGGAGGTTATTACCATGCAAGACTGGTGCTTCGCGGCATGTGGCTCCCCGCCGTAAGCGAACTCCAGAAATTCAACCTCATCGGTATCGGCCTGCAGTACAGCTTTGGCCACCTTTTCCAGTACATGCTGCCCAAGCCCGCCCAGGGCTTGGACGTGAGCCTGGTGCTGGGCTACAGCTCCAGCGGCATCAGCTACCAGCCCGAAGATTACGAGGGCACTCTCGACCTGGACATCTCAGCATTTACCTTTGATCTGGTTATCGGATACAAGCCCATCGAAATTGTCGAAGTCATGCTGACCCTGGGTTACCAGAGCGGGAGCATGGCCTCATCGGGTCACCTGGTTTCCCATGCCGAAGGCTGGAACGGAGCCGTCATCGATCCGAACATATCCGTAGACGGAAACTGCGGATTCAAGTTCGGGCTTGCTGTGGCATTCCAGGTAGGTTCTTCCTTCCATCCGGTACTCGGTTATGATTACGCGGGCAAGTCCAGCTTCACCACCAACGTGCTCTATTTCAAGCAGCAATTCGGCAAGGACAAGACTCCCAATGAGATTGCCAAGGAAAAGGGATATGTCCGGGGCGGAAGTGCAGGTACCGAAATCGATGATGAAGAGGAGACTCCGAAGGCCAAAAAGAAGGCAAAGAAAAAGTCCCCGAAGAAAAAGAGGGTCGCAGAAGAGGAACCTGAAGAAGAAGATGAATTTTCAGAGTTCGACGATGAGTAGCGTCCAACGTCATTCTGGAACCCCGGCCACCGAGCCGGGGGGACGGAATCCACAAAAGAATCTTTATAACTTTGAACAATATCTAAGGTAGGCAAAAGATGATTACATTCCTTATCGGCATTGCCATCTTGATTGGCGGCTACTTCACTTACGGAAAGTTCGTGGAACGAGTGTTCGGGCCCGACGACCGCAAGACCCCGGCCCTTGCAAACCCCGACGGCGTGGACCGCATGGTGCTTCCTCACTGGAAGAACATGCTTATCCAGCTTTTGAACATTGCGGGAATCGGCCCCGTCATCGGCGTGATTCTCGGCATCAAGTTCGGCGCCATCGTATTCATTCTGCTCCCCTTGGGCAATGTCCTAGGCGGGGCCGTCCACGATTACTTCTCCGGCATGATCAGCATGCGCAACAACGGCTACAACGTTCCCGCCCTGGCCCGCAAGTTCTTGGGAAAGGGTCCTTCCAAGGTGGTCATGGCCCTTATCTCCGTGGCCCTGATTCTTGTGGGTGCGGTGTTCACCAACACGCCTGCCGCCCTCATCAACACCCCCATCATCGTGGGTTCTGCCAAGTCCCCCACCGTGTTCTGGATTGCGGTAGCCTGCATTTTCGCCTACTACTTTGCCAGCACCTTCTTCCCCATCGACAAGATCATCGGGCGCATCTACCCCATCTTCGGCGGGCTTCTGATTCTTGCATCCCTCGGAATCCTTATCGGTATCGCCCCCAACTTGAACATTCTTGACGAAATCAACCTGACAGACTTCGCCTCCAATTTCCACCAGCATCCGGCGGGCCAACCCATACTCCCCATGCTGTTCGTGACTATCGCCTGCGGTATCATCAGCGGATTCCACAGCACCCAGAGCCCCATCGTGGCCCGTACCGAAGTGACCGAAAAGCGTGGCCGCCAGACATTCTACGGCATGATGATTATCGAAGGCCTCATCGGCATGATCTGGGCTGCCGGCGGCATGTTCATCTACCACCAGATGCCAGAACTTTTGACAGGTGCAAGCGGTGTGAAAGTGCTGAGCGTATTGGTCTCTACCGTCATCCCCTTCGCCCCCATTTCTGTGCTGGTGGTTGTGGGTGTAATCATCCTCGCCGTCACCAGTGGCGACACCAGCCTCCGCAGCCTCCGCCTTACCATCGCCGAACTTACGGGCATTGACCAGAGGTCCGCCAAGAACCGCCTGGTTTTGACGGTTCCCATGTTCACCCTCTGCGCCTTGATTATCTTCTGGAGCAACATGAACCCCGAAGGCTTCAACATCTTGTGGAACTACTTCAGCTGGAGCAACCAGCTTATGGCGGTGTGCAGCCTGTGCGTGGCCGTGGTTTACCTGCGGAGCAAGAAGAAGAACTTCTGGATTGCCCTTGTCCCCTGCATGTTCATGACCTTCATCACCTGCCACTACATCTTGTGGGTGAGCCCCGAAAACCTGAAAGGCGCTCCTCTGGGATTTGGCCTTGACTACAAGACCGCCCTGGTCATCGCCATCGAAAACGCGGCCCTCCTCGGGGCACTGCTGTGCATGAGAGGCAAGACCCTCACCCAGATGGAAGGCTTTGACGCCGACGTTTGGGACCCGGTCAAGGAAGAAAAATACCAGGCATCCAACCCCATCAAGGGTCCGGAACACGTAAAATTTTAGGTCCAGCCCTTGTCATGCCCGCGAAGGCGGGCATCTCCTTGCCTTTCCTTGCTATAAATTCCTTTTTTTCATAAAAAACTGAACTTCCTCCGATTTTTTATATATATTTAGACTTTCGTTCAACAATTCGGCCGTTCGTCAAAGCGGATAGCCGTTTTCTTTTTTTTGATTGGGCCCCGTGCCCGAGGGATAAAAGATGATCGATCGCAACAAGCATTTCCTTCGCCTCGCCGACTGGAGCGAGGAAAAGATTCTCGAAACCGTGGAGATTGCCTCCCGTCTCAAGAAAGAAGTCCATGCGGGCAAGATGTCCGAGCGTCTGCACGGCCAGAACATCGCTATGTTCTTTGAAAAGCCTTCGTTGCGCACCATCACCACCTTCCAGGTGGGCATGAACCAGCTGGGCGGTCACGCCGTGCTGCTGGCTCCCGATTCCATCGGTCTTGGCAAGCGCGAAAGCGTCAAGGATGTGGCCCGCTGCCTCAGCCGCTGGGTGAATGCCATCGTGGTCCGTTGCTTCAAACAGCAACTGGTAGAAGAACTGGCCGAATTCGGTAGCGTCCCTGTAGTGAACGCCCTTACCGACGACTATCACCCCTGCCAGGCTATCGCCTTTGCCCAGATGATCTGCGAAAACCTGGGCGGTTTCAAGAATGCCGATGGCAAGCCCAAGACCGTGGCCTTCATTGGCGACGGAAACAACGTGGCCAACTCCTTCTTGGCTCTTGCTTCTAAGGTGGGCATGAACTTTACGCTGGCCTGCCCCAAGGGTTTTGAACAGCCCGCCAAAGTGGTAGAAGAAGCGGAGGCCGGCCTCAAGAAGCACGGCTGCCAGTACCGCGTTTTCAACGACCCGAAGGAAGCCGTGAAGGACGCTGACATTCTGTACAGCGACGTGTGGGTATCCATGGGTCAAGAAGGTGAAAAGGCCGAAAAGCAGTCTCACTTCTTGCCGTTCCAGATCAACGATGAGCTTTTGAAGCTGGCCCCGGCACACTGCAAGGTGAGCCACTGCCTGCCCGCCCACCGCGGCGAAGAAATCACCGACTCTGTTATGGACAACCTGGATGTGAACATGAGCTTCGAAGAAGCGGAAAACAGGTTACACGCTCATAAAGCCGTTCTGTGGCAGGTCATGGAGCCTTTTGCTTAATAAACTTCGCATTGCTGCGTTGTTCGCCCCCTCATGTACGCTTTGTACACTACGGGGGCTCACGCCTTGCTCTACTCGTTTCTTAAGCAAAATGCATTTTTTGTTTCTAAGACAAAATCTATTTCTTGATTTATTAAGCAAAATGCGTTTTTTGTTTTTCGCTTCTCAGAAAAAAGTTGTTTTTCAATATTTTAAGTAATGACGCTTTCTTGTCATGCTCGCGCAGGCGAGCATCTCCTTTTCTAACCAAATAATATGTCTTTCATTTCTGATTTAAAAGAAAAAGTATTGAGTGGCTACGAGGTCACTCGCGACGACGCCATCCGCCTTTTGGGCGAAGACCTGGACGAACTCTGTAACGCCGCCAACGAAATCCGTGAAAAGTTCCACGGCAAAAACTTTGACTTCTGTTCCATCGTGAACGCCCGGAGCGGCCGCTGCTCCGAAAACTGCAAGTACTGCGCCCAGAGCAGCTACTACCACACCGGCGCCCCCGAATATAAGCTGCTCAGTGCCGACGAAATCGTGGCCGACGCCAAAAAGAAAGAAGCCGCGGGCATCCCCCGCTACTCCATCGTCACCTCGGGCCGTACCCTTTCGAACCGTGACGTAGAGCAGATCAGCGATGCCATCCGCAGACTCAAAAAAGAGACCAAACTTTCCGTATGCCTTTCGGCGGGACTCTTGAACCGGGAGCAGTTCGATAAACTGAAAGAGGCTGGCCTCACCCGCTTCCACAACAACCTGGAAACCTACCGCAGGCATTTTCCCGACGTTTGCACAACCCACACCTACGATGACAAGATTGCGGCCCTGCAAAACGCCCTGGCCGCGGGCCTGGAAATCTGCAGTGGCGGCATCATGGGCCTGGGCGAGACCATGGAAGACCGGATCGATATGTGCCTGGACCTGCGCTCTCTCGGTGTCAAGTCCACACCGGTGAATGTTCTGAATGCCATCCCGGGCACGCCCTACGAAAACCTACCCAAGCTTACCAACGACGAGTTCTGCCGTATTGTGGCCATCTACCGCTTTATCAACCCCAAGGCTTACATCCGCCTGGCAGGCGGTCGCGGAGTCCTAGGCGATGATGGCAAACGGGCATTCAAGAGCGGAGCCAACGCCGCCATTACCGACGACATGCTCACCACCGCAGGCGTCAACAGTTGTAAGGATTTTGAGCTGGTAAAGGGTCTGGGGTTCGAGCCCCACGGCTTTCTGTAATTTTTAGAACCGCGCCGTCAGTTTATTTATAATAGCATCGCAACCCAGGTTCACATCATCCCAGGTGGCCTGAAAATCTCCGGTGTACCAGGGGTCCGCCACATCCCGGGACACTCCTGCCCATTCCATCAGTAACGACACCTTGCTAGGCTCAGCCATTTCCTTTTCGTAAGTGTCGCGAGGCAGAATCCAGCGCAGGTTCCGCAGGTTATTACGGTCCATCAGGACGATGTAATCATAATATTCGTAATCCCGGACCGTCATCTGCCGGGCATGTTTGCCACTACAGTCGATGCCGTGGGCATGCAGCATGCGCCTTGCCGGCGGGTACACGGGATTCCCGATTTCTTCAGTGCTGGTGGCGGCACTTGCCACCTCGAACCGGTCCGATATTTTCACACCATTGTCACCGAATCCTGCCCGCATTAACTTGTCCTTCATGACAAATTCCGCCATGGGGCTTCGGCAGATGTTGCCGTGGCATACGAACAGAATCTTGACCTTTTCCATACCGCAAATATAGTTTTTCCTGATAGCCCGCTATTAGGAATATGTATTGGACAGCAAACCCCGACTCTTCTATATTTACGCCAAAATTTTCTGGAGGTTCAGAATGGAAAAACGTACCGGTCTATGGACAAATGGCGTCATCTGGTTTGGCGTGGCCGTTTCGGTTTCTGAAATCGAGGCGGGAATCGAAATCGGAGCCGAAGCTACTCCCGGCTCCCTGTGGCTACCCCTAATTCTCGGGCATATCGTTGGCGGCATCTTCCTGTTTTTCGTGGGCCTCATTGGCGCCCGTATCCGTCAGAACGCCATGGAAACCACGGCATCCGTCTATGGTAAGTACGGTTCCCGGTTTTTCGCCTCCCTGAACCTTTTCCAGCTGGTGGCGTGGATTGCCGTGTTGAACGCTCAGGGCGCCGCCGTACTTGCCGGACTCCACCTCCCCATCTCCTTCCCGCTGACCTGCGTATTGCTGGCGGTTCTTATCGCACTTTGGGTTTTCGTGGGCCTGCGCCGTTTTGCGAAGGTCACCTCTGTCGTGATGGTGGTGCTTACCGTGCTTCTCACAATCCTGACTGTCAAGCTTCTCGGTGTGGGCACATCACTTACCGATGCATCTGCCGGTGTTGCTGGCGCCGCAAGTCATACCCTCGGTTTCTGGAATATCTTCGAGATTTCCCTGGCCCTTCCCCTTTCCTGGTTGCCTGTAATTTCGGACTACACCAAGGATGTAGAAAAGCCTGTGCGCGCCACAGCCGTCTCCGCCATCGCCTACTCTTTTGCCAGTTTCTGGATGTACTTTGTAGGCCTTGAAATTGCCGGGGCCGGCGTCGGAAACGACATCGCCCAGGCCATCCTCCTTGCAGGCCTGGGCATCCCCGGAATCATCATCGTGGTGCTCTCTACGGTAACCACCAACTTCCTGGCGGCCAATTCTGCAGGGGAATCGGCTAAGGCCATCGTCCACAAGCTCAACCCGAAAATTACGGGCGTGGTGGTGAGCGCCATCAGCGCCGTCCTTGCCATCTCGGGAATCATGGAGCACTACATCAGCTTCCTCTACCTTATCGCCTCCGTGTTTGCGCCCATGGCAGCCGTTCTCCTGGTATCGTTCTTCCTGGATAAGCAAGGCAGAACCGGCAAGGCCTTCTGGATCTGGAATCTGACCGCGTGGCTTATAGGCTTTGTCGTTTACCAGGCTACGGTCAGTCTGGACAATCTGTTCCTAGGGCCAACACTCATTTCTGTCTTCGTATCGGGCGCAATTTCCTATATTTGGATTTTGAAGGACAAGTTTAGGTCGGCATAAGTATGCAACAGAAAAAGATCGCGCTAATCAACGACATTACGGGCTTCGGAAGATGCTCGGTTGCCGTTATGGCTCCCGTGATTTCGGCCATGAAGATCCAGGCCGTGGCTGTGCCTACCGCGATCTTTTCTACCCATACGCAATTTCCGGAATACTACTTCGACGACTACACGCCCCACATGCGTGACTACATCGGCACCTACAAGAAGCTGGACATGTCCTTTGACGCTATCGCCACTGGATTCCTGGGTTCCGAGGAACAGGTGGATATTGTCGCCGACTTTATCAAGACCTTCAAGAAGAAGGGCGTCTTCACTCTTGTAGACCCCGTCATGGGCGACTACGGCAAGCTTTACAAGACCTACACCCCCGCCCTCTGTAACAAGATGAAGGACCTGGTCAAGGACGCAGATATCTTGACGCCAAACCTAACCGAACTCTGCTCCCTGATGGACAGGGACTACCGCGATGGAGACTTCTCGGAGGCCGAGCTAGAGGCCATGTGCCAGCAGCTGAGTTTCCAGGGGCCCGAGCATATCGTGGTTACTGGCATTCATCATAACGAAAAGCAGATCATGAACTTTGTCTACAGCCGGGGCGAAGCTCCCAGGACTATCATGGTAGACCGCATCGGTGGCGACCGTAGCGGGACTGGCGACGTAATAAGCGCCGTCATTGCAGGTATGTACCTGAACGGCCACGGATTCTACGATTCCGTGAAGCGCGCTACCGAATTTGCATCCAAGTGCATCTCCTATTGCGAAGAGAACAAGGTTCCTACCCATTGGGGACTCAGCGTCGAGATGTATCTCCGCGACTTGATGGAGGACTAAAATGATTCTTTATACGGTTACCGGAAAAGCGGGACAGGCTGGTTACCTGAACCTTGCCGACAGCGGCGATTTGACAGGCAAGAGCGTCTATGTCAACATGACAAACCGTTGCCCTTGCAGCTGCATCTTTTGCCTGCGCCAGACCAAAAAGATGACGGAAGGGAATTCCCTCTGGCTCAAGGGTGGCGAACCCAGCTTAGAGACCGTGATGGAAGAATTCGCCCCCTTCGACCTTTCCGTAATAAAGGAACTGACCTTCTGCGGTTTTGGCGAACCTCTGGAAAGGCTTGAAGACGTATGCAAGGTCATCGACCTGCTTAAGGCAAAATATCCGAATCTGAAGGTCCGCGTAAACACAAACGGTCTAGCAAACCTGATACACAATAGAGATATCACCCCCGAACTGAAGGGCCGTTTTGACACAGTATCCATTTCACTGAATGCCCCCGACGCCGAAGAATTCCTGGCCCTCACCCGGTCAAAATTCGGCATCCAGTCTTACGAGGCCCTGAAGGAATTTGCCGTAAAAGCAAAGCGGTTTGTGCCGAGCGTGGTGCTGACCGTGGTGGAGAAGGTCATGTCCGAAGAGAAGATCGAAATCTGCCGCAAGACCTGCCAAGAACTGGGTGTTACCCTGAGGGTCCGTCCCTTCGAAGACTAATTTTTCCTTTTTTTACAAACAACCTCTTGCCGAAGCTATAGATTTTTCCTATATTCTATTCCTACTAAACTTATAGGAAACAAGGGTATACTATGACACTCCAGCAGCTCCGTTACGCCATCGGCATCGCTAAAATAGGGTCCTTTAATAAAGCAGCAGAGGAACTCTTTATTTCTCAGCCGTCCCTTACGGCGGCCATCCACGACCTAGAAGATGAAATCGGCATTGTCATTTTCAACCGCACCAGCCGAGGAGTGTCTCTCACGGTAGAGGGTGAAGAGTTTATCGCCCAGGCAAGCCAGCTGTACCATCACTACGAAACGGTGCTAGAGCACTACAGCGACGGTGTTCGCCAAAAGAGAAAGTTTGCCATATCCACACAGCACTACTCCTTTGCCGTAAAGGCCTTCGTGGAAATGGTCAAAAAATCCGACTCCGATGAGTACGAGTTCGCCATTCGTGAAACCAAGACCAAGGAAGTCATCGATGACGTGGCTTCCCTCAAAAGCGAAATCGGCATTCTGTACCTGAGCGATTTCAACCGCAAGTACATCAACTACCTGCTCAAGGAAAAAGATTTGGAATTCCACCACCTGATCGACTGCAAGGCCTACGCCTACATGTGGAAGAACC
>CAMIWK010000025.1 GCA_946402415.1 uncultured Fibrobacter sp.
AAACCATTCCCGCCGACCTGATGGAACGGTTCGAAAGCAAGACCTTCCCCACCGTTATGAACCACCGCGGACAGGAAATAGACTTGAACCAGCACGTCCTGTCCATCGAGAACCGGGAGGGCACCCTGTACATCAAAGTAAAGTGCAATGACCAGGGTACCACGGCCAGCCCCTTCGTTATTTTCGCCGGAATTCTTGGAATATCCATAGACCCTGCCAAGCTGGACGAGGTTTCCAGGCGGTTCCTGGTGGCAAAAATCAATATGGAATGGTGAATTATTGACACTTCCGTAAACATTTTTTATAATTCTACCCAAATTAACATAAAAACTCTACAAGGAGAATGTACATGAAGAAGATATTCCTTTCCGCTGTCATTGCCCTGGCTCTCTGCAGCTACGGCTATGCTCAGGACGAAGAAGAATATGAAGAAGAAGATGCCGCCCCTGCCAAGGTAGCAAAAGCCCCTGCCTACGAAGAAGAAGAGGAAGAGGACGAAGCTCCGGCTCCTGTAGCCAAGAAGGCCGAAAAGAAGAAGGAAAAGAAATCCTCTGGTAGCGCGTTCTTCGGTGCTGGTATCGATGTTGGCGGTCTGCTGAACAACGCCGCAAATATGCGTTTGGTGTTCAAGCTGAACGAAAGCATGGAACTGAGCGCCATTTTGGGTATGTACCACCATGGCGAATCCTCCTATACTCCCAACGGCGGACAAGAACAAAGTGCAAAGGACAACTATACTGAGCTGAGCATCGGTGCTGGTTTCGACTTCTTTGTCAAGAAGGATTTCTTGCCTGTATCAATCGGCGGTGAATTCATTTACACAAGCCCCCGCGCCCTTGTTGCTGGAGGACAGGAATTCGTTGCTAGCAACGACATCGACCTGATGCTTCTCCAGATTAACGTTTTGCTGGGCGCCCATGCGGAAATCACCAACAACCTGTTCCTCACTGGAAAGATCGGTCTTGGCATGAGCTACTACTCTGAAAGCGATCCGGCTGGCGAAGGCTCCTTCCTGGACTTCGCTCTCGCTACCAAGGTTTACCTGACCTGGTTCATGTTCTAATCTAAATTAGTACTAGAGCATTTAAAAGCCTCCCGCGAGGGAGGCTTTTTTATTTGTGGTAAATACATTAACTACCTTTCACTCGATGCTTCCCCTCGCCAAAAGTTTTGCCGGATATGCGCTAGTCTGCTTATGCCTAGTCCTATGCAGCTGCACGTTTCCCGTGCGCACCGGCTACGACAGGAGTATCGGTGGCTACAAGCCCGCACCAAGTGAGCCCGCATCGACAGCAAGAGCCGAATCCGACACGAAAACAGGCTCATCTACAGCAAAAACACTAAGCAGGGAACCCTCAAATAAGGTGACCAGCGCCGGAGCCACCAAACAGGCGGCCACCGCCAAGATGGCCCAGGAAAACGCCCCCAGGCAGGCATCCAGTTCTTCATTGGAACAGCTGGCCAAATCCTGGATTGGCACCCCATACGTATACGGGGGCAGTTCCAAGTCCGGTACCGACTGTTCCGGCTACGTGATGCAGCTATACAAGGCACATTACGGCATAAGCCTGCCCCATAACGCCGGGCAGATGTACAATGACAGCCGAGGCAATTCCGTAAGCCGTGGCAGTCTGCAAGAAGGAGACCTGGTGTTCTTCGGAAGTTTCTGGAAAATCGACCACGTGGGAATTTATCTGAAAGGCGACCGCTTTACCCACGCCAGTTCCAGCAAGGGAGTCATCATCTCCCCCATGAACGACAACTACTGGCGTCCAAAGTATCAAGGGGCGCGGCGGTTTAGATAACCTAACGTATCGTTTACTACATTTGTCCCATGAAAAAAATTGCATTCCAGGGCCGTCGCGGGGCCTATAGCGAAAGTGCCGCTTATCATTTGTTCGGAAACGATATCGAGGTGGTGCCTATGGACACCTTCGGTGAGATTTTCCAGAGCATCGAGACCGGCGTCGTAGACGGAGGTGCAATTCCTATAGAGAACTCTACAGCAGGCTCTATCTACGAGAATTACGATTTGCTTTACAAGTGGCGCCTGCCTATCGTTGCAGAGGTGAAGCTCCAGATTTCCCATACCCTGTGTGCGCTTCCCGGAGTGAAACTTGGGGACTTGAAAAAGGTGCTGAGCCACCCCCAGGGACTTGCCCAGTGCAGCCGGTTCTTCGGTCGCAATCCCGGTATTGAAAGTGTTGCTTTCTACGACACCGCTGGCAGTGCCGAAGAGGTGGCCAAGCGCGGAGACAAGACTCTCGGCGCCATCGCCAGCGCCTATGCCGCCAAGTTCTACGGCCTGGACATTCTGGCCGAAGGTATCGAGAACCTGAAGGGCGTGAACTTCACCCGCTTCTACGCCATCCAGAAGGTGGCAATGGATCTGCCTGCCGCTGGAACCGACAATACCACCATTAAGACAACGCTCCTGTTTATGCTGAACGATTCCGGAAAGTCCGGGGCTCTCCATGCGGCTCTAGGTTGCTTTGCTAAGCGTAACCTGAACCTGACCCGCATCGAAAGCAGGCCCCATCCGGATCGCCCCTGGGAATACATCTTCCACCTGTCCTTTGAGGGGAGCCCCAAGGACCCGCTGGTGGTAGAAGCCTTGAAAGAACTTCAGAGTTACTGCGATTTCGTGTACCGTCTAGGCAGCTTCAAGGAAGGCTCGACGGAAAAGCTAAGCTACTAAAAAAAGAAACGCCCGCTGTCGCGGGCTTTTCTTTACCAGATCCGATCGTACTTTCTACGATCCTTCTCTTCATCCTTCTTCTCTTGAACGATGGCGTCGATAACGGCGGCCACAGTCAAGTTGAAGATGTCGTGTACGGAAGCGTCGGAGTCGGTAAAGTGTACTGGCTTGTTCAGGCCCATCTGTACAGGGCCGATAGATTCGCCAACGCCCATTTCCAGAAGCATCTTGCAAGTCGTATTTGCCGAAGAGAGGCAGGGGAAGATAAGTGTATTGACCGTCTGGCCCTTGAGCTTGTTGAAGGGGTACTTGGTGTCGCGCAGCTCCTTGTCCAGAGCCACGTTCACCTGCATTTCACCGTCGATAGCGTAATCGGGATATTTTTCGTGGAGGATCTTCACTGCTTCACGGGCCGTATTGGACGTTCCACGAGCAGCACCCTTATCGCTACCGAAGTTGGCATAGCTGAGCATGGCCATCACCGGTTCGTGGGCAAAGAACTTCACGGCGTCATGAGTGAGCTTCACAATATCCACCAGCGTTTCGGCATCGGGATCGCGATTTACCAGGGTGTCTGCCAAGAAGAAGGTACCCTTGCGGGTGCTCAGAATGTGCATAGCGCCGAAGTGTTTGTATTCATCGCGGATGCCGATGATTTCCTTGGCCAGTTCGATGGTCTCGCTGTACTTGGAGTAGCCACCCGTAATGAATGCATCGGCATCGCCCACCTTCACCATCATCATACCGAAGTGGTTGGGCTCGAACATGTCGTCGCGGGCCTCATCGAAGGTAACGCCGTTGCGGCCGTTCTCTTCGGCGTAAATGGCGGCGTACTTGCGGCGGCGTTCGAATTCTTCAGGAGAGCGGGGGTTCACAATCTTGATGCCCGTAAGGTCCAGCTGTTCCTTGTTCGCCATCATCTGAATGCGCTCGGCGTTACCGAGCAATATCGGATGGGCGACACCTTCGAGCTTCGCCTGTACGGCAGCCTTGAGCATATTGAGGTTGTCTCCCTCGGCAAATACCACGCGCTTGGGATTGCTGCGGGCCGTATCGCTGAACTGACGGATGAGCTTATTGTCGTAGCCCATCATATCGCGGAGCCTGTCGTAGTAGGCATCCCAGTCGGTAATGGGCTTACGGGCCACGCCACTCTCAATAGCGGCCTTGGCCACGGCGATAGAAACGTCTGTCAGCAGGCGGGGGTCCAGAGGCTTCGGAATCAGGTATTCCTTGCCGAAGGTAAAGCGCTGTGCGTTGTAGGCGATGTTCACCACATCGGGCACCGGCTGGTGCGCAAGGGCAGCAATGGCGCGGACGGCGGCATGCTTCATATGCTCGTTGATGCAGGTGGCACGCACGTCCAGGGCCCCGCGGAAAATGTAGGGGAAGCCGATGACATTGTTCACCTGGTTCGGGTAGTCGCTACGGCCCGTTGCAAAAATCAGGTCGCCACGGCTGGCCATTGCCTCTTCGTAGCTGATTTCGGGAGTGGGGTTTGCCAGCGCAAAAACGATGGGCTGGTCTGCCATACTGCGGATCATTTCGCGATTAAGGATGTTGCCCTTAGAAAGGCCCACGAACACGTCGGCGCCCTTCATGGCATCGGCCAGAGTCTCGATATCGGTACGGTCGGTGGCGAAGAAGGCCTTGGCTTCGGTAAGGCCCTTACGGTCCTTGCGGATAACGCCCTTGCTGTCGCACATGACCAGGTTCTCTTTCTTGAGACCCAGCGACAGATACAGGCGGGTGCAGGCACAGGCTGCTGCTCCGGCGCCATTCACCACCATCTTCACATCGCGGATGCTCTTGCCCGCCACTTCAATGGCGTTCAGCAGGCCGGCAGAAGAAATGATGGCTGTTCCGTGCTGGTCGTCGTGCATCACGGGAATGTCCAGCTGCTCCTTAAGAGTGTCCTCGATTTCAAAGCATTCCGGGGCCTTAATGTCTTCCAGGTTGATACCGCCAAAGGTGGGAGCGATTCCCTTCACGATCTCGATGAACTTCTTGGGATCCTTCTCGTTTATTTCGATGTCGAACACGTCAATGCCGGCATAAATCTTGAAGAGGAGCGCCTTGCCCTCCATCACAGGCTTGCCGGCCAAAGCCCCGATATCACCGAGGCCGAGAACGGCGGTACCGTTACTAATCACTGCCACCAGGTTGCCCTTGCCCGTGTATTCGTAGGCCAGGTTGTTGTCCTTCTCAATTTCAAGGCAGGGAGCGGCTACGCCCGGAGTGTATGCGAGACCCAAGTCAGTCTGGGTGCTGTGGGGCTTGGTAGGCACGATTTCAATCTTGCCGGGCTTACCCATGGCGTGGTATTCAAGCGCCTGTTCCTTCAAATCCTTGCTCATATTACTCCTTTCCGCCGGTTTCACCGCACGGAACTTCATTTTTTCGGCGCCGAATATAGAAAAAAGTTCCAGCCGTCTTGACTGGAACTTCGTTATTGATATTCGTAATTACCAATTATCTGGACAGAGCGTTTCTGCTTTTATTCCTTACAGAAAGTTTCCGTTATATCCGGAGTTGACGGATCGATGTCATCATCATAAGTAAAGCTCAGCCCTTTATTGTCATACAGAGGACCAATTGGAGAAGACCATTCCGTATAGTCTGTCTCTCCACCTACTTGCGTCCAGATAATACGGGCTGATGCATAGGAATGACACAACTCGTTAAAATCCGTAAATGTCTTCGTATAGGTCGTTTCATACACACCATCTTTTTCTACATCAACCGTATTCCATTCGCTTTCATCCTCACCATTCCAGCGGAACTGGTATTGGAACGACAGGGTGTATGCCGAGTACAGCATAGCGTGGTTCGGGTAATTGCCAGTGACAATCATTGTAAATTCCATCGAGCGAGGTGTGCCCCACGGGTCATAGAAATACTTAATCTTGACCTGCGGAGTGGCGAACGGGTACTCACTGCTGTAGGGGGTAGAACGTGTCATAAGGACTTCGTTACTGAAAACGGTAGTATCATCGCCACGGTAGGCCGCCACGCGATAATACTTGTCCAGATGAGAATCACCCTCGAGGCTGTAGTAATGGACATTCCTTTCGGTCGTGCCGATATTTTCCCACACCTTGGTTCCACCAGAAATATTCAGTTTCTGGATAACGAAGCCTTCTTCCAAGCATTTGGCATTCTGGGTGTAGCTCCAGACTATTCTCCAAACACGAGGAGCAATACGTTCGGACTTAAGTCCAGAGGGAACGGCGAACCCGCCGGAGCAACCATCTGCCGGAGCATTCGGAGAATACTTCGGCAAGGTTATAGTCTCGGAATATTCCGAAAGGCCCCTAGCATCCCTAGCCGCAACGCGGTAGAACACCTCATTGGCGTTTTCAGTCGGATCCAGCGTAATATCAAAGAAATGAACACCCTTGTTGGTCTGACCCGCATCGGACTGCCATGCAGGTATTGCATCCTTCGGGTTCAACTTCTGCAGCGTAAAGCCCTTCGTTTCCGGGCGACTAGAATTATTTTCATAACTCCAAACAATACGCCATTTGTTTCCACCCAAATCTTCCAGGCCAAGATTAGTCGGCACAGCGAGGGGAGTATTGTCAGTGGACGTATAGAAAGTCGAGTCATCCGACATAAGAGGAATCTGAATATCAGCAGAGAAGTCCGAAAGCACTCCGGCGCCATCCTTGGCGGCTACGCGATAGAACTTTCCGCTATTCTTCTTGTTATTTGCCATAGCGTCAACGACAAACACATGGACACCCTTGCTGGTCGAACCGGCATCAGACCAAGAGGCGTCGCCAGGAGCCATATTCTGCAAAACGAACCCATTTTCGGGGCGATCCTTTTTGTCGTTGTAACTCCAGGTGAGCTGGAATATACCCACTCCTATGGAATCAAGCTTCAAGTCCGCAGGAACAGACATTTCCACTTCAGCCACAGGCACCGGCGTATCGTAATCCACATAGGCCGGAATCTGAATTCCCTCGGAATATTCGGAAACAGCATCATCAGCCAAAGCGACCACGTGAATAAGACGATCAGGATCTTTGCTGGTTACATCGAATATGTAGTAGAGCACTCCCTTGGGAATAATCTTGCTTTCCGCTTCCCAGCTTGTGCCATTTTCCAGATCAAACGTTTCCACACGGAATCCTGTTTCGGGCTTTCCTGCCGTGGCAGTATAGTTCCAAGAAAGCTTCCACTTGTTCTTGCCCACATTTTCTGTCTTTAGACCTGTAGGTACAGCAATATCGGCACTTGTCGTAGACGGTGTGGAAGATCCGCCAGACTTGCTGACCTGGAGCATACCAGAAGCCTTGGAATAGCCGCACTCATCCTTAGCCAGAACCCTGAAATACATCCCGGCATAAGATGCGCCCACCAGATTGTATATGGTGACTTCAGCGGCCGTAGAATCCAGAGCCTCCCAACCAGAGTTGGCATCCGTGTCCAGCATCTCTATGATGAAACCGCTTTCCGGACGGGACTCATTCCGTTCGTAACTCCAAAGAAGAGTCCACTGGTCATCACCGTTCTTTGAAATGGTAAAGTTCGACGGAGCCGTAAGCACGGCGGTAACGGCATCGCACCCAGTGGGTTCTTCCGTGGTAGGCGCACTACTGCTACCACCACCACCGCCAGCATCACTCGATTTCACCGTAATAGTGCCTTCGGATGACGAGGATACATTGAAAATGAAGGTGGAATCGTCCTCTTCATCTTCAGAATCTGAAGAAACGGAATTGCAAGCAAGCAATCCGAGTGGCAGAAAGGACATCAGTCCTAATTTCCAGAATAGTGAAATCTTCATATATCACTCCTGTATTGAAACTTCTTTAAAAATACATTAAAAAAAACAAATAATGTGTGTTGAGAACCTTTGTTAGCGGAAAACCCTCTTTTTTTACATCCAACCGCGTTCCGAAGTTCCCGTAACGCCGCGAATCTTCAATTCAAAGTCATCCCTGTTGGTAGCGGCATTCAAAGCCACATCCAGAGTAATCTTGTCCGAATTGTAGAGTTCCAGCAGAGACTGGTCAAAGGTCTGGCTATGGTACTGCATGTGGCCCTCGGCAATAGCCGTTTCCACCAGAGGAAGTTTGTCTTTATCCTTAATGTATTCCTTGATAGCTGCCGTATTCACGAGGATCTCGGCTGCAGGCACACGTCCCTTGCCATCCTTAGTGGGCAATAGACGGAGCGAAATGATACCCGCCAGCACTTCACCCAGCAGCAAACGGATTTCATCGTGCTGGTGAGGCGGATACATAGAAAGTACACGCTGGATCGTTTCGGTGGCATTGGTCGTATGGATAGTGGCGAACACCATATGGCCCGTATCCGCAGCCGTAAGCGCAATGGCCATAGTTTCCAAATCACGAATTTCGCCCACCAGAAGTACATCGGGGTCCTGACGGAGAGCCGCACGAAGGGCGTTGGCATAAGACAGAGTGTCTACCCCAAGCTCACGCTGAGAGATAATGGCCTTGTTGTCGTTGTACAAGTATTCGATAGGGTCTTCTACCGTAATAATGTTTACCGATTCCTTCTGGTTGATGTAGTCCAGCATGGAAGCAAGCGTCGTAGATTTACCGGAACCAGTCGTACCTGTCACCAGAACTAGCCCACGACGGGTAAGGGCGATATCCTTCACCACTTCAGGAAGACCCAATTCTTCGAAGGGAGGGATCTTTGCCTTGATGTGACGAATTACCACGGCAATAGTACCGCGCTGACGGAATACGTTCACACGGAAACGGCCCATGTCACGGGCACCCACAGCAAAGTCGCACTCCTTGTTTGCCTCGAAACGCTGCTTCTGATCCCGGTTCATGATATCGTCCAAGAAGGAGTCCATCATGGCAGGGTCGATACGGGTATCAAAAATTTTTACAAGGGATCCGTTGATGCGGAAAATAGGAGGCGTTCCCACGCGAATGTGCAAGTCAGAAGCCTTGCTCTTTACCATCTCACGAAGAAGTTGCTCAATCCTTAAGTCAGCCATCTACTAGCCTCCAAACTTTTCATTATACATTTTGCGCACCTGTTCCAGGCGATCCTGAATTTCGGTGTTTCCCGACTCCCTACTGGCCAAGTCTTCATAGATTTCCAGAGCCTGTTTAACATCTCCCTGTTCCAGGTAGATTTCGGCCAGGGTGCGCGTTTTCATACTGGCATCCAAATCCGCATTCACATTGTCTAACGTCGCAGAGGGATCCTTGATAAGACCCGCAGAAACCTCATCATCGGAATCTCCAGACATCAGGAAATCCACACCACTGTTAGAAGGTTTTTCTTCGGGAAGATCATCATCATCACTTTCGAAGAGACCCTTGAAAGCGCCAGAAACTTCGGACTGCAAATTATCAAAATCGGCCTTCGGGGCAGGAGCCTCCGCCTTTTCTTCGACGGCTGCACCGGTATTCTCATCTTCGCTACCGAATAAACTATCAAAGGCACCACCCATTTCCTTTTCGAACTCGCCGGCATTGTCCGCGAAAGATTCCTCAACAGCTGCAGCTGTAGCAGGCTCCGTAGCAGGTTCCTCAGGAGCCCCTCCAAGCGAAAGGTCTTCTTGCGGCAAGTCATCATCATCACCGAAAATGGAACTGAAAGCGTTATCTACGCTGCTTTCCACTTCCTTGGTTTCTTCGGCGACAGGAGCTTCTGCAACAGGCTCTTCGGCAGGAGCCTCCACCGCTTGTTCTACGGCAGAAACTTCTGCAGCAGGAGTTTCTTCCGGCAGGTCATCTTCTGCACCGAAGAGAGAATCGATGGCGCCTCCGACACTGTCAGAGGATTCTTCTTTCGCCGGTTCGGACTCGGCAGACTTTTCGAACATGGACCCTGCAGAGGATTCTTCAGCAGGAGTTTCCAGTTCAGCATCAAGCTCCAGAGTTTCAGCTTCAGCCGGAGCAGGTTCTTCAGCAGGAGTCTCCACTTCCGCAGACTTCTGGAAAGGCGACCAGTCACCAGCGTCCAGAGCCGCATCATCTAGGCTCAAGGAGTCTTCGCCAACCGGTGCTGGTTCTTCCTGTGCAGCAGGGGCTTCCACTTCAGCGGACTTCTGGAAAGCTACAGGTTCTTCGGGCAATTCATCTTCACCGAAGATAGAGCCGAAAGCATCATCCACGCTCTGGGGCTTGTCCTCGGGAGCGGGTTCCTGCACCGCCGGTTCGGATTCAGCAGACTTCTGGAAAGCCGCAGGCTCTTCGGGCAATTCATCCTCACCGAATATAGAGCCGAAAGCGTCATCCACGCTCTGGGGTTTGTCTTCGGGCGCAGCCTCCGCCGCCGGTTCGGACTCAGCAGACTTCTGGAAGGCGGCTGGTTCTTCGGGCAACTCATCCTCCCCGAAGATAGCACCAAAGGCATCATCCACACTCTGAGGTTTGTCCTCGACCACAGGAGAACTGAACACCTTGTTCACGTTCTCGTTTGCAGCAGTGGCAGGTTCATCATCAATACCGGCAGACAGGTTCAGATTGGAGAACGGGGATGCCGGGGCCGCAGGCTCTTCGGGTTCCAAATCATCATCAACGCCAAAGAAATTGGACATGGCGGAATTCACGTCGCCGCCAGAAATGTCATCATCCGCAGGGAATACTTCTGGAGCAGAGGGCTCCTCGGCATTGATAGATTCCATGGCGGAGTCCAGGGATGCCTGCAGGCTATCCATAGCAGCCTCGTCGCCCGCATCGGAGTCTGGAATCAATGCAGAAAGGGCGGCAAACGGATCATCAGCTTCGCCAGCCAGGGATTCAAAAGCCGTTGTCTCGGGCGCAGAAGAGGTTTCCGATCCGGAAGCAACCCCATCATCCGTAGCAACGGGCTCTTCGTTCACAAATTCAAAGCCACTGCCAAACTTGGGTCCCTTTTCCTCGACCGGGGCAGCCTCTTCGGGAGATTTCTCCAGGAAGGGCGCGTCATCGCCAAAGGAGAAGTTCAAGGAGGAATCTGCATTCTCCGTTTCCAGGCCCGGCATGGACAGGTCCGCCTCTCCTAGTTCCGCACCGGCCGCAGCGGCTGCCGCAGCGGCCACAACATCGTACTCGTCCTTCCAGAACTGATCCAGGGGGTCCATATCGTGGACCTTTCGGTAACACTGATTACGCTCGTTTACCTTTTCCACCTTGTCATAGGCATCGCCCATACGCTTCTGGGCAGACAGGCAGAAGGGGTCCATCTTGAGGACCTTGGCGCATTCCTCGATACAACCCTCAAAATCACCCTTTTCAAATAGAATCTTGGTGCGGACAAGGTGAGCGGCAAGGTCGCCCGGATACAGGGTCAAGCCACCATCGATACGCTGTAGGGATGTATCCAGGTCACCGGCCTCCCTTTCGAAATCGGCAAGCCAGGCGAAGGCCTGGGTGTTCACCTTCTTCTTACCGATGGTCTTTTTCAAAGTGTCCAGCGTTACCGTCATTTTTCCTCCAATGAGAGCATAATCGCCTCGTCGGCCAATAAAACAGGGATGCCTTCGCGAATGGGGTATAACCGTTTCCCATCTGCAGAAATCAAAGCTTCGGTCAAGGTTTCCGCAACCTTTTCGCCAGCAACGTTCTTCACCGTACCGGCAGAAATGTCTCTATTCAGCGCCGAAAGGGTACCTTCGTCCGCCATACTAAGTTTACCCCTCGTTTCGGGGCAGCAAAGGATATCTAAAAGGGCTCGATCAAACATAACACCTTAAAAATCAACAACTTACACGTGCATAAAAATAACTCTATTTTGGCAAAAACGCAAAATAGATGCACCTATTATTGCATAATTATTGCAGATTTTTAAGGTTTATAAGCGCAAAATTGCCGTTTCGAGGCGTTCCAATAAGCAAAAACACCTTCATACCCAATTTTTCCAGCCACTTCAGGTCGAAATTCTCCCTAAACCCAGAAAAATTGGATACCACCAGCAGCTCATGGCAATCCGTCCTCTTGCAGATGGAGTCCATCTCGGAATACCCGCCCAAAAGATGCTTCCTATTTTCTGAAGAAACAGACTGCGGGTCCGTACTGACACACCCCAACACTTCCATGCCGGGGAGGACGCTGTGGCTGTCAAACCACGACTGGAGAGAATCTTCACCACCTCCCAAGAGAATGGAACGATGACGCTTTTTTGCAAAAATACGGTAAAAGTAGATAGACCAGAACATAAAGCGGCGCCAGGCCAAAAAAGCAAGGGGAATAAGGATTGATGAGGCACAGACCACCCCGGCCTCAGATCCGTCAAAGCTTTCGGGGTTTACAAACCACTGATAGACGGCAAAGACACCCACGGGAATTAGGTTGACGGGAAATTGGAACCTAAGCGCACCTCTTTCATCAAGGCTTGAAGTAGCATACTCCCCCCGAAAGATAAAGAACATCAAGTTCACGATAGCGACAACCACCGCAAGCCGACATTCAGCCGAATTTCCGCAATCCAAGAACGACAACGCCCATAAAGCCACAACACCTACGTCAAGAAAGATTTTCCAGAACTGGGGAACCAGGCGCGAAAACACTCCCACACTGGCAGCAATGACAATCCCGATAAAAATAAGGAATCTAGGAACCAGATAATAGGACTTGTGCTTTTTCACAAAAATCCACATAGCGTTGTAGAAATCGATATACGACTTTATGCGACGGGTGCGGCTACTTTGCCCCCTAAAATGGAGGACATTGGTTACCGGAGTGTAATAATTCTTGAGACCCGAAGCCTTTGCCCTAAAGCACAGATCCAAGTCTTCGCCATACATAAAAAAGTCTTCATCAAATCCATTCAGTTGTTCGTAAAGTTCCCGGCGGATACAAAAAAAAGAACCACTGATGGCATCCACCTCGGTCACCTCATCAGGATTGGCGTATGTCATGTTGTACGATGACAGCAGTTTGCTCTTTGGAAACAAGCTGGCAAGCCCCAAGGTTTTTGAAATAGCGGAAAGCTCCGTGGGGAAAGAGCGACGGCACGACCACTGCATACTTCCATCTTCGTTCAAAATGCGGCAACCCACCGTTCCGGAATCTGGATGTGCCTCCATAAACTGAAGGACTTCACGAAGGGCGTTAGTCGAGATGACCGTATCGGGATTGATAAAGAATAGATAGGGATTTTTCGCCCGCTTTTCCGCCAGATTGCAACCTTTCCCAAAGCCAAGATTCTTAGGGGAATCTATCCACTCCACCGCGGGAAAGACCGCCTTGATTTCTGGCGTAATGGGTTCCTTGGAACCATTGTCCAGAACAATAATCTGCGTATCATCCAAGCCCTGAGAAGCGTCCTGCACTGATTTCAGGCAAGCCGGCAAGAAATCACAGGAATTGTAGGCTACGATGATAACGGAGCAGGAAGGCATGGGCGCTAAGCAAGTCCTAGCCTAAGTTTCAGCACCAGGAAGAACGCCTCCGAAATAATTCCCCCGCTCATCTTGGAGGTCCCGCGAGTACGATCCGTAAACACGATGGGGATTTCCTTGACACGGAGCCCCTTCTTCCAAATCTTGAAAGTGGTCTCTATCTGGAAACAATAACCATCGCTCTTCATCTTGTCCAGATTCAAAGCCTGCAAGGCCTCGCGGCGGAAGCACTTGAAACCACCCGTAGCATCACTTATCGGGAGTCTTGTTACCAGACGGGTATAGACGTTAGCGCCATAACTTAGAATTAGGCGATGCAGATCCCAGTTTACCACGCTGATACGGCGGTCCTGATAACGGCTGCCCAAGACCAAATCAGCCTCTTCTGCAGTTTCCAAAAAACGGTTCAGGTCCGTAGGGGAATGGCTAAAATCAGCGTCCATCTCGAAGACCCGTTCGTAGTCACGCTCCAAAGCCCACTTGAAGCCCGTCACATAGGCTGACCCCAGACCCATCTTGCCCTTACGGCGGATTAAATGTATTCTCGGGTTCCTTTCCGATTCCGCCTGTACCAAATCTCCCGTGCCATCAGGGGAACCGTCATCCACCACCAAAATTTCAAGGCAGGGATTCTGTTCCAGGATAGCCGGCATAATAAGAAGGATATTTTCCTTCTCGTTGTAGGTGGGAATGATTACCAGGCTCTTCGGATAAGACATAAATTCCTCAACATTCACTTACAATCTACAAAATCATTCTTCGCCAAGAGTATCGGCAATAGGGAAAGTCTGCTTGCGGTGACCATTCACCATTTCGCCCAGGAGCCCCAGGGAAAAGAACTGAACACTCATCACCAGGGCAAAAAGGCCTGCCAGGAGCAGGGGACGCACGTGGAGGGCTCCCGTCTGGAGCCATTCGTAGCCAAAGTAACCGCAAACGCCAAGCCCAAGCAACATAAACAGGAGCCCCACGAGACCAAAGAAATGGAGCGGCTTGGTAGAGAAGCTCCGCATAAACATAAGGGACACCAAATCCAGGAATCCCGAAACTAGACGGGAAATGCCGTACTTGGAAACCCCGTGAACACGGGCCCTGTGAGCCACGGGCATTTCGGTAATGCGGAAACCCTGCCACTTGGCCATCACCGGGATAAAACGGTGGTAGTCGCCATAAAGTTCAATGTAGCGTACCACGGAACGGCGATAAGCCTTGATTCCGCAGTTAAAATCGTGCAGGCGCTTGCCGCAGACCATAGAGACAGTCAGATTGAAAAGCTTGGAAGGCCAGGTCTTGTGCCAGGGGTCCAGTCGGCGGATTTTCCAGCCTGAAACCAGGTCGTAACCTTCATCCAGAATCTTTATCATCTTGGGAATTTCCAGGGGGTCATCCTGCAGGTCCCCATCTAGAGTAGCCACGTAATTGCCTTTCGCCTTGGAAAAACCCAGAGCCAGAGCATCGGCCTTTCCACAGTTAAATTGGAAACGGAACCCGCGAATGAAGGGGTACTCCTTGGAAAGGCCTTCCACAACATCCCAGGTATTGTCCCTGCTACCGTCATCAATGATAATGACCTCATAACTGAAACCCGTAGGCTCTATGGCGGCTACGATTTCCTTGAGCAGCTCCGGAAGATTCTCGCTTTCTTCCTTAACCGGGATGACCATCGATAAATCCATCTTCACCTCTAACTATTCCGCCAGTGCTACCGTGGGGGTGGAATCGGTTGTTTCAACGGTAGAGTCTGACGTTTCTACGGTAGAATCCTGCTCGGGCAAGGGTTCCTCTACCTGCAAGGGTTCATCCGGCATATGTTCAATCTGTTGCATACTCATAGCGAGCCTCGCCCGGCCACCTTCATCGTATTCGGGAGTCGCCACAATGCCCTTGCTCAGTACGTTCAGGGCTTCCTGCTTCATACCCGCAGCCTCAAACACAAACGCCGCCGCCCAATAGCAACGCCATTCCCTGGGGAACTGCTTCATGCCAAGTTCCAGATACCTGGAGGCTACAAGCGCAAGGCTATCCACAGCAGCCTTTTTGTCTGCCGTAAAGGGTCTTTCATTGCGGAGTTTTGAAATCTGGTCACGAACATCGAAAGAAATCTGCAAGTACAGAGAAATGTAACTGGAAAGGAGCCGTTCTGTTTCAGAATTGATGAAGGCGGTTCCATCACCCAGACCACGGAACTTATAGACCGTATCAATAAGGGCGGCGGTGTAAGCGGCGTCGAAGGCGTTGCGCTTAGGCTCCAAGTCTCCCTTCACAAAGTTATAGACCATGCCTTCCTGGACCATGTACTTCTCCAGGCCCATAAAGTTAGAGGTTCCCACAGTAGTGGAAATTTCAATGGGCTTGTCCATATTCTGCAAGGCAAGGTCGATTACCAACTTGTGCTGAGTGAGCATCATGCTGCTGCGTGTACGGTTCGCCCAATCCACAAAGGCATCCCAAACCTGGTAATGTACCTTGAACTGCAAGAGCTTTGCCGAATCCGCAGGAGAAAGTTCCTGACCTTCCATCTGGTCGATACGGGACTTGAGCTGAGGCATCAGACGATTTGCGTTCTTGACCCAAGTAGAAACCTGGTGGTTCGGGTTAGAGGCAGAACTGTTGTCCAGCACCATATCACGGTCGATAGCGGCCTTGTCGTAACTGAGCTTCAGCACAGGCTCGTTGTCCAGCATCTGCTTGACGTACCAGTCCGTATTGCCCAAGGAAAGGTTTACCACTCGAACATCCTTGCGGACGCCGGCCACTTCCTGTGCAAACCACAAGGGGAACGTATCATTATCGCCGTTGGTAAAGAGGATGGCGTTAGGCCTACAGCTGTTCAACAGATTATAAGCGTAATCCCAGGGCACCCACAGGCCAGAACGGTCGTGTTCCTTGTAGTTGGATATACAAGGCACAAGGAACGATACCAGAATAAGCACGGCAGCAACCGGGCTTGCAAAGGTCGCATAGGCGCCCGTAGCGCAGGTAAACACCAAAATTCCGGCGCCAATGCCGAGAATCATACTCATGAAAATGAATGCCGGCGTGTAGAAGTAGTCACGCTCGCGGACCTCCATATGGACAGCATCCGGGAAAGGCGCACGGCTTCCTACCTGGGCAAAACCATTCTCGATCTTTTGCCAGCTCAGCCATGCGGGGGAATTCTGCAAGCCCGTAAGTTTCTTTTCCAACTCCGCAATCTTTGCAGCAGGGGCATTTTTCTGGCGAAGCGCTTCCATATGGATCTTGGTGCGTTCAATATCCTGACGCAAGTCTATCAGATCGTTAGGATCGGGAACCAAGGGTATGGCAGCACCGCGGCTGTTCAGGTCTTGGACATTCCGGGTCATGATGCTCACCCAGTAGTCATGTTCCCGCTGTTCCATACGGGTGCCGTCAGCAAAGTTGATGTAGAACAACAATCCCATACTGCACAAGGCATAAAGCACAGACAGGTACAGGCCCAACCGCATATTGCGCTTCCATACAAAGACGCAGACCATCACGATAAGGCCGTTCATCAGCAAGAAAATCAGGAACTGCGGGAGTACCGCATCGCCCATAAAGCTCATCTGGGTGGGGAACTTGATTCCAAAGCGCTCAAGAGGTTCGTTCTCGGAAGCGTCAAAGGTATACACCCCGTTAGCATAGTTCACGCCACCCACCTTGTAGGGCAGATATTGCGCCATCTGATAGCCACCGTAACTCATGCTGGGGAAAGAGAACAACTGATGGGTTACACGGGAACGGCGGTAGAAGGCACGGCTAATCATGCTTTCGGAACCATATTGCTTACGTTCCACGAAATTGTTGAAGGCTTCCCAGTTTTCGCTCTTGAACAGGTTACCCAGCTGCAGATTGCCCTGCTCATCGCGAATGTTGATTTCAGGGTCATTCTCATCGATAATGGGGTTCAGTTCTGAACGAATAGGAACATACAGGTGAGTGCTGTAACCGATAAGGGCAAAGAAGGCAAAGGCCAAGGAAAGACGGACCGCCTTGTTCACGTTGGGGGCGAAAGGCTTTGCCACAGAAAGGATGGCAAGCACAATCAGGCAAATCAGAGAAATCTCAATAAATGCCGACACCATATAAATCACGGAACACAGGAGCGTTCCCGTAATCCAGATGGGAATCCGTTCTACAATCTTCTTGGGTTCAGCTGCAAGCAGAAGAGCAAAGACTGCCGGCACCGTAAGCATGGTGTAGAGGTGGGCACCAATACCGAGGAAGGCGATATAGCAGATAAAAATCAGAATCTTGTCACTGCCGTCTTCATCTTTCTTGTTGTACCAGACCAGACCCAGATAGGACACCAGCATCAATATGAACATGGCCACGCCGTAAACTTCGGCTTCTACCGCATTGAACCAGAAGGTGTCGGAGAAAGTCAGAAGGAAACCAGCCACCAGAGAAGCAGTAGCAAGCACAATCGTGCGGACCTTACCAGAAATCTTTTCGACCAAAGCGTCCTTCTTAAGGACAGTGGCCAAGAGGTCCCAGGCAAAAAGAGCCGTCACGTAGACCGTTGCCGCAGAGCTCACCACGGAGATGTAATTCACACGCTTCGCGATTTCTTCCACGAAGGGCAGCAGCACGATAATCGCACGGGCAAAGAACACGAAGAACGGTGTTCCTGGGGGGTGAGGAATGCCCAAGGTGTTCGCGCAGGCGACAAATTCACCGCAGTCCCAGAAAGAGACCGTCGGAGCCATGGTCATGGCGTAGACCACCAGGGCCACAAGGCAGGTAATTCCCGCAAAAATATGTTTCATCCACTTTTCTTTAATCACGACTACTTATCCTTTTTGTTTTGAATGCCTACGTTAATGCCTCGTTTGCTCATGAATCCCGAAAGAAGTCCGTTCACAAAGGCTCCCGATGAATCGGTACTGTACTTGGCGCCAATCTGCACCGCCTCGGACAGAGCCACCTTCACGGGGATATCCGGAACGAA
>CAMIWK010000026.1 GCA_946402415.1 uncultured Fibrobacter sp.
GGAGCGGGGTTTTCGCCGAACCATCCGTGGTAGAATAGGGTCGCACTCTTGCTTGCACCATAGCTTCCCATGTTGGATAGATATACCATGCCGAAGGGGTTGACTCCATGCAGGTAATGCAGGTATTCTTCGGCGGCATCACTGTTTCCCATTTTTTCGAAAAGCAGGCCGCTGGAGGCTTTTGCGGAGTTGGAACCCCAGTTGTAATCCCGAATGTAGGCTCGGTAACCGTCGTTTTCAAGACCAACAGCAATGTATTTGCCCTTAGGAAATTCCGAGACAAAGCGCTCCTGGATAAGGCTTTTTGTTTCGGCATTGGCATCTTTGTAGCCTAGGTAAAGAATGTAGAGCAGACAGTGGTTTATACGGTACTGGTCCAGAGCCCAACTTCCGTACTGCCGCATCAGAGGAAGGCTATCTGGAGTGGTCTCGAAGCGCTTGAGGTAGTTGGCATCGCCGGTCAGTTCATACATGGCAAAGTCTGCGGCCACCTTTACTACAAAGCGGGCTCCTGTCGTATAGTTGGCATCAATCTCTTGCTGGCCTGCAGCCAGGTCCTTGGTGCCGTATTCGGCTTTGTTGTTATAGAACATGGAATCCGGGTGAGCTTCGGCCCATTCAAAAGCCCGTTGGGCAGCATCCTTCAATGTCGCTGCATAACTGGTGTTTCCACGCTTATCGGCAACGATGGAGCCGATGGCGAAGGCCTTTGCGGCGGAGTAGGCAGACATAGCGTTGGGTGCTCCGTAGTAGCTACGTCCTTGTGCTGCCGAAGGTGGAGAGGCATGGTCCTCGTCGACGACGGAGAGGATGGAACCGTCTGCGTTCTGCATGCGGAGCAAGTGGTCCATTCCCCACTTGACCTCATCCAATATGTCGGGGATGCCGTTTCCGGATTCGGGAATGTTGTAGTCATCGGTAAAGGCCTTCGGATTATCCATATAGGCCCGCAAGAGCATCTCGATGTAGTTGCCGTTCCATATGGTATACTTGTTGAAGTCTCCGGCATCGAACCAGCCACCGCTTACATCGCGCTCGGTGGATGCGTTTGTACTGTCCGTAAACAGGCGGGCCCATTTATCTTGTTCGTGATTTATGGCGTCGGCCCAATCCTCGCCGGCGTACTTGGCCTCCTTGGCCATACCGACTCGCTGGTAGAACATCATACGCATGGCGGCTTTCAGGATGTCGTTGTAAACGTCATCCTTGATATGGAAATAGAAGGATTGTTTCAGGTAGTCGGACCTGTCTCGCACGTAGTAGGTGCCGGGAGTTGAGACTGTAGAAAAATCAAACCACCAGATCTTATCTCCGGAGGCTGTGTCTATGGCTCCCTCCTGGAAGGCGACCGGCGTTCCCGAAAACACCACCTCCGACGTGGCGGAATCCACCACTTCCATAGTTGTTCCGGGAGTGTAGGAAAGGGATGCGTCGTACCCCCTTTCCGGAGACCTGAGTACGGCGATTTTTTTTGCGGAAGGACGGTAGCCGAATTGATCGACGGTAATGAATACGTCCTGGGCGGAAGCGAAGGATGTGAAAAGTATGGCTTGAGAAAGAAAAAAGCCCTTGACGGCCCGGAAAAAAGCAACACCCATAAACACCTCCATAAGGAATATAAACAAAAAAATCCCGTTTAGCTTGTTATAAACGGGGAAAAACCTCCGTTTTCATTAAAGGAATGTTATTTTTAGAGGGAATACTTATTCTTGTTTGAGGTTTCAAATGAAATCCGATGTTTGCAAGCTCCAGACTAAGGCCACCGACTTGAAGTCCGTGCTGAAGGAAACGGCCAAGTCTGCCGCCTACAGGGATTTGGATAAGAAGGATGCAGGACGTCTTCGGCTGTTGGCCGAGGAACTGATAGAAATGCTTCCGGCACTTCTCCAGTTTTCAGAGGGCGAATTCTGGGTAGAGAGCGAAGGCAAGAACTTTGAATTGCATGTATCCCTGCAGCCCAATCAGACCTTGACGGCTGAACGTCGCGAAAAATTGTTGGATGTCTCTACATCTAAGACAAACGCTGCGGCAGTGGGAATCATGGCGAAAATCCGCTTGGCGGCCGAATTCTTTCTGGTGGATTACGAAAAGAATTCCGGCATGTCCGAATCCGTTTATATTCCTGGAACGCCATCGGTTATTAGCATGGCCGACCCCCTGTGGACCCTCAGTGCCTACCGTGAAGGGGCGAAGAAAGCCCAGGGTGAAACTTGGGATGAACTGGAAAAATCCATCGTGGCAAATCTTGCTGATGACGTGACGGTCGCCCTGCAGGGGAAGCGGGTGGATATTGTAGTGAAGAAGGCGTTTTAGGTCCAAGGAAACGATTTGTCTATGGCTGGTGAAATTCATTCTCAAATTAGCGACATCATTGTCAAGGATATGATGGAGGGTGTGATTGCCGTCAATTGCGAAGGTATTATCAGCTATGTGAATAACGCTACGGCGTCAATTCTCGGAAAAAAGCGAGAACAGTTAGAGGGTATTCCCGTTGTGGAGGCCTTCTTTGGTTCTGAAATAAACGATGAATTCAACCAGACCATCATGGATGCCATCTACGACAAGGATGGCGCTGTACACGAAAAGCTTGTTCCCTATTATGCTTGCGGAAAAGTTATCCAGCTGCATATGATAGCCTCTGTTTTACGTGAAAACGAAAAAAAGGTGGGTGTCATTGTGGTCGTGGGTGACGTGACGGAACTTGTGGAACAGAGAGTCCGTGCGGCTGAGCAGGCCCAGCGCCTGTTGGATTCCGTGGTACGGACCCTTTCTCAGGCTATCGACGAGCGGTCCTCCTACACGGCGCATCATACCCGCAATATGGTCCAGATAGCCGAAGCCTTTCTGGATTGGCTGGACAAGACGGACAATCCATGGAAATTTAGCGAGTCTCGCCGCCGCAGCTTCTTGATGAGCGTGTGGCTCCACGATGTAGGTAAGCTTGCCGTCCCTCTGGAAATTATGGACAAGGAAAGCAAGCTGGGAGCGCAGTTGAGGGCTATCGAAGAACGCTTTGTCATGGTTTCGCTGCTCGATGAAATAGCTATGTACCGGGGCAAGATTACAGAAGAACAGAGGGTCGCCCGTAAGCAGGAACGCGATGCTGCCTTGGATGAGATTCGCCGAATCAACCGGGCAGAGTTCGTTCCCGATGAAAAAATGGAGCTTCTGAAAAAGATTATATCGGAAAAGTACATTGATGAAAATGGTAAAGAACGTCCCCTTCTGCTAGATGAGGAGATTGAAAACCTGTCTATCCGCAAGGGAACACTGAATGATAGGGAGCGTTCGGTTATTCAGAGCCATGCTGTGGTAACCGGAAGGATTCTGGACCAGATTCAGTTCCCCGATGAGTACTGCCATGTGCCTATATGGGCTTCAGAACATCACGAACTTCTGAGTGGTCGTGGCTATCCGTACCATTTGGAAGGAGACCAGATTCCAAAGGAAGTGCGCCTATTGACCATTCTGGACATTTTCGAGGCCCTGACGGCGAAGGATCGCCCCTACAAGAAGCCGATGCCCGTAGAACGCGCCCTCTCCATTCTGGAAAGTATGGTGTCAAGCGGGGACCTTGATGGTGAAATTCTGGGCCTGTTTAAAGAAAGCAGGGCCTGGGAAAAGATTACCCTGGAATAGGTCTAGATAACACTTTCCGTGACCCGTTTCCATTGTCCAGGTTGTAAATCTCCAAGGGGGATATTCCCGATTTTTATACGGATGAGCCGGAGGGTGGGGAATCCGATGGCGGCAGTCATGTGCCGTACCTGGCGGTTTTTGCCTTCGATAAGAGTCAGTTGCACCCAGCTTGTGGGAATGTTTGCCCGGAATCGTACTGGAGGATTGCGTGGCCAGAGCCAGTCTGGTTCTTTTGCGATTTCGGCTTTGCAGGGCTTGGTCCGGTACCCTTTGATTTTCACCCCGGTTGAGAGCTTATGGATAGCCTCTTCGGTGATTTTCCCTTCTACCTGGGCGAGGTAGGTTCGGGGGTGTTCGAATTTTGGATCCAGAAGTTTTTTGATGAGCTTGCCGTTGTCGGTCAGAAGCAAAGCCCCTTCGCTGTCGTGATCCAACCGGCCTGCTGCATATACGTCTGGCGGGAACCCGAATGTATCCAGGGCGGTATGGCCGGCTTCGGGTGTGAATTGGCTTAGCACTCCATAGGGCTTATTGAAAAGGACGACGGTGGACATGCCATAAATGTAGCTTTATGATGTTTTTTTAGTCCTAAAAAATTTATTTTTCTAGAGAATGAACATCTGAAATGTCATTCCCGCCTTGAGCGTGCATGACAATGTGGTGTTTTGAATGTTGAAATGCTCATGATTGACTTTACCGGACTTCTAGATTACGCCTTTGAACAGCGTCTGTATGATTCCGCCTATCATGGGCTGGAACATTGGCACCAGGTGGAGTTTAATGGATTACTATTGGCGTCTAAGACGGGTGCCGACATTACGGTAGTCCGGCTGTTTTCGCTTTTTCATGACTGTAGGCGAATGGATGACGCCTACGACGCAGAACACGGCCCCAGGGCGGTGGAGTTTATGGATAGGTGCTTGGCGGAAAAGCGCTTTGAATTAGATGAAGAACGGCTAGAAAAACTCCGTAAGGCCTGCCGCCTTCATACGACGGAGAGGCAAACTGGCGATATCACGATAGATACATGCTTTGATGCCGATCGTCTGGACTTGGGTCGTGTCGGCATTTACCCTATGGAAGAAAAGATGGCGACCGAGGCCGGCCGAAAAATCGCCCGCAAGCTGGCGCAGGCGGGAGTGTCTGTTTACCAACAGCGTGAGTGGATCCGTAATTTTAGGTTTTAATAATCTTACCCGTGAGCAACAAGCGCCTCGTATTGCGATTACATCGCATAAACTGGCGCCTCAACAATAGAAACAAGTATACTTGTTTCTGCTGTGTTCGGCTTAGGTTTATTAACGAGGCGTGGTTGCGAGAGTGAGCGCTAGCCGGAGAAGTTGTTCCTGGTTTTAGCGTGAACGGTCATCATACTGCAAATAGGGCAGGTCTCGACCTTGTGGCCCCTGGCCTTGCAGTAGGTCCGTCCGTAGTAAATAATCTGCAGGTGGCGCTTTTCCCATTCACATTCGGGAAAGATTTTTTTCAGGTCCTTTTCAGTCTGTTCAACGCTAGAGCCGTCGCTTAGTCCCCAGCGTTCCGCCAGGCGGTGGATGTGAGTATCTACCGGGAAAGCCGGAATCTTGTAGGCGTGGCTCATGATGACGCTTGCGGTCTTGTGGCCTACGCCGGGCAGGGCTTCCAGTTCCTCGAAAGTGCAGGGAACCTTTCCCTTGTACTTTTCTACCAGGGTCTTGGACAGATTGAAGATGTTCACACTCTTGGTGTTGAAGAAACCGCAGGGCTTGATGATTTCGGCGATTCGCTTTACTCCCAGCTTGATCATAGCGGCAGGGGAGGAGGCTTCCTTGAAGAGGACTTTGGTCACCTGGTTTACCCGCACGTCTGTGCATTGGGCGCTCAGCACCACCGCTACAAGGAGTGTGTAGGGGTTCTTGAAATCCAGTGGTATGGGCGGGTTTGGAAACAACTCGTCCAGTTTATCACCGATGAATTTGATTTTGTCTGGCTTTACCCTAGCCATTATTTACAGTCCCGCGTAAAGTCCTGCTGCATATTGAAGCTGGGCGTCTCGTCATCGGGGTGGCCCACTTCTACGGCAGGGACCCCTGCGTAGGTGGTGTGGGGCGGCACATCGCTCAATACAACTGCACCGGCTCCAATCTTTGCGCAGTCACCGATGTGGATGTTGCCGAGAAGTTGGGCATGGGCACCCAGCATTACGCCGTTCCCGATTTTCGGATGACGGTCTCCAACCTCGTTGCCGGTTCCGCCCAGGGTTACGCCGTGCAAGAAGCTGACATTGTTCCCGACAACGGCTGTTTCGCCGATGACGATGTTGGTGGCATGGTCCACGAGAAGTCCGTGACCGATCTTTGCAGCCGGATGGAAATCCATGCCGAACTTGCGGCTGATGATGTTCTGGAGCATTTTTGCCGGGAAACGCCTGTTTTCTTCCCAGAGTACATGGGCTACACGGTAGGCTTGCAACCCCTGGAATCCCTTGAAAAGCAGTAAAGGCTCCAAGTAACCGGTACAAGCGGGGTCACGTAATACGGTGGCGCGCAAATCGTGAATGGCGTCATCCAGAAGCTCGGGGTGCTTTACGTAGAGTTCGCTGAAAATCTTTTCCAGTTCGGTTCTATCAATGACTTCGCCGGCCAGCTGGCATGCAAGCGTTACGGCCAGCATATCCGCAAAGTCCTTGCGGTTCAAAACCTGTTCTTCCAGCATTAGGCGGGAAAGGGGCTCTTGTTTTACAAGTTCCTGAGCGTCTTTCCGCAGTTCCTTTTCAATTTCTTCAATAGTCATCGCGTTCCAAATCTAGAAATTAAGGGCTAGTAGATAATCATGAAATCTTTGGTTTTCCCGCTGGAACCAGCCCTATAGCGGTAGACCCCGGGAACCATCTTTGATTTTATAAAACCTTCATCTAGACAAAGGGTTTCTCCATCGTATTTTTCGCGGAAAATCAGATCCCCTCTGCGGTTACGGACTTCAATGAATTTCTTGTCCAGAGGGAGTGGGGCAAAGCAAAGGTTCCCGTAGCGCCAAGGGGTGGGGTAGGCCCGCAGGGGCTTTGATTCGGGTTTCCCTGGCAGAGGAGCAGGGTTTTCGTAACGGCTGAATATCCAAAGGAGGGAATCGGCGGCAAAACTTTCAGTACGTAGGGAGTCCAGAGAGCTAATGCTGGTGACTTTCCGCAGATGGGCGTGACCGTCTTTGAACAGGAGCACGGAAGCTTTTCCTGCATAGTTTTCAAGATTCGGAAAACCGCCTTGGTAAAAGTTATAGGCGAATATGGTGGAGTCAGGCCTAAAACCCTCCAAGGCGAAATCGTAGGGAACGTCTTTCCAGAGGGGTTGATCAGTGGAATACCATGCGTTGGAATCCACCATCTTGCTGGTGTGCCCGGAATAGGAAAGCCTTTCTGCAAAGTCCTGGAGAACATCCTGCGGATTTTTTTTGCGGGCTTCGAGAACCTGGGAGAACTGAGTCCGGAATGATCCCTCGGGGTTCTTACCGAATGCTTCCCAGAGGGACTTGTCAAAAAGTGGATCTATGCGGTTGTGTAGATACAAGAAGAATAGTGAAGCTCCGTAGGGGAATGCGGTTTCATCTAGGGGAGATCCCATTCGCTGTAAGAAATCGGGAATGTAGCGGAAGTAGTCGTTTACCTCGGGGGCGCCGATATCTTCCATGCCTGTAGCGGAGGCTTCGAACCAGAAATTCAGATGTTCGTATGGGTTCAGATATCGAATCTGGATGGCGTGGTAAAGTTCATGGAAAACGGTGACGCGGATGGCCTTGTCCCATTTCTCGACATAGGAATATTTTCCGTAGGTGTTGGTAATTTCCTTGGTGGATTTCCAGTAGGTACATTTTTTTTCGCCGATGTTCAACGTTTCGTATTCCGGGTCATCGGTGTCAACGACCTTGAAATCGTTATCTATCATCATTTCCGATACTTGCCAGTTGTTCCGCCCACCGAAATTTGTGACGGCAAAGCATTCCTCGCAAATACCCGAACTTCCATGAACGACTCTTGGATTCCGCACAAGGTTTATTTCCAGAACTTCTACTCCGTAAAGGCCTGATTTGACGGGTTTCAGATAATGGACAGTGGTGTCCCTACCTAGAGGCTCTCGCATCTTGTTTTTGGTCACGTGCAGGTCCCAGGCCTTTTCAAGGTTGACCGAAAGACTGTCCACAAATTTTTCCGTAGTGGCATGGGGGCCTTTCAATACGTAAAAAATCTGGAAATGGGAAGTTGTCCTGGAATAGACGGAATCGTAGTAATCTTCGGTTTCGCAGGAGCTATGCCTATCGGTCGCCGAAGAAATAATTTTCCCTTTGTTTTGAATCCAGCTTTGGACCGCCTGCATGGTTCCGCAGGTGCGGGCATTTGCGGCGCAAACGAAGGCTCCCACCAAAATTACCCATACCAAGAGAAAAAAGTGCAACGCCCTAGACATATATGCTCCTACAGGATCCCCTGCAATTTTTGCAGGGCCTTTTCTCTGACAGACTTGTCGAAGGAGATGGGCTTTTGGTGGTGGGGCTTGATTCGGGCATCCACAATCAGCGGGGCGTCGGTAGCCCAGTGTTTTTGCTCCACCCGTTCGTTCAGGCCGTACAAGTCACGGGCCGGGTCTGAACGTGTAAAGGTCAGCCACAAGAAATCGCGAAGGTTGGTCTGCGGGCATTCTGCGCCCAGGGTAGACGTGTCATCTACGATGCTTATCCAGGGATAATTGCCACGGAAACTCCAATCCGCGAGGCTTTTCTTTAACGAATCTATTTCGGCTTCAAAGCCTACATTGTCGCCCATCCATTTCAGGGCCAAGACTCCGGGCATCACGATCTTTGCATCGGCAAAGGTGGCGGGCAGGTGTAGGCTCTGCAGGTCGGCGCTTTCATTTCGCAGGTCACGAATTTTGGGGCCTGCGGCGGCGATGACCAATTTAGAACCGTGATTTAGCGAGTCGCCAGTATAGTCCAGCGTGTCTGTGGTGGTGGATGTCTGGAAATGCAAGTCCCTATCTAGGTGGACCCGCGTAAGCATATGGCCAAAGAACTCGGGAACCTTGTTCACGTCCAGCTCGGGATTGTCCTCTTTGGCGGCAATCATCAGGTACTTGGTAAGACTCACCTGATTAAATCCTAGTAGCGCGTTCGCCGTTTTCAAAAGCTCCATAGGCTCCCGCTCTTCGGGCTTGACATAGGGCCTAAAGCTTTCTGAACCCAGCGCCAGGCAAAGCGGGTGCACTCCCGCCTCATCCACGGCATGGACCGCGTGAACTCCCGGTAACGATGCGGGCACCATGGGCCGCGTAATCCTGTGGATGAACTCCCCAAACAAGGAGTCTTCTTGCGGAGGGCGGCCCACTACGGTAAAGGGGTAGATGGCGTTCTTCTTGCAAAGGACTTTTTTCACCTTCAGGTAGGGGAACATGTGCTTTCCGGAATAATAGCCTACGTGGTCCGCGAAGGGGCCCTCCGGCTTTAAGTCCGGTGCCACCTCTCCCAGAATGCAGAAATCCGCATCGCTAGAAACCAGGTAACCTTCGTGGATAAAGTAGCGGAACCGGCGTCCGCCAAGCATTCCCGCAAAAAGTAGTTCCGACAGGTTTTCTGGCATGGGCATAATGGCCGCAAGGGTGTGAGCTGGTGGCCCTCCCAAGAAGATGCTCACCTTCAGAGGGCGGCCTTCTTCAAGGGCTTTCTGGTGGTGCTTTGCAATGTCGCGCTTGATTTGGTAATGGAGCCCGCATTCATCTTGGGCGTACTTGTTCCCGGAAATCTGGATGCGGTACATTCCCAGATTTGTGGTCAAGATGCCCGCCTTCTTGCCTGGGCGGCTTGCCACCTGGGGCAGTGTAAGGAAGGCTCCTCCGTCATCGGGGGCGCACTTGACCTGGGGCAGGTCTTGTAGGGTGCATTCCTCGAAGTCGGCGATGCTCCCGCTTTGGAGGGGCAGGCTGTGCAGTCCGGCCTTGGCCGCCAGCACCAGGTTCCCGAGATGCGGATGCTTGAAAAATCCTACGGGATTTGACTTGAACAGCACTGCGGCCTTGGTACTTTCTAGGGTGTCGCGGAACAGAAAATCCATTCGTTCCCGTGTACCGTAAAGGTTCGCTACGGAGGGAAACTTACTTCCCTTCACCTTCTCGAATAATAGCGCTGGACCGCCCTTTTCAAAGGCAATTCGGGCCATCTCTGCCATTTCCAGGTTCGGATCCACCTCGCTGTGGATACGCTTCAACAGACCCGCTTTTTCCAAATCAAGCAGGGCTTGTTCTAGACTCACGTACATGGAATTCCCCAGGTTGTAGATACCCCTAGCCTGCGGTGGCGCTCTGGTCCAGGGCCTCGATGGACTGGGTTTTCTTCTGGGCCTCGTAGGCGAGCATCACGTCTCGCGTATCCTTGCGGGAATAAATGCCGTAGACGATATTGGTCTTGTCGATGATCTCGGCGAAGGTCTCTTCGGGAATGTCGGTGAACCCCTGGAATCGCATTTCATCGTAGCAGGCGGTCATGTTCCCTTCATCTACAAAGCTGTGCTTGGCAGTGAACCCGCGGAACGGGCCTTCGCTGAGCCGTACAGTAATGCTGTTGTCCTTGATGGAACTGACAATGCCGGTCCACTTCAGGGTCTTGAACCCCCATTGCAGGTTGTAGCGGACCGTGGCGCCTGGAACCAGTTCTTTTGGGAAGGTATAGTGTAACTGGGGGTTCGGTCCGATCTGTAAATTCATCGGGGCGTATTGCAGCGTCTCCATAACGTTCTTCAAGGAGAACTCTTGCCACGATGTTTGACTCAGTTGGACCATACGTAAAAAATGTAGTAAAAAGGTGTTGTACCTAGAATTCGAAGTCTACTGCACGGCGTTCCGTGACCACCTTTTTCACGAAGGCCACGATAGCCTGGTGTTCCGGATGTCCCTGATAAAAATCCAGCGCTTCCTTGGTGCGGAAAGTGGTGTCCAGGGCGATGTCGTACTCCACGTCGCCATTCCCGAGTTCGGCCTTGCCGAAGTTCAGCCCGGATTCGATGCTCACTAGGCCTGGAATTTTACCTTCCAGGGCGTGGAAGGCGTCCACCATCTTTTGGCCGTTCTCCTTGGCGGTAGCACCTTCGGCCTCAGTTTTCAGTTTCCAGAATACGATGTGTCTGATCATGAATTCCTCTTTTCTTGATAAAGTTTGTGGTAAAGGGAAAGCTGCCTCTCGAAGCAGTCGTTCCAGCTGAATTTTTCGGCGTAGGCCCGGGCGTTTTGCTTCATGACCTGCATGTCGGAGCGGTAGAGTTCCACGATGGCGTCGGCCAGGGCGTGGGGCGTGCGCTCCCTCAGGATGGTGCCCGCTTTTGATTCCGTTACATGTTCAAAGGCAGCCCCTGTTTTGGCCCCTATTTGAGCGTTCCCGCTGGCCATGCTCTCCAGAATAGAAAGCCCGAAGGTCTCCCAGCCCGAAAGAGCGAGCCCCATGTCTACACTGGCGTAATGCCGGGCCATCTCATCGATGGACTTGATAAAGCCTACATAGCGGATATGCTGGTACTTTTGAACGGCCTCTTTGACTTGAGGCAAATAAGGCCCTGTTCCCGCCAGTATAATTTCAGGCTCAATGCCTAGCCGCTCTGTCAGCTCATCGTAAGCGCTGAGCAAAAGCTCGATACCCTTCTCCTCGCAAAAACGGTGGGGAAAGAAGATGGTAAGTCGGTCGGGATTTCCGCCCTTGAAGTCGGCCACCAGGGCTTCGTCACGCTTGGTAGGCGCAAACATCTGGATGTCGCAACCCAGCGGAATCCAGTGACTATGGGGGAGGCGGCGCCTTTCCAGGCGTTCCATAACTTCCTTACAGGACACCTGGATACCGTCGAACTTCTTGAATTCTTGACGGGCGTACCAGAAGGCAATTCTTTCGGCAAGCTTCCCGAACAAACTGCCTAGTTTGTTTGCAACAGGCCTGCCCACGTAAGTGACGGGGAAATCAGCATGCCAAAAGCTGAGAAGAATGGCTTCGGGACAAATTCTCTTGGCCGCTTTGCGCACTACTGTTGGCAGAATGTAGGGAGAACCCACTTCGATTACCTGGGGTATGTACTTTTTCAGTATGGGGCGAATCTGTTTCTGCTTCCAGATAAAGCGGTATTCCCAGTTGCCAGGAAATCGGTAAGCCTCGACATGCTCGATAATCAGGCCTGATCCCCGTTTTTCGGTAAAGGTTCTGCTGTCTGGCATCACGAAAACGCTCAGGACATCTTGACGGCCTTCATAAAAGGCCATCTTCTGCAGGTGGTAACGCCTAACACCCCCTCCGGAAGGGCTCCAGAAGTTGTTAAAATCAACGATGGTAAATGGCGCTTGTGGCATGAGGGCCAGGTCTACTCGGCTTCCTGCATCTTGTTGGATAGGGGGTCAATGTAGATGGGGCAGTTGTACTTATGGCTTACGCCCAGTCGGTTGGAATTGACGGAAAGGGTAAGCGTCTTGTGCTGGGAGTCCAGCCAGTAGATGGCATCGGAGTCACGCAGGTAAGGCCTCGGCCCTTCAAATCCTTCTTCGGTAGGAATCAGCTCTCCACCAAGGAATAGCGGAATGTCCAGACTCTTGTACAGGTCCAGCATCACGAAGGACCTGCGTTCGTGAATGTCATCCAGTTCAAGTCGGCCGTCTATTTTCAAGTGGTCCAGACCGTCAATCATCACGATCAAATCTGAATTCTGTTTCCGCTCCTCTTTCAAGATACTCATCATCTCGTTATTGTCGAAGGTGGGGTAGTCTTCCCAGATTTCGAGGCGGTTGGTGCGGACTAGGTTCATGAGCTTTTTGGTGGCTTCGAGAATCTTGCCGTTAATCTGGTCATCTTCATTTTGCTTTCTAACCGTGAGGATGGACTCGCCGGTTTCCATGGCCACCATACGGTCGAAAATCTGCCGACGGGGTGTCTCCAGGGCGATGTAGATGATCTTCAAAATGGGGTTGCTGTCTATAAGGTCTAGGGCCAGGCTGGACAATAGTGAGGTCTTGAGTCCGAAAGGCTTAGAAGAAACGAAGAAACACCCGGACTGGATGCCGTCAATCTCCTTGGTGAGTTTCGGGAAATTGTTTAGAGTGTAACCCACGCTGGTATCAGGAGGGCAGCCCATGGCGGCGTCGTAGTTTTCCTTGATGTCCTGGAGCAGCATGGAACGGCGGTGGGTATGCACCGTATCTTCTTCGGTCTTGTCGATAAGGTCGATAAGATAATCAGCACCCTTATCGCGGACCAGTATGTCAACCGTCTCATCCTTGGACAGCACGATGGACTTGAATCTCATATCCAGTTCCTCGGCCATCTTCAGGTAGCCCTGGATACGATATTCCTGCTCACGGCGGTTGTCTTCACGCCGGAGTATCACTGTCGCTGAATCTGCACCGCAGGCCTTGAGCTTGTAAAGGTGGCTCAGGGACAGGTCCTGGTACATGGTGGAAACTACACCCGGGATACCTGCCAGATCCGCAGTTAAGGCGTCAAAGAAGCCTTCCACGATGATGGGGCTGGTGTTTTCGGGCTGGATGTTAAAAGGAATGTCGCTGGGGCCAGAGGCGAAGGATACGTACGGGTGAGGCTTGCCGTCATCTTCCATAAGGCGCCCATAGACGGAGTGTATCAGCCCCTTGGAGTTGCGGGCAGGAATGGTTATTCGTGGCTCGTGGTAGGCCTCCAGGTTATCCAGGTAGAAACTTACATGGTGGCGCTCTAATCCCGAAAGCATGCAGTAGCTAAAGAAGGGTTCCGGGTCGCCACTATAGTAGCCTAGTCCGTAGAGCTGGGCCTGACCGATGCTCCAGCCTCTGGATTGCAGAAATTCTTCGGAAGAAGGGCTTTTGCAGGCGGCCCAGTGGCAATACCGGACAAAGCATTCCAGAACTTTTGACTTTTCGCCACCGACTTCCTTTAGCCATAGGCGGTCATCTTGCTTGGAATCCTGTTCCTGTTCCAGCCCTCCTAGAAATTCAAGGGCTTCGGCTCTTGCGGCGGGTTCTTCCATGCCGTTGAAACGGCTCCGCATGACAAACTCGACCAGGTCGCCTTCGCTACCGCACTGGAGGCAACGGTACCGCCAGTAACCCAGGGCGTCATAAAAGAACAGGGAAGTCTCTTCGGGAGCGTGGAACGGACAGCTGGCAATAAGGTTTCTGCCCCATCGACTTAAAGGAATTCCCAACTGGCGGGGGTGTGTTTTTACATGAGCAAAACTTGTATTATCCTGGTCGATAAGCATAGGGAGCCTCCATATAGGAATCTAATAAAAAATACCTTGAATGGAACACTTTTTTGGACATTTTATCTACTTTTTGGCTATGGTTATTCTCGGCATCGACCCGGGCTCTATTACGACGGGATATGCTTTCCTGGAAAAGACGGAAAGGTCTTTTCGGGTGTTGGAATATGGGACTCTCCATGCTCCCGCTACCAAGAATTTAGAAGATCGTCTGGTACATATTGTAGGCCGGCTGGAGGCCCTGCTGGACAATTACCGTCCCGAGGCCCTGGCCATGGAAGGGGTGTTCTTTGCAAAGAACGCCAAGAGTGCCCTGGTGCTCGGGCATATTCGCGGGGCAGTGCTTGTGGCTTGCCGCAAGCGAGGCATGACCTTTAACGAGTACCCGCCCAAGGTAGTCAAGCAGTCCGTTACGGGAGACGGGTCGGCCTCCAAGGAACAGGTGGCCCGCATGGTCTTCGCTCAGCTAGGGATAGAGGGTGGCGACCTCCCTCTGGATGCGTCTGATGCCCTGGCTATCGCCTGGACTCACGGAAATCCGTCGCCCCTGACGGAGACCCTCAAGAAACGGGTGCCTACCCGTAAGAAGAAAGCCTCTGTTCAACAGTGGAAGGACCTGATAAAGAAGATGGGGGTAGAGGTTTAATGGAACGTACTGCTGAAGATTTGCTGCCTTATGGGCTTGGAAAGCCGAACCTCGTAGAAGCGGCGCCGGGCTATTTTGTGGATGCCGAAATTCTGCCTTTTTTGAACAAACTAAAGAATGAAGTTGCAGAGGAAGGCTTTGAGCTCCGCATAGAATCGGCTTACCGCCCCTTTGAACGGCAACTTTCCATCTGGAACCGCAAGGCTTGCGGGGAGTTGCCTCTGCTTTCGGCAGAAGGCGTGCCGATGGAGCGCCCCCAGGATGAAGAAGAACTGATGTACGCCATTCTTACCTGGTCGGCATTACCGGGGGCGAGCCGCCATCATTTGGGTACGGACATTGACGTTGTGGATGGCAGGGCCTGTCCCGAAGGTTACGAAGTGCAACTCACGCCGGAAGAGTGCTCTGGAATGTTTGCTCGGTTCCACAAGTTTTTAGATGAGCGGTTTGCGGCCGGCAACGCCTTTGGTTTTGACCGTGTATTCGTTCCCGGCCGCGGAAAGATTCGGCCCGAAGGTTGGCATATTGCGCATCTGCCCACCTCCCGAAAACGTCTGGAACATTTCTCGCTGGATACCTTGCGGAAAATCTACGAAGGCTCGGATATGGCCTGCAAGAAGGTGGTCCTTGCGCGCCTCTCACAACTTGCTGAGGAGTACATCTATCCATATTTTATCTGATGTGGAATGTGGAGTGAGTAATGCTATGCTTTCTGGAACCTTACATCTAAAATCCACCGCTTATGGTACTAGCGTTCTGGGCTCGCCGCTCCTTTATTTCCCTTGCAAGAGCCAGTGTGACCTTCTTGTTATGGCAGGAATCCACGGTGAGGAACCAGAGACTACGTTTCTCTTGAGTCGCGCATTGCGGGTATTTGACGGTAATCTTGAATCAACGGCTTTCGTTCTATGTGCCAATCCCGACGGAGTGACCCTTGGTACAAGGGGTAACGCAAATGGTGTAGACCTGAACCGCAATTTCCCGACGGAAAACTGGAACGCCGCCCCGGTACGGTCCCGCTCTATTCTGGAAGCGGAACGGGATATGGAACTTTCGACGGGCTCTGCTCCCGCCAGTGAACCCGAGGTCAACGCTATAATAAGGCTAATAGAACAAATCCGCCCCCGGGCGGTAGTCACGCTTCACGGTCCTATCGGCTGTATCGATGCTCCCGAAGAAACGGAACTTGTTAAGGCTCTCCAGGCGGTATTCAATGTTCCATACGTTAAGGACATCGGATACAAAACACCAGGCAGCTTTGGTACCTGGTGCAAAGAACGTAATCTGGAATGTGTTACGGTGGAACTTCCGAGGCTTGCTCCCGAGCTTTTGTACGAGCGTTACGGGAAAGGCCTGGTCGAGTTTCTAAAACTCAAGCCCCTTTCGAAGCCTTAGCCTCTTCGATGATCTTGCTACGGTTGATCAGGCCCACGCTAAAGCCGATAACCAGATAGCAACCGCCAAGAACCAGCAAGTATTCCAAAATGTAGGGAACCTTTTCCGAAACGAACATGAAGCCGGCGATGTAGGTAAGGACAATCAGCACGCCCTGAAAGATGTTGAAGGCCTTATTCTTGCGGGGCTGGAGCTTGGGCAAAAACAGCGGGCTCACCATCAGAATGCCCGTAGCGAGCATCACAAGGACGGGAATAAAGACCAATGCTGAATCCGTCAAGGAGAGCACGCCCTTGGTTTTCAGGAATATGATCAAGGTGGCGTTAATGGCGCCTGCAAAGGTAGAGGGCAGTCCAGAAAAGTGATGGTGGTAGGTGTCGGAATCGCAGGCGTTGTACTTGGCTAGGCGCATGGCGGCACAGAGTACATAGATGGAGAACGTAACTACCAGCAGGGCGGTGTTCTGCTCAAAAAATTGGGGAGCGCAGTTCTTGTAGGCAAAGAACACGCAGAAGGCGGGAGCAAGTCCGAAGGCGATAAGGTCGGCGAGGCTGTCGAACTGCGCACCGAATTCGGAACTGGCATTTACAAGGCGTGCGGCAAATCCGTCCAGCTTGTCCAGAAGCATGCTGAGCATCACGAAATAGGCTCCCATACGGAGAGTGTCCGTAGAGGTGAACGAATCAAAGGCTCCGGTAACCCAACAGATGGCAAAAACGCCCAACAAAAAATTCATACTCGTAAAGGCGTTTGGCAAGATAAAACGAGATTTTCCCACAATTGACTCCTTTTTAATTCGAACCAAAGTTAATAAATGAGGCAGGCTAAGCTTACTTCACCGCCTTGATTTCCCATAGGGCCTTGACTCCAGCGGCTACAATCAGATGCTGCGGAGGAGCGTAAGGATTTTCTTCGGTGGGGAAATTGGTCCAGTGCTTGGTAGAGAACTGGTAGTACTGGGTGGGCCGGTACATTACCGGAAGCACCGGAACGGTCTCCATGAAAATCTTGTTCAATTCGCGATAGGCAAGCGCCAGTTCGTTCTCGTTGCGGATAGTGGGGATCTTGTCCAGGAGCTTGTTGGCGGCCTCGTTGCTAAAACGACCCTGGTTAGAGAAGGCGTCTTCGCCCACAGGTCTAAGACCGATTGGGCCCATAACTTGGGAAAACCTAGTCCAGGGTGTGGCAGCGGAGAGTTCCGCTGTCTGGGTCTTCATAGCGAGGTCGAAGGTCCCATGACGCAGGTCCTTGTCCCACACGCCGTAGTCCACGAAGTATTCCTCGGCGGGAATGCCGATTTCCTTGAAGGTCCCGGCGATGACCTTGATGGCGTCTTCCCAGTCGGTCCAGCCCTGGGGGCATTCCAACTTGATGGTGCGGACGGGG
>CAMIWK010000027.1 GCA_946402415.1 uncultured Fibrobacter sp.
TTCTTGTCGTACATCCAGAACTGGTTCACATGGGCATGTTCGTCTTCCACCAGGTCGATCTTCATGCTGTGCTTGTATTCCAGATAATGGAACATACGGGCCATGTCCTTGCAGAACACGTCCACCAGCGGAGTGCTCACCACCAGGGTCACCTCCTTCAGTTTTCCCTTTGCGCGGGCACGGGCCATCCAGCGGTCGATCATGCCCAAGGTAGATTCCAGCGTGGCGATACGTCCACCGCCGTGGCACACCGGGCAGATTTCCGTCTTCTCGGTCATCAGGTTCACGCGAACACGCTTGCGGGTCACTTCCATCAGGCCGAACTGGCTAATGGGAGCGGGGCTGATAGGAGCCTTGTCCCTGCGGATAGCCTTGCGGAATTCCTGATACACGGCCTCGCGGTCGGCATCGGTTTCCATATCAATAAAGTCGATAATGATAAGGCCACCCACATCGCGCAGGCGCAACTGCTTTGCAATCTCGTGGCAGGCGTCGATGTTGGTCTCAAGAATAATCTTGCTCTGGTCTTTGCCGTGGACCTTGGGGCCGGTGTTCACGTCGATAGACACCAGGGCCTCGGTCTGCTCGATGACCAGGTTTCCTCCGCGGGGCAGCGGCACCTGGCGCTGCAGGGAGCGAGCGTAATCGTTCTCAATCTTGAAGTACTCGAACAGGCTCTCGTTAGAGCTCCAGAGCTTCACCTTGTCCAGCTTGTCCGGAGAGAGCACCTTCAGGTAATCGCGCAAGGCGAAATATTCGTCGCGGTTGTCGATATACACGTAGTCGGTGTTCTCGCCAAAGTACTCGCGGACCGTCTGCTCGATAGAATCCGACTCCTCGTAGATGCAGGTTTCGGCGGGCATGGTCTCGAAGTTGTACTTCGTCTGTTCCCACTTGCTCTCCAGTTCGCGCATCTGCTTCTGGATTTCGAACTCGGACTCGTTCAGCCCGTTGGTACGTACAATGTAACCCACGTCCCGGGCCTTCAGGCGGCGGACCACCTTCTGGAATTCCCGGCGCTTGGCGGGGTCACGCTCGCGCTTGGATACGCCCACGAAGTTGGTACCCGGCATGCAGACCAAGAACCGTCCGGCAAAGCTCAGATGAGTCGTCAAACGGGCACCCTTGGTGCTGATGGGTTCCTTAACCACCTGGACCATGATTTCCTGGCCTTCCTGGAGAATCTCGTCGATGGAGATTTCCTTGGAAGAACCGCCCTCGTCGCCATCGTCGCCATATTCACGGCGCAACAGCTCGTTTCTGTCCATGGCGTCGTCCTGATGGAGGAATCCCGCTTTTTCAAGGCCAATATCGATGAACGCGGCCTTCAAGGCGGGAAGCACCTTCTGGACTACACCCTTATATATATTGCCCAGAACCCGAGTAGAAGACACGCTTTCTACGACCAATTCCGCAAGCTCGCCGTCTTCCATGATGGCGATGCGTTTCTCGTAAGGTGTCTTGCTAATCAGGATTCCGCGCTTACACTTATTTGCCATAAAACTCCTAAAAGTAAAGCAAAATCGATTAGTCAAATCCCTAAAAGGCCTTCCAAAAGTATGGAACGCCTCCGAACCCCGCCGGTTTCTTGACGGAAAGTACCGCCCGCCCGCCAAACGAGATCTAGGGACCTTAAATATATAATAAGAGATTAGGATCTAGGGGTCAGGGGATAGGGAATTGGGGGATAAAACGCCGATTTTCCGCCTAGTTTTAGTATTATTTGAATTAAGGGACTTGTTTGGACTATGCTTAGGAAAAATCTTTGGACAGTGGTAGCGTTCGTTGCGGCGCTAGTCGCAGAATCGGGAGCAGTCCCTTCAGAGGGGCTTGTGGCGTTTTATCCATTTAGCGAGTCTTTCGAGAACACCGCAGCCACCGAGATAGATTCATCTGAAAACCACGGCACCACATTCGCCGCAGACCGGTTCGGCAACGAGAATTCCAGTGCCTATTTTGACGGAAACGAAACCTTCCTAGAAATTCCCGACAACGACGCCTTCAGTATTTCTACCACAGGGGCCCTGACCATCTCGGTATGGGTCAGTCCCGAAGTACTGAACTTCCAGAAAGCGGAAGCTGGCGGATATGTGCACTGGATGGGCAAGGGCGTGCCCCACCAGCACGAATGGGTATTCCGCATGTACAACAAGGACCTCTCCCAAGGGCAAGAGGACCGTCCGAACCGAATGTCGGCCTACGCCTTCAACCTGGAGGGCGGTCTCGGTGCCGGAAGCTACGTGCAGGAGCAAGTCCAAGAAAACGAGTGGATCCACTTTGTCGCCCGCTACGATGTCCAGGCGAACAAGATTACTTTATTCAAAAATGGAGTCCAGAAAGACCAAGACGATCTATATGACGCCACCTACGGCGTGCAGGTCCAGAACGGCACAGCACCACTCAGGTTGGGCACTCGCTCCCAGTGGAGCTATTTCCAGGGCCGTATCGATGACCTGAGAATTTATAACCGCGCCCTTTCTGACAGCGAAATTGTGGAGCTGTACAACGAGCCCGGCGCCAAGGCTAGCAATACGGAAACCGAAGAAACAGAAGAACTCAACAAGCCCGACTCTTCAAAAACACAGATAGAAGAAAAACAAGTGCCCGACAGCACCAGCACCGCGATCAGGGTACAAACGGAAGAACCTGTAAATCCCAGCACCTCAGAAAAGCAGCCCGACTCTTCAAAAACACAGACAGAAGAAAAGCAAGAAACTCAAGCCCTCCGGAAGGGTTCAAAAGTCTTGGAAAAACCGAAAACGATTTTCAGAAAAAAGAAGTTTTACGACCTGAAAGGACGTCGCATTAAATAAAGACGCGCGCCGAATTACTTCTCGTGGTAACCCGTAGGGCTGTAGGAGCAACCGGAGCCGTACGATGTCGAGCCGCACCACACACATTTATCTCGACCCGTCCCATGACGGTGCATTCCAGTAGGGCTATAGGAACAGCCTGAGCCGTAAGAAGATGACCCGCAGAATTCGCAGCTGTCCTCATCATCGTGATGTTCATGCCGTCTGTGAGGAGAATATGAACAGCTTCCATACGATGAAGACCCGCAATACCTACAAGAACTCATAGTTTTCCTCCTTTTAGATAACCCAAGTGAAATGTATGGATCCCGTCACTCGCGTTGCTCGCTCCAGGATGACGTTTAGCGGGCGCTTATCCCAAATGTCCCGGAGGAGCGCTGACGCTATTCTTGATGGCCGCCTGCTTCGAACGCACAATGCGGTCGGCGATAGAAGTCACCTTCTCAGTAAGCCACAGCCACGACTGTGAACCCTCGGTATAATCCGCCTCGCCAAACATCTGCACACGGCCATCGCGACGGAGCTTGTCCACCTGCCTAAAGGCCTGCTTGTCGCCCTTGGGGTACACCGCAAAAGTCTGACCGCCGTTGTAATTCAAGATGCTGAAGGCCGGCACATCGGAAGGCCCGTCGGCAATGTAAAGCATATTCTCGAAAGGCACGCGACGGTCGCCGCGAGCGATGGTGGAATTCACGTCGATGTCGTCGGGATACTTGTTGCTCCCCTTGTTAATCTCGAAAAGGTAACGGGTCTTGGAAGTATTGTCCAAAGCGCAGGCCACCTGGCTAATCTCGCCTTCGGCAGGAGCGGCCCCCGCCTTCACGGCGTTTCCGCTAGCACCTACAAAGCCCGGCAGCGCAGGCGTCTCAATAAACTCGCAACCGAAAATTCCATCTACGAAGGGCGCGATAGCGCTCCCGCGGATAGTCTCTGCGAAACCCGTGCTCACCACGTAATGCTCCAGCTTGATATCAAAGGCCTTGTACTTGGGGTCGTTTTCCACCAGCTGTCTAATGTTCCCGAAAAAATCAGGAAGCCCAGGGTAGAACACAAGCTCACTCCCGAACTCGCGCAATAGTTTGTTCGAAAGCCCCTTGAACAAGCCCTGCTTCACGTAGGTCAGTACATGGTTCAGGTAGCTGGTATCCGGATTCACGTGCACACCGCTACGCCCGTAGTATTCCCGAAGGGCGTTCACCTCGCGCCAGAACTGGGTGCCGTCCACGCCGTAATGGCGAAAGAGCGGTTCCTGCATGTAGCTGCTGATAAGCGTCTTGTCGCAATCCCACACAAGGGCGATGATGTTCTGTTCAAAGGGTGCTTTGGGCATGGGCGACCTACTTTGTTATAAAATAGTCTTCCGGATTCACGGGCGTTCCATTCAGGCGAATCTCGTAATGCAGGGCCACGCTAGACTCCGTACCGCTCTCGCCGATGATAGCGATGGGCTGCCCGCGCCGAACACGCTGACCCGGCTGTACAAGAGCCTGCCCCAGGTGGGCATAGAACGTCTTGATACCAGGCATATGCTCGATTTTCATGGAAAGTCCGAACCCGCGATGCCGCTGGATCTCTGCCACCACGCCGGCGCCTGTGGCCACCACAGTATCACCAATGGCGGCTACATAGTCTATACCCCGGTGAGGCAATTCCTGCTCGGTAAAATGGTCGTAAATCATCTCGAAACGGTTCTTGACGGCGTGGCTATTCTTGAAGGGGTGCAGCACAGGCACCATAGCCGCCGTCACGGAATCCTGCTCCAGCCGGGCAAGCAGCTTCTTGAAAGTGGCCTCGATTTCGGTAAGGCTCTTGCGCTCGCTACCCGAACGCATATCACGACCAGTCTCTTCCAGCGTAAAGCCCAGGCCGCTCAGGTTCATGGTGCTGTCTCGCAAAAGCCGGGTTTCTTCCGCCTTCAAGATAGACTCGTCCACCGACTGGCGGATACCCTTGATCTCCTTCTTGATGGCCATGTTCTGCCGGTACACCGAAAGCACGTTACCGTCGGAGAGGTTCGCCACAATCTTCTGGGGCGAAAACAGCACGAACCCGAGAATGGCGCAGGCCAAAAGAACCACTATCACGATAACCCTGGTCAGGGAAATCTTGTAGTTCTTGGGCGCCGAGGTCTTGCTCGGAAAGACATGGACCTCAAGCTTCTTCACTCTTCCCCACGTTTTCCTTGGAGAGCTTCTTCTCCAGCTCGGCAATCTTCTTCTGGCTTTCCTCGATACCGCCGATAAGTTCCACTACCGAGGGGTCGTCCTTGATGGCCTTCAAAAGGTCGTCCTGCACGGCTCCGTAGAGTTTCTGCCCGAGACTCTGGAACTTGGTCTTGAGGCGGCTCTCTTCGGTGGCCAGTTCAACTCGGACAAGCGCCGCGGAGGCCAGACTCGCGGCATGGTTTTTTAGCTTATTTAGCACTGTTTTATCCATAAGCGTTCCCTTTTTCATTCTTAAAATAGTAGTTTTTACACCATAAAACAATGGAGATTTTTCTATGAGCCGAACCGAACGTAGGCGCGCAAAGCAAAATGCAAAGAATTTCGTGCCTAAAAAGACCAATTCCATGAACAAGTGGGTCATCGTGGCCTTGGCAGTAATTGCGGTTGTATTCTTCGTAGGAACGACTATTATTCAAAGGGGTGCCTAATCTATGAAATTCCAAATCCAAAAAGCTGTATTCCTGGACGCCTTGAGCGCCGCCGTCAATGCGGTGCCGAACAAATCCACAATCCAGATTCTCAACAACTTCGCCCTCCGTCTCGAAGGGAACGTCCTGGAAGTGAGCGCCACCGACCTGGACCTGGGTATCAGGGTCAAGGTCGAGGTAGAAGGACAGCGTGACGGCTCCGTGGTTATCAACGCCCGCAAGCTTTTGGAACTCGTGAAGAGCCTCGTAGATCCGAGCATCACCACCGTCAGCGTAGACGTAGAAAACTTCCTCGCCAAGATCCGCTGGAGTGAAAAGGGTCAGGCCAGCATCACCGGATTCGATGCCAGCGACTTCCCTCCGTTCCCCGAAGTGAGCGAAGGCGAAACCCTGAACTTTGCCAAGAGCGAACTGGAATTCCTGGTCGAAAAGACCAAGTTCGCCACCTCTACCGACTCCACCCGCCTGAGCCTGAACGGCATCTTCCTGGAAGCGGGCGACGGCAAGATTTCCATGATCGCTACAGACGGCCACCGTCTGGGCCGCGCCGCCATCGAGCAAGAAGGCGCCAGCCTGAGCAGCGGAATCATCATCCCCCGCAAGCCCCTGGAACAGATTCTGCACATGGCCAAGGCCGACGCCACCATCGAGGTCCGCGCCTCTGCCACCCACGTGCTGTTCAACACCGAATCCATCCAGGTGATCTCCAAGCTGTACGAAGGACCGTACCCGAACTACCGCGCGGTGATTCCCCAGAATTTCGAACGCACTGTGCAGCTGAACACTGTAGAATTCCTGAACAAGATGCGTAGCGTGATTTCTATGGCCAACGCCCGTACCCACAAGGTGCGCCTGCAGTTCGATGGCAACAACCTGGAACTCAGCGCTTCTGACCCGGATGTTGGCGGCGATTCCCGCGAAGCCCTCTCCGTGACACACAACGGCGAAGGCTCCTTCAGCATCGGTTTCGACGGTCGTTACATCACCGAAATCTTCAGCATGTGCAAGTCCGAAGAGACGGTGATGAAGATGAACAACCCCATCGGCGCCTGCATCATCGAGCCCGTGGGCGAAGGCCTGAACTTCAGCTTCTTGCTGATGCCCACCCACCTGACCGACGACTAATCGCAAGGTGCAAACAAATTAAATAGGGGTGTCGCACAAGCGAGCCCCTTTTTTCTTCCCGCCGCTACAAACATGTCCAACGCCATCCGAAAACGCATCAGCAAAAAGATTACCAAGGCCCTCCACGACTTTGGCCTAATAGAAGATGGCGACAAGGTGCTGGTTGCCGTCAGTGGCGGCAAGGATTCCAGTGTACTCCTGATGGAACTGGCTAGCCGCATGGGAAAGTTTTTGCCCAACTGCGAAATCGCCGCCATCCATATTCAAAGCGACTTTGCCGACAAGGCCCCGCGGGAATTCTTGGAACGAATGGCACAGCAGTATCCGCAAATCCCGTTCTTCTTCAAGGACGTGGCGGTAGAAGGCCGGCTCAAGGAAGGCCGCAAGCTGAACTGCTACTGGTGTAGCACGCAACGCCGCACCGAACTTATCAAGTTCGCCCGCGAGAACGGATATAACAAGATTGCGCTGGGCCACCACATGGACGACATCGTAGAGACCCTGCTGATGAACATGCTCTACAAGGGCGAATTCAGTGGCATGCCGCCCATGGTGCCCTACGAAAAATACCCGGTGAGTGTTATCCGCCCGCTATGCTATTGCGAAGAATCGGAGATTATCGAATACGCTGAAGACGCCGACATCCGCAAGTTCACCTGCACCTGCGAATTTTCCAAGGCGAGCCACCGTAAATCCATCCGCGAAGAAATCAAGAGCCTTACCAAGGGCAATTCCACCCTCAAGGCAAACCTCTTCGAAAGCATGCGGAATATACGGATGGATTATCTGCTGTAATTATTTTTTGTATATTACCCCACAGTTTCCCGAATGGGATTCTTTGCGGCCTAAAAAATTTTAGGCCCTTTACTAGATGAGTCGGCGTTCCGGCCCGAATTCCCATATCAAAATGAACAAGGCCTACGCGGCCGTTCTCCGCGTATGGCAAGGAGAAACAAAGCTTCCCCACTATGGCAATCATCTTCTATAATGGTCGAGAAAATTGGAATCCTCTGAAATTACTAGAAAACGGATATCCGAAATATTTCCACGGGTCCGTTCTTCCGTTCAAGTGCACATTCATAAACATGGCAGACATTCCCGACAGCGACTGCCTCGCCTGCGAAGACACCGAAACAGGCATGGGAATCGTGACCATGAAATATGCTTTCGATAAGGATAAACTACTTGCTGTTTTGTCCAAATTCAAGGGAGCGCTGCAGAAGATGCCCTACGACAAGGCGACTTGCATTATTTTCAAAGTGAAGTTATATTTAGAGGAGTACGTAGATGACAACCTCATCAAGGAGTTGGACATGGCATTCAAGAGCATAGGACAGAAATACGGGTTCGTCAGTGCCGGCGATGTCCGCCGCAAGATGGTAGCCGACGCCATTGCCGACACACAGCAAAAAGACGAAGCAAAAGCACTTGAAGACAAGTTGAACACGGCCAGGGGACTCCTGCAAGACGGCGTCTCCATGGAAATACTGACCCGCCGGTTCAACCTTTCCGAAGAAGCGATTCTCGGGAAGTAAATTTCTTAAACTTGTAGAACATCAAGACGGCTCCGATGGGAGCCGTTTGTGGTTTTTACTACACATCTTTTGTATATTACCCCACGGTTTCCCGAATGGGATTCTTTGCGGCCTAAAAAATTTTAGGCCCTTTACTAGATGAGCCGGCGTTCCGGCCCGAATTCCCATATCAAAATGAATTAAGCCTGCGCGGCCGTTCTCCGCGTATGGCTAGGAGAAACTGTAAATGAACGAAAGCACATATGCTGCAAAACGCAGCCACGATCCCTTCTTTAGGTGGCTATTTTCAGACACATTTCACGCAAGAAACCTGCTGGAAATGTCAGCGAAAGTGAACCGTGAACTAAGCGAGTTCCTCTCAGTAGTGAACCTGGACACACTTGTGCGTATCCCCGACTCATATTCGGAAGTGGACGAAACCGGCGAAGCGGACATCGCCTTTCGCGTAAATGTTTCTACGGGCGCACCCGTGCTCGTGGGTATTCTGCTGGAGCACAAGTCGGGGCGGGACCTTGGCGTTCTTGACCAAATTGACAGATATGTTCATTCTGTTATGAGGCTACACGAAGAGAACCGTTTGTTTAGCGGATTCCCTACTATGGCGATTATCTTCTACAACGGTCGAGATAATTGGGACCCACTGAAACTGCTGGAAAACGGATACCCCAAATATTTTCACGGGGCGGTTCTTCCGTTCAAGTGCACATTCATAAACATGGCGGACATTCCCGACAGCGACTGCCTCGCCTGCGAAGACACCGAAACAGGCATGGGAATCGTGACCATGAAATATGCTTTCGATAAGGATAAACTACTTGCTGTTTTGTCCAAATTCAAGGGAGCGCTGCAGAAGATGCCCTACGACAAGGCGACTTGCATTATTTTCAAAGTGAAGTTATATTTAGAGGAGTACGTAGATGACAACCTCATCAAGGAGTTGGACATGGCATTCAAGAGCATAGGACAGAAATACGGGTTCGTCAGTGCCGGCGATGTCCGCCGCAAGATGGTAGCCGACGCCATTGCCGACACACAGCAAAAAGACGAAGCAAAAGCACTTGAAGACAAGCTAAACACCGCCAGGGGACTCCTACAAGATGGCGTCTCTATGGAAATACTGACCAAGCGGTTCAACCTTTCCGAAGAAGCGATTCTGGGAAAATAATTTTTTAAACTCGGCTTTATAATATCAAAACGGCCCCCTATCGGGGGCCGTTTGTGGTATGGGGGGGCAATTTGCCTAATTACATCTTTTTTACACAGTTATTTCCTGCATATTCTTTGAAATAAAATTCATAGAACTCAGAGTATTTAGTACATGGAATTACAATGGGTATTATACCAAAAACCTTTAACAGAGGCAATATCTTCTTAGCATTTTCATCTATCGACGGGTAGAGGTATCTAACTTGATTCCTGCATTTTTTTAACATTCTAAGTTTTAAAATCCACCAGATATCAACTTCACTACTATCAAGTCCAAAACCGACTATATCCACAGGATTATTATATATGTAGTGACTCCATGATAACATTTCAGAATCAGATTGATCAGTAATGTATTTTGAGGACAATTCAATCTTCGAGGAATCACCATCCATTTTTTCTACATATTTCTTTCTCACAGAAGTTTCGTAATGGTTGCGATATTCTCCTAAATAATGCGCCAAACCAAAACAAATTGAACGATATTTTGAGATTTCCCCATGAACATAATGGATTTTTAAATCTCGATCTTCGTGAGTTGCGGTTTTTTGACGAAATGTTGAGAATTTCCATTTCTTTTTAGAACTCTGTTTCCATTTTTTTCTATAGCTTCAAGTCTATTATCCACATTGGTTGTTATGACAGTATCAAAATGCCCCCATACCATTTCATTTATTTTATCGCAATGTTTCAAAAATTGAGGTCGTTTATACATTCGTTTCAAACAATTTGCTACCTTGCTATCAAAATCTTTTTCTACTTGTGTATGAAGATACTCGTATTTTAATATGGGCGAACAATCGGGCATTTCTCGCAATTTACCTTTCCGCAACTCACGAAATAAAGTGTTTAAAATAGAATTCCAAGATTCTATTTCACCATGAAACGCTCTGTATATTCCATTACCAAGAAACAAGATTTTTTGATTTATTTCTTTCACCATATTTCCTTCCCTTTTAACATTTATTTGCTTCTGACTGATTATCTGTGTTGGAAACATAACCTAGTCCTTGAGGCAACGAACGGAGAGCCCGTAGCCCTTATCGTCTTCGCCCAGGTACGCATAGTCGTTGTCGTAGTACAAGTACATCCAGTCCGCATCGAAACTCTGATTAGTAGAACTCCAGAAATTAACGCGGTTGCCCTCGCCGTCGTACCTCCACGACTGATCATTAACGCGGATGAGCTCGCCGTCGTGGTACCTGTACCTATACTTCTCATTGCGCCGGTAGCCAGCAGGAAGCGCCGAGAACCCGAAGGAATCCGTACCGTTACCGCTACTGTACCAGCCACTGGTAGATTTAAGCCTGATACCTGCAGTATTACTGGAATCGCCAACAGCAGTAACCAGTTCCTCCCATTCTGCCCAGCTCGGCAGATGCCAGCCCTTGGGGCACACCCCTCGCACAGGTTCATCGGAAGAACATTTAACACCAACGCCACAGCCGTTGGCCGTATTCCCCTTGATGATTCCCGCACTGTCCATAGCAGCACTCCACAGATACAGACGACCGTACTTGGTGCAATTGGCAGGCTCATCATCGTAGCAAAAACTGGAAGAATCCAAATCGGCAGTAGGCCCTAAATAGCGGTAGTTCAAGTTTTCCGCCATCCACACCTGTTTACCTATCTTGACGGTCCTGTAAGTCTGACCGTCGCGAGAGTCCTTCAATATGCCTCCCCCTGAAAAAAAGGGGATTTTAGAGGAACTCGACTGCACAGGAGCCTCGGTCTCTTCCCAATCGCCATCTACGCACTTGTAGTACTGATCTTCGGAGGTCACCAGCTTGGTGACGCCCTCGTTCGATTCCTCGCATTCGCCGAGTTCATTGACAGTCTCCACCTGCGTAACGCCCGTTCCCGAATCACTACAAGCAGCGAGGAACGCGCCCAATATGCCTGTAACGGTAAAGATTATTGTCCTGAACTGTTTCATTGTAAACCCTCCTATGTGTTTTCACCGGCAAATTCGTCAAAGTATATCTTGTAGAATTCGCGATAGGTTGAACAGGGAATGATGACGGGCACTACATCAAATGCTCGCAGCAATTCCACTTTCGGCTTACTCTTCCCTATATCTATCGATGGGTAAAAATATCTGATAGTATTTTTATGATTTATGACTTTTTTGCCGTTTGAATTTTCGTTCTCAATAGACCGAATTATATTGTATTGGAAACGCTTTTCTATCATCCACCAAATATCAATCTCATCATTTGAGAGTCCTTGCCCAATGATATCAACATCACGGAATAGGAAATGATATAACCAAGAATTTTCTATATCGCCCTCTATATCGTTGGCGTCCACTTCTCCCTTCAACATTTTCAACAGCATTGTCCTATCTTTAGAGTCCAAACCATAGAGGCAATCATATTGACACATATATTCACCCAAATAATGATCCAAACCAAAACAAATGGATTTTTCCTTATCTATGCTACCATGCATATAAAAAATTTTTCTCGGATCTTTTTCTTTACGACGAAATGTTGAATACTTCCATTTACGATTACTTGATTGAGCCCATTCTTTAGCGTAATCGCCATCATCTTCATACTCCGCATCCATATTTGGAAAGTTTATTTCCAATCGATTATCAATATTCGTTGTCAATACCACATTGTAATGTTCCCAAACGAGGCCATTTATATATTTTGAATAGGCGGTATATTCTGGACTATCATATTTTTCAGAAAGATATTCCTGAAGTTTCCCTGAAAACTCTCCCCACATCTTTATTTCATTGCCTTCATTTTTACTTTCCCACTTACTCTTTTTCCAGCAGGCATATAGGTATTCAAAATAAAGTATGTAAGAGCGTAATGCGGAAGGCTTAATATTTAGGACAACTCCATCCCCTTCGAACCTATCTTTTACATATCCTAATATGTTCCCCCAGGATTCTTCTTCCCCATGGAAAGCACGGTATATGCCATTACCGAGCAAAAGGACTTTTGAATTGTTTGACATATGATTTCTCCTTATTTTACGAATTAGTCCTTAAGGCAACGAACAGAAAGCCCGTAGTGCTTATCACCCGTTCCCAGGTTCGTATAATCGTTGTAGTGCAAGTTCATATAGTACGTGTAGGTGCTATCGTACCCAGTAGAACTCCAGAAGAAAGCGCCGTAGCCCCCAAGGGTGTACCCCGCCGACCATTTCATCAGCTGATGGTCGCCAGGCAGCGCCGAGAACCCATATTTATCAGAACCATTTTCTAAGCCCCATCCTGTAGTCGACTTGAGCATTTCGCTTGCAACACCTTTTCCACCTACAGCATCAATCAGCGTTTCAAATTCTACCATACTTGGCAAGTGCCAACCAGTAGGGCAAACTATTTTTGCCATTTCCCAGGTGTATAGACGGCCATACTTGGCACAATTATCAGGCTCATCGTCGTAGCACCTACTTTCTTTCTTGAGACTTGGAGTTGCGATACTATCAGAATAATTCAGGTTTTCCGCCATCCACTTCTGGGAACCAATTTGAATGTACTTGTATATTTTCTCATCTCTCATATCCGTAAAAGTTTTAGGTGCAGCAATCCATTTCCCATCTAAACAGGTGAAGAAATCTGTTTTATTTACTTGCCCTTCCAAATAACTTACGCAAACGGCGCCGACGACAGTAACATCCACACTATCCGTTTCCGTTGCCACCCTAAATGTATCGGCATCGCAAACATAGCCTCCTGTTTCATCATAAAAAACTTGAATAGAACCATCCTTGGCACAGTATGTTTTCTTTGACAGCGCATCGTTCATTTTCCATTCATTTTCATTACAGGTGTAAGTATGAATCGCATTTTCGAACTCAAACTCCCTGCCCTCCAAATAGCTTACACACCCCTTACCCAAGGCCGTATCAAGGTCCGAAGCCCTTACAAATTCATCATCAGTGCACTTATAGGTATACCCATTTCTAAATTTGTGCAACTTGCCATCTTGAGTACATTCAGTGAAATATTTGTCCACTTCCAATGCGGTCGCTTCATGCCATTTTAATTCAGATCTATTATCACGGTAACAACAATTTGTTTCATCAATATCAACATCAATGTCATGGCTATAAACGGCATCACAATAATAATCATGTGAACAGACAGTGTCGTAATGACAGATATAATATTTGTTCTTGTCAATATTGCCAGGAATTACAAGTCCCGCTACATTACATACATTGTTACGAGTATTGTATTCAAATTGGTCAATGTAGCGCCACCTATACATTTTCTGTGCATATTTTTTCCCAACAATCTCCCCAAATCCAGAATTCCCAAACCTTGTGCTATACCACACCGTATCGCAGATGAAGTAGTTGTCCTTGTGGACACTGGAGGCATTCTGGTTTTTCTTGATTTCGCCGAACCGACTTTCAGTACACTTTCCTATACCAAATTCGCTGCCCCAGAAATCGTTAATGTATGACTCGAAGAACGGAACGGTATCGGATAATTTCCAGCCCTCCACATTTTGGCGATAAACAGGGAATTTGTCCGCATCATCAGCCGCATAGGCGATGTCGGCAATCTTTGTCCTGGCCGTCTTGCCAGTCCACTGGCCATCTTCCTTCAGGTCATCACGAAAATCCTGCATCATATCGACAACGTTGAACTCCGTCCCTGCCACACCCTGGATCATGATGGATATGGCGAGCAGCGCCCCATTGGCATCACCACCCTGCGTAACGTCAAGTTGCTCTGCGGAACCCTTTATGTCCATGATATGGAATGCCCATAAAACCTCGGTCAGGGCGCGTTTCTTTGCGCCCGCAATATTGTAGCCCATGTTCTGGACAAGATATTTCACACGCTCATATTCCAGGTTCGTTATTATGTTGATGTTCGCCCCCTTTTGCACATCTACAATGGCCCCGATGGTCATCTGCAAGTTGCTCTTGTTGCCCGTCAGTTCGCTCCGGTAATAGCCACTCGCCTCTATCATGGCATATTGGCTCGGCAAATTCAAATCGCAGAAGGTATAGGTGCCAAGACTGTTGTTGAACTGGTCCTTGAGCGTATCACCTGACGGCTTGAGGGTATTGCCATCAAGCGGAATAATGCGGTAGGTGGATCCCTGCAAGTAAGGGCCCTTTTGCGCCACGCCCGTAATGGAGCCGTTCACGATCTTCACCACGGCCTGTTTTGTCAAGTCCGAAGCATCTGGCGTATATACATACTCATTCCAGATTGCCGAATCAAGGTAACAGTAGAGCGGTGCGTTGGGGTCAGTCGTCTTTAGGCACACAACCCGTGTGGTGGTATCCTTCGGCGGATCCTTTTCAGGACGCCAAAAATTATTGTAGCAACGGTAGGCCTTGCCATTGTAGGTCATGACCGTTCCCTCAAACTCGGCAGCACACTCTGGCGATACACCATCTTCTTCAAGAACCGCCAGCGAATCCTGATACTCGGGCCATTCTTCTGTCGAATCCTTTTTATCTAGGGAGTCCTTTTTATCTAGGGAGTCCTTGTCATCACGCTCATCTCGCCAATCATCTTCATCGTCATCATCATCCCAAGAGGAATCTTGATTCAACGATACCTCTACAACCTCCTCCTCTTCCGGATCAGAACCGCTACTGCTGCAAGCGGCAAGGAAGAGTGCCGCTAAGAACAAGAGATATACACAGACTTTCTTCGCTTTCAACTTCGACATATCGCCTCCCATTTATTGATCCGCCCTCCCTATTGAACACAACCAAAACATCGAGATTTCGTATTGCATTTATGGGCGTACGGAATGCATCTTTGGGGTAATTTATACTCGAATTTGGACAATATTTCGCCCCAGCCCTAAAATGATACGACTTTCTGCACTTCGCAAAATAGTGCATTTTTGCAATACAAACGCCAGATTCCGCACCGTTAAAGGGCTAGGGGACGGCGGGCCGCCCCGAAAAAGTGTATCGTGGATTTTTAGGGGTAAAACAGGGCCAAAAACATGAAAGGCGGCCGTGTAGGCCGCCTCAATTTCAAGATTTTGACTTTTCGCTCAGGTCGCGAATGACTTTTTCTGGGAGTTGGGTGTATTCGTGAATTTTGTCTACGGGTTCCCCGTCAGCAAGCATCCGCCTTGCAACATCCAGAAAGGCTTCGTATTTTATCATGACCTTGTCAAAATCGCTCATGTCCACAGTCATAAGATACCTCGAACTGAAATTACATATTTTAGCCTCATTTTGCAATACCTTGAACATAGAATCTGCAGAAAAAGAGCTAAAATCTGCATCGCAATTGAGCGTATCTATGGCACGGAGCCACTGGGCAAGGCGACTATTGTCATTGGCAAACTTTGCCTGTTCTCGGAAAAACTTCTGTACCTCCACAATCGTGACCGTCTGCTTGTTGAAATACACCTGCTGTTCCTGGTTGCGGAGCTGCACCGTATGGCAATAGTTCGATGATTCAGGAAAGGCGTCAAAAAACTGAAAACTTACAACATGCAGGTTCTCAAGATTTGCGTCAGTTCCCTTTTTCGCCATGTTACTCGTAAGTCGCGCCACGTAGAGCACAAGGCGATCTGTATACAGGGCGTAATCTTTGTGCTGCACCTCGATAGAAATACGGTCCCTAGGCACACCCTCACCACGGTCATTTATCATCAGCAAATCGGGTTCAGTACCGCGATATCCAAGCTCTCCCGGAATAAACGTGTTCACAAGCTGCGGATTCTCAATACGGTCTGAACCTACAAGGTTCAGGGCTGCATTTACAAGATCCGTCGTAAGCGCAATGTTCTTCTCGCTAGCAAAAATCTTCTTGAAGATTCCGTCGTTGTAGATATAGGCATTTTCGTGCTCGTGCCGTTTCACGATGGCATCGATATCCTGCCCGTTGTCGTTTGCCTGTCTGAGTTCCATAAGGAACTTCGCGAACTTTTCTTTTGTCATTTTACTTCCAAAACGGGAACGCCCCCGCAAGGCGAACAGAGATTTTCCCTGTTCTTTGTTATAGACGCTTTTTTCACGGGAAAATCGCAATGTTTGTTTGTAAAATTTTTGTTTGCATACCAGGAACCCCAAAAATGATACGAAAATCGTATCATTTTTGCGTTTTAGGCTCGCTTTCGCGGTTTTAATTGTATTTTAGTATCGTGAAATCCGTTTACGATTACAAAGATTACCGCCGGTACATACTGGACTACTACAGCGAGCAGAAGAAGTTCACCGGGTTCTCGTGGCGTGATTTCGCCAGGGCGGCGGGTTTCGGCTCACCCGTCTACCTCAAGATTGTATGCGACGGAAAGAACGGGCTTTCAAAAAACGCAAGGGCCGCCGTGGCAAAGGCCATGGGGCTAGAGGGCTACGAGGCGGAATACTTCGCCATGCTGGTAGACTACGCCCACGCCAAGAATTCCGAGCAAAAGCAGAAAGCCCTGGAAAAGATGAACGGGATTCTCGCCGACAACCGCGTAGGTACTATCGAGAGGGAACTGTTCCAGTATTACTCCACCTGGCTCCACTCTGCTTTGCGCGAGCTGGCGGCATCCGTCACGGACGCGAGCCCAGAAAAACTTGCGGAACTTTGCCAGTGGGCGGTGAGCCCCGAGGTCATCGCAGATTCCCTGAAGTTCCTGACCCAAAAACAGTTCCTGCGAAAGTCCACCACCAAGGGGCAGTACGTACAGGGCAAAAAATCCATATCCACGGGCAAGCTTGCCACCTCCGTACTCACGGTCCGCAACCTGCACCGCCAAATGGGCGAACTCG
>CAMIWK010000028.1 GCA_946402415.1 uncultured Fibrobacter sp.
CGATGTACATGTGGGGCTTGCCCAGGCGCTGCATCTCGCTGTGGATGGCACGGGCTACGATGTCGCGGGGGGCCAGCGAATGGAGCGGATGCACCTGGTTCATGAATTCTTCGCCCTTGTCGTTCTTGAGGATTCCGCCAAACCCGCGGACCGCTTCTGAAATCAGGAATGGCTTCTTGAGGCTCGGGGCGTAAAGGCTTGTGGGGTGGAACTGCATGAACTCGATGTCTTGCAGGGCGGCACCTGCACGGGCGGCAATAGCCATGCCGTCACCGCAGCTGTCCGGCGGGCAGACGGTGTACTGCCAAATGCGTCCGGCACCGCCTGTGGAAAGGATGGTGGCCTTGGCGTAAATCTTCTCGACTTCACCTGTTTTTTGGTGGATGATTTCGGCGCCGATGCACTGCTTGGCCTTGCCGTTCCCTTTGCAGATTAAGTCCTTGATGTAGCAGTTTTCCAGGTAGTCGATGTTCTTTTGCTTGTGGAGTTCTGCTAGGAGAGCTCGCATAATCTCTTTGCCGGTAAGGTCTGCGGCATGCAAAATGCGGTGGTGGCTGTGGCCTCCTTCCAGGTGCAGGTCGAACTGTGTCTTGTCCGTTGGGTCCGGAGTAAAGAGTACACCCCATTTTACCAGCTGCTTGATGGTGGCGGGGCCGCTCTTGGTGAGGATGTTCACGGGCTCTTTCTTGCAGAGGCCCGCGCCCGCTTCCAGAGTGTCTGCAATATGAAATTCGAACTTGTCCGTCTTTTCGGTGACGGTGGCGATGCCTCCCTGGGCGTAGTTAGAGGAGCCGTCGGGCTTTGCTCCCTTGGTGAGGATGACTACGGAAAGCCCCTTCTCGGCGGCATGCAGGGCGGCGGAAAGTCCGGAAATCCCTGCCCCAAGTACTAGAATGTCGTACATCTGAACTCCATAACGAAACAACCCCTTTTTTTCGGGGACAGACAATAGATAGAAAAATTGGGGCTGGACGGCTATATTTATAAGGTTATTAACATAAACCCTCGTTTTTTTACTAAATTTGAGCACGTTCTTTTTTATGGAGTTATCTCTATGTTAACGTGGATTAATGAAAAGGCCAAGTGGGTCATTGTCATTTTTGCAGCCGGTATTGTCGTGGGCCTTCTGGCCATGGACCGTGTGCCCAACACGAACCAGAGCTATCCGGTAGCTATCGTGAATGGCCATAAGGTCTCTTACGGCGAGTTTGACACGCGCATCAAGAAGATTGTCCAGAACCAGTATCAGGGTCAGCATCTTGAAGATGAGCAGTATGCACAGCTCCGTTCCGAGGTGTTCCGCTCCTTTGTGCGCCAGGTTATGATGGAAGGCCTCTACGAGGATGCAGACCTGAGGGCCTCCGTTGCCGAACTCAAGAGCGAATTCAAGCGCAATCCCGATGCCGTCCGTGGCCGTCTGGTGCAAGAAGCCCAGAGCCGTCTGTACGCCATCCAGCAGCAGGCTACCTCTCAAGAAGACCTGATGCAGCGTTCCCAGGCCTACATCGCCTCGCTCCCCAAGTTCCTTGTGGACACCAACTTCAACAAGGCCGAATTCGACGCCTGGCTCGAGACTCCCCAGGCTTTCCAGTGGGGCGTGATGCTCCAGTTCGAAGAAGACCTGAAGAATGCCACCATTCCTTCCCGCCAACTGCAGGTGCTGGTTGGGGCTTCTGTGCATCCTACCTCTCTTGAATCCAAGTGGAACGTGGACCGCCGCATGACGGATTACGATATGGATGTGGCCTATGTCAATGCTAGTGATTTTGCCGTAGAAGAGGCTTCTGTGGATAGCGCCATGGTCAAGGGTTATTTCAACGCCCATGTGGACAGCTTCTTTGTGGAGAAGGACGAGGTCCTCTTCGACTACGTGAAGCTCCCTGTGGCCGCTACCGATGCCGATGATGAACGCATTCGCGAATACGCCATGACGCTCTACTACCAGCTGTCCGATACTTCTTCTACCGCCAACTTTGAAGATATGGCCCGCATTTCTTCCGAAGACCCGGGCAGCGCTGAAAACGGCGGTATGCTTAATCAAGAAGCTGGTCATGGAGTGTTTGTTGAAGAATTCGAGAAGGCCGCTCTGGCCCTGGATTCCGGCGCCATCTCCGAACCGGTCAAGACTCGCTTCGGTTACCACATCATCAAGAGCTACGGCAAGTCTACCGATTCTACCGGTGCCGTTTCCGCCAAGGTGGGTCATATCCTGCTGGTGGTGAACGCCTCTTCCGAGACTGTGGACAGCCTCGAGAATGTCCTCTCCGGAATCAAGACCGACATGGCCGCCGGCAAGTCTTTCGAAGAAGCCGCCCAGGCTCGCAACCTTACGGTGGAACGTTCCGAGTGGGTCGGTCCCGGCAGCAACATCGCCGCTCTCGGCTACCTGAAGGGCCTGGCCTCCTTTGCCTGGCCTAACGAAAATCTTTCCGAAGACGTGGGCAACGTCTCCCCGGTTCTCAAGAACAACCAGTGGGTGGTGGTCGCCACCAAGGCCAAGGAACTCAAGGCCGGTGACCGCGACGTGAGCGTCTACTACGACACCATCAAGAAGAGCCTCCTCAAGAAGAAGAACTCCGCTGCCGCTGCAGCCTACCTGACCTCTATGGCCGACAAGGTGAAGGCTTGGGCTCCTGCTGATTCCACTGCAGATTCTACCGCCGCTGCCGCTCCTACTGAACTGGACAAGGTGAAGGTTGAATCCAAGAGCGCCTCCGCAGAGGGTTACATTCCGGGCTTCGGCTATGCCAACCCGAACGTGGCTAAGGTTCTCCGTAGCCAGAAGGAAGGCGAATGGGGCCCTGTGGTAGAAACGGATAATGGTGCTGTGATGGTCAAGATCAAGTCCAAGAAGGCTGTTGACCAGGCCGCTCTCGAGACCGCCATTAAGGATGATAAGGACAACGCCCTTCGTTTCACGACGTCCACAGCGTTCAGCCAGTATGTGGGTGATATGGAAAAGGCCACTCCGGTGGTGAACAACCTGGACCTGTTCTACAAGGACTAAGAATTATCTGGGCGCGCGACGGCGCGTTCAGAACAAAAAAAACCGGCGCAAGAAAATGCGTCGGCTTTTTTTATACCCCCAAGCGGACTCGAACCGCTGTTGCGGGAATGAGAATCCCGAGTCCTGGGCCACTAGACGATGGGGGCGAGCGAACCAAATATATAAAAATCCGTCCAGATTTAAAGGCTTTGGACGGAATCTTTTTGAAAAATTTAGGCTAGACCATAGCGGCGCTGAAGTCCGCCTTGGTGCAGAGAGTTTCCTTGCCCTCGGCATCTATGGTGTAGAGCTCGCCGCTATACTTGAATATGCCGTGGCGGGCCATGACAAGCTTTGCTTTCAGCACAATTTCTGCAGGGGGAATCACCGGTGCGCGGAAACGGCAGTTTTCCACGCCCATGAAGGCGGGACGTTTGCCTGTGGTTTCCGCCTCGCGGCCGATCATGGTCAGAAGCGTTGCGGCCTGGGCCATGGATTCAATCTGGATGACACCGGGGAGCACGGGGTTTCCGGGGAAGTGTCCTTTCAAGAATCCCTCTTCGCCGGTCAGGTGCCACTTGCCTACGATTTCCATGTTCTCGGCATCGAGGCTGAGAATCTCGTCTACGAAGGCGAAGGGCGCCTTCTGCGGCAAGATGCTGTGGACTGTTTCGGCCTCGTAGAGGATTCCGTCTTTGCTTGATTTGGGTAATGATTCTAGTAGGGACATGTTTTCTCCGTATACGTCATTCCGGGCTTAGCCTGCCCCGGACAACGATCCGGGGACCCGGAATCTGGTTTGTTTAAAGCTTAAGTGTTGAAAGGCGGGTGTGTTCCACCTGGTCAAACTCTTCTTGGATTTCCTTGCTGGGGGCCTTGGTCAAAAGGCTCACCACCACGATGGTCACAAAGCTGAGCACGAATCCGGGCACCAGCTCGTAAATCTGGAAGATTTCAGCAGAGAAACCGGAGAGGTAGAATTTCCACACGAAGGTGGTGATACCGCCCACCAGCATGCCGGCGATGGCTCCTTGCAAGTTGGTACGTTTCCAGAAAAGGGCGAGCAGCATGATAGGCCCGAAGGTAGCGCCAAAGCCGCCCCAGGCGAAGCTTACCAGACTCATGACCACGTCCAAGAAGCTCTTGCCCTGCTTTACACCGTCGGCGCTAGGAGCACCCTGCATGGCCACAATGACGGCCACGATGGTAATGAGCACCACGATGCCGCGGCTGACCCACATGACTTCTTTGTTAGAGGCGTTCTTGCGGAACAGGTGCTTGTAAAGGTCGTTACTGAAGGCCGAAGCGGACACCAGAAGCTGGGAGTCGGCGGTACTCATGATGGCGGCGAGGATAGCTGCCATAAGGATGGCGGCTATAGCCGGATGGCAGAGCACCTGGCACAAAATCATAAAGATGCGTTCAGGGTCGTCCACCTTGATGCCGTGGGCTTCTACATAGTAGCGGCCAAGCAGGGCAATCATGATGACGGCGCCCAGGCAGATGGTCACCCAGGTCATTGCAATACGGCGGGAATGCTTGATTTCTTCGGCTTCTTTGATGGACATGAAACGCACCAGAATGTGGGGCATGCCAAAATAGCCAAGACCCCAGGCGAGGCTGGAAATCAGGGCGATAAGGCCGATGGACTTGCCGGTAGAGGCGTTGGTAAACAGGCTCATCAGGTAGGGGTTCTGGGCGTTGACTGCATCCATGGTGGCGGCGAATCCGCCGGAACCGCTCATGATGATAGAGGGAATCACGACAACGGCCACAAGCATCATCATAGCCTGGACAAAGTCAGTCCAGCAGACGGCGAAGAACCCGCCCATAAAGGTGTAGCTCACCACCACGACGGCACCGAGAATCAGGCCCGTGGTGTAGTTCATGCCGAAGATGGTACCGAATAGCTTGGCGCTGGCCACAAAGCCCGACACCGTGTAGAATAAGAAGAAGGCAAGAATAAAGATAGAGGCGATAACGCGGATGATGCCCTTGTTGTCGCGGAAACGGTTGGCAAAAAAGTCGGGGAGCGTGATGGAGTCACCGCAGAAATGGCTGTATTTGCGCAGGCGCTTGCCCACGATTTTCCAGTTGAAGTAGGTACCGATTACAAGGCCGATGCCAATCCAGGCTTCAGAGAATCCGCTCACGAACACAGCGCCCGGGAGTCCCATCAAAAGCCATCCGCTCATGTCGGAGGCCTGGGCGGACATAGCCACCACCCACTTGTTCATGCCGCGATTGCCCAAGTAGTAGGCGTTCAGGCTATTGGCCTTCTTGGAAAAGTAGAATCCGATGCCGAGCATCATCAACAGGTAAAGAATGAATACGGTCACTACCATTTTTGAAGAGTCTCCTTTTGTTTTTGTCAAAGTTACAAATTTTTCGTTCAATCATTACTTATATTGATGCCAAACGGGAAAAATGCCGATGAAATATGGTGAAATTGTTCAGGGTGAGTTTTTGGCGCGACCGAACCGCTTTATCGCCCATGTGAAAATCGATGGCAAGAAGACGGTGGTCCACGTGAAGAATACGGGCCGCTGTCGTGAACTGCTGCAGCCTGGTGTAAAGGTGTTTCTAGAAAAGTCCAGGAACCCAGAACGCAAGACACCATACGACCTAGTGACGGTGGAGAAGGTTACACCCCGTGGAAAAATCCTGGTGAATATGGACAGCCAGGCACCAAATAAGGTGGCCGCAGAATGGATCCACGAAAACCGGGAACGCTTTCCAGAAATCACCTTCCTAAAACCGGAATACACTTTCGGGAATTCCCGCTTTGACTTTTACATCGAGTACAGGGGAGCCGGCAAGACCAAGGCCCAGAAGGCTCGGCTCCACAAGATGTTCCTGGAAGTGAAGGGCGTGACCCTGGAATACGATGGAGCTGCCTCTTTTCCGGATGCACCCACAGAACGTGGCGTCAAGCACCTGCGGGAACTTGCGCATATTTTGAATACAGGGGCTTCTGCAGACGACGGCACTCCCTATGAATGCGGCGTACTCTTTCTGGTTCAGATGAAGGGCTGCCACCGTTTCGGTCCCGACGAACAGATTCACCCTGAATTTGCGGGAGCCTTGCGAGACGCCCGTTCCGCTGGCGTAGAAATTTTTGTGGTGGACTGCAAGGTGACTCCAAAGACGGTCACCGCCGACAAGCCTGTCCCGCTTGTTCTTTAAGACATCAGTCGCGGCGTTCGTCATGGCGGACTCGATCACAATAGCCACTTGCGGCTTGCCGCTTAGTGGATATGATCCTCGGCAACGGGGACGCCATCTAGACAATCAGTCTAGCGTAAAACCTCTCCGGAAGTTTTCAATAAGACAACAGCTGATGCTCACGTCGGTCTCGTATTCGGGAATGTCCTCCCGGCGGACCCACGTGGCTTCGGAAAGTTCCGCCTCTTGCATATGGATTGTGTCGTCGCCGTCGAGCTCTGCGGTGAACCCTGCGATGAGCGAGTCGCTGAACGGCCATGGTTGCGACCCGAAATAGCGGACATTTTTCACTTTTACGCCCGCTTCTTCCAACACCTCGCGGTGTACCGCCTGTTCCAGGCTTTCGCCGATTTCCACGAATCCCGAAATCAAGAACAGTCGCGGGTTCGGGTTGTCGATATTGTGGGCCATCAGGAGCTTGTCTCCATTGCGGACCGCCACAATCACCACCGGCGAAATGCGCGGATATACTACGTTTCCGCATTTCGGGCAAACCACGGAACGCTCCTTTTCTCCACGGGTCATGGGATGTCCGCACATGCCACAGAACTTGTTCTGGGATTCCCAGTGGGCGATATGGGCGGCGGTGGCTCCTCCCAGGCGTTCCACGGGGCTCATGTTGCGGAAGGTCCGGCTGACCATGTATTCGTAACCCGCGGGAGGGGGTGGCGTCTGGTCCATTCGGCTGGCGTTGCTATCATCCAGAAAGAAGGCGGTATCGTCGATGCAGAAAAGGTAATGTCCTTCGAAATCGGCCAGTTTTTTGTCCTCAAGGGCCAGCAGTTCGCCTACGCGGGGGATATTGTAGGCATCGTCTTTTGTCCCTGTTGCAGAGTCTTTCTTTTCCGTGGCTTTGCAGGCCTTCAGTAAAGTCTTCCCGCTTGCATAGCGGATAAGGTAGTCCGTTGGCTTGGGACCGCAGGTTTTGAAATCGTTGAACAGCTTGTGGGGGAGGATATCGTGGATCATTCTGGAGGGCCAATTTAGCAAAACCGCTCTCGGGAACAGGCATGTCATGCATTTTATCGCCAAAAGACTACCTTTTGTCCGAAGCGGGGGGTGATGACTGTCACAATTTTTCCCATTGTAAGTTTTTTGTAACAAAAAATCTACTTTTGGGTGTTGACTTGTACCAGTGAATATTCTAAATTGGAATATGGAAAATTATATCAAAAGGGGCTTTTTTTATGAAAATACCGTCCTTTATGAACAAATTTGTCCTAATTGTTGGCCTGCTTTTTGCTAGCCAGGTTTTTGCCGCTCTTGACTGTGCTACGGGCACCGTATGGGGTGAATTTACGACCCAATCAGCCTCCAAGGCTAAAGATGGCTACTATGTGATTGACACGCCGGAAAAATTGGCGTGGGTTGCTTGCAAGACTACGAATGGTGAGTTGCAGTCTGAAAAATTTAAGTTGATCAACGATATAGATCTTGAAGGGAAACTGTTTATTCCAATCGCGGCCGGAAAGGGTGATGCAAGATTTAAGGGGATTTTGGATGGTAAGGGGTATACCATCAAGGGACTGTATATCAAGGGCTCTGAAATTACTAAACCGGAAGTAAATGGAACCAAAGTCTATGCGCAAAATATAGGACTAGTTGCAATTCTCAGCGGAAGCGGTGCCATCAGGAATCTTGTTCTTGAGGTTTCCGAAATTTATGCATCAAGTTCTGCTGGAGACGAGGGGACGGTTGGAGTAGACAATCCGATTTCTGTGGGAACCCTTGTGGGCTGGATGGAAAGTGGAAAAATTGAAAATTGTGTTGTTGAAGGGAGTATTACCACAAGTGGAAATTCAAACCGTGTTGGTGGTCTCGCTGGAAATGTGTGGAGTGCGACTATCACTGACTGCGTAAGTAATGTGTCTATATCGGCAAGCGGTTCTGAAACTCATGTGGGCGGCATTGTTGGCGCTCTTAGAAAAGGCAAGACTGTGACATTGTCCTCCTGTGTTTTTGACGGAGATACGCTCATCAGTACCGGTGGAACGGCTGGTGGAATTGTTGGATATCATGAAGATGCAACCGTAAATGCAAGCAACTTGTATTATACCGGTGATTATGAGGGAACTGGCATGCCTAAAGAGGGCGTCACTATTCCTACCTCCAATAAAAACGATGATGAACTCAATTCAGAAGAAGTCGTGTGTGCCTTGAACAAGGGCACGTGGGATGATGTAAATGAGACCTGTGCCAATGCAAAGAGCGATGTTTGGTCCGAGGGCCAGACCGGAATTTCCATGAATGGTTCCGACGGTTACAAGGTTTCTTTCAATGCTAACGGCGGAACTTTTGCCTCTGGAGCAAAGACCTTCAAGATCGTTGCCAACGGCGCTACGATTACGGCTGATGAAATTACCGTGCCGACTCATGCTGAAAAAGCTTTTGGAGGGTGGGCTACGACGAAAGGTGCCGTAGAACCGACCGCACTTGGTGTCGCCGATACTAACAAGACTCTCTATGCGGTTTGGTACGATTTCTATACGGTTACCTTTGAATTGTCTGATACGGTATCCTATTCTATTTCCGTCCCTAAACATGGACATGTTTCTATGGAAGGTTTTACCGTTCCTGGTTCTTACACGGTCCCCGATGCAGAAAATGAAGGAGTTTCCATAAAGTATTACTTCACGGGTTGGGGCCCTGAAGCAAAATGGCTGGGTGTCTATGTAGATCCTAGTACTGGTGATACTGTCAAAATAGATCCCACGCCATCTGATACACTTCACCTGGCCGATATCGATGTCGTTCAGGATACGGCTTTGTACCCGGTGTGGACTAGGGCAGAAACCTATTCCGTGACATTTGACGCTACCCTGCATGGAAAGACCCATGTGCGCTTTGTCAAGAAGGTAAATCAAGGAGATGCGGTTGAAGAACCTAACGATGTTGTTACTAACCCGGGATACAAAATCATCGGCTGGTGCACCAATGCAAATACCACAGAATGCAGCGAATATGACTTTAGTACTCCGTTAGAGGCGAACCTGGTTCTTTATGCCGAATGGAATCTCGAGAAATACGCGATTACCTATGTGATGAATAAGGGTACGAATAATGTCGCCAATCCAGACTCGTTCACCGTTGAGTCTGACACCATTATTTTTGCCGAACCTACACGTTCCGGCTACGCCTTTGAAGGGTGGTTCTATGATGCCGGCTTTACACAACCGGCTACTGGAATAGCGACGAATACCATTGCGAACGACATAACTTTGTATGCAGGATGGATCCAGCAGTTCTATACGGTTGAGTATCTTTCGGGTAACGATGTGTCGGCAACGATTGTGGCCGATAAGGTGCCTGTGGGTACGAACTTGACCTTGAAGGGCGCGGAGTATGCTCTTGAGCGTGAAGGTTATGTCCATAAGGGCTGGAGCACTACTGAAAATGGACCTCTTGCATATGACTTTGGTGCTACTTACAGTTTGAATGAGGATGAGATTCTCTTCCCCCATTGGGTGAAGGTTACTCCTTATGGTGCCGTGACTGTTTACACCTATGAAAACGATGACGGCCGTAAGGAGGCTGTGATTGATGGTAATTCCGATGAAGAGACAAATATTCCTGAAGATATCGAAGTGGATGCGGTAACCTTTGATAGGACGTTCCCGGTGGGTAACCGTTCTACCATTGTGCTGCCCTTTGATATTGCGGTCGCAAATACTCATGGTGGTAAGTTTAATGTTCTGTCTTCCATATCGGGCGATTTCAAGACGATTACTCTTGGCGAAAAGTCTTCGCAGCTGTATGCCTACGAACCCTATGTGATGCTTGCCGATCAGTCTACGCTGACTTTTGATGGGCCTGTTACCCTCAAGAAGACCGTAGATGGCGAAAAGCAAATCGGTACTAGCGATTGGTACTTTGTGCCTGCATACGAGAAGATTGTGTTCGGCGAACGGGAAGATTTGTTAGGTCGTGCCTATGGGTTTGCCGGTAAGGCTGTGGATGAATTTACGGTGGGTCAGTTTGTAAAGGTTGGAAGCAGGGCCTATGTGAATCCTATGAGGGCCTACTTGGTGTACAGGGGTGAATTGAACGGCTCCTCTGCCACCAAGTCCGCTGTCGGTTCTGGCTTCGGAACGGTGCTCCCGGATGAAATCAATGTGGTTGTCCAGGATGAACAGAGTAATGTGGTGGAACGGGGAGTCTTGAACACCAAGACGGGCGAGTTCCATATGGATCGCTGGTACGACCTGCAGGGCCGCAAGCTGAACGGACAGCCCAAGGTTCAGGGAACCTACTACCGCAACGGTAAGAGGGTTATCGTAAAGTAGGGTACAATGAAAAAGCCGTACCAGGTTCCGACAATAGAATTTGTATATTTGGGTCTGCCTAATCGAAATCTTTTGTCGGATGATGAAAATGATTTGCCGGATGTAATCGGCGTGATTCAGGGATCTCCGGTCGATTAGGCAGATCCTTAATGGAGAAAAAGATGGAAATGAAAAAGAAAGAGTATCTCGCACCGGAACTGACTGTGGTGGAGATGGAACGCCAGGCTTTGTTGCAAGAATGCAGTGTTGGCGATTTTTGTGATCAGCTCGGTCTCGCGCCTACGTCTAACGACCACTTGGCCTAGGCGCATCCGTTAGCTCGTTGTGATGTGCGCCTTAAGTGGGCGCGTTTGAAACGGACCTTATTCCTTGTCATGCCCGCCTTGAGCGGGCTTCTTTTATGGTTTTATTAAGTGACGCTTGTCACTTTTTTTTTGTTCTCGTTGTAAGATTTATGTAAGTATTTTGTAAAAAAGTCTTGACTTCCGATTTAGAATAATCTAAATTATTCCATATAAGATAAGGTAAAAGGCGAAATCTAACTAACAAATCGGGTGTTTAGGGGTAGTGGGCTCAAAATGACAAAAACCCAAATCAGTAGTCTTGTTCTTTTTTTACTGGCGGCAGTTTCTGCTTTCGCCACGACTACTGAAATTGGCTCGGCACGGAATCTGGTTAGACTCACAAAATGTGCAAAAACTGATACGGTTCTGATTACTCGTGATATCGATTTGAATGGAGAATCTTTCTCGCCCTTGTGTGAGGACGGATTTAAGGGTGTTTTTGATGGCCAGGGACACACTATTTCAAACTTGACTATTTCGCAAAATATTTATTTTACCAACAATGTTGCCTTTATCGCCAAATTAGATGGCGGTGTGTTGAGAAATCTTTCTTTTGATAAGCCTAACATAAGTACTTACGAATTGACCGACTGGAACATTTTTTCCGCAAGTGGTGTTTCTGTTGCGGTTGCCGTAGGTGAACTAAATGGTGGCGTTGTAGAGAATGTCTATGTGATTGATGGAACTGTGACTGTTAATGGAAAGAAGAGAGGCGATTCCATTGATGCCGGCGGAATTGTGGGTACGGCCACATCCGGGATTATCAGCGAAAGTGGTGGTGTTATCGATGTGACCAATAAAGGCAAAGGATCCGTCAATGTCGGCGGAATCTGCGGCAACATCACAGGCGACGTGACCCTTACCGGTGTTTCTTACGAAGGCAATGCCAGTTCACTTGTAGGCGCTGGCGGAAACAACGTCACAATTGTGAACAAATACGGTGCCGTTACGATTACCGAAAAAGGCTCCACCAGGAGTGCCATCATCGACGGATCTTCGCTGGAAACTTTCGAAATCCCCGAAGATATCGAGGTGACCACTGTCCAGCTAGAACGGACCTTTGAGATAGGCAAAAATTCTACCATTGTTTTGCCTTTTGACATTGAGGTCAAAAAGACCCATGGTGGAAAGTTCAATGTGTTGAGTTCTATATCGGATGATTTCAAGACGGTCACCCTTGGTGAAAAGACTGTTCAGCTGTATGCCTACGAACCCTATGTGTTGATTGCCGATGAAACTTCGCTGACCTTTGATGGCCCCGTCACCCTCAAGAAGACGGTGGTGAATGACACGCAAATTCCCAATAGCGACTGGTATTTCAAGGCGGCATACGAAAAGATAGTGTTTGGTGAAAGGGAAGATTTGTACGGTCGTGCATACGGATTCGCAGGTGCTGCTGTGGATGGATTCACTGTGGGCCAGTTTGTAAAGGCTGGAAAGAAAGCATGGGTCGGCCCAATGAAGGCCTACCTGGTTTACACCGGCGAATTGAACCGTTCCGCCTCCAAGTCTGCAGTCGGTGCGAGCCTTGCAGGGGAACTGCCCGATGAAATCAACGTGACGGTTCAAGACGAACAGGGCAACGTTGTGGAACGGGGTGTTATGAACACCAGAACGGGCGAGTTCCGCATGGACCGCTGGTATGACCTGCAGGGCCGCAAGTTGAATAGCAAACCCGAGACTCGTGGAACATACTACCACAACGGCAAGAGGGTGATTGTAAAGTAGGGCTTAATGAAAATGAACAAGAAAGAATATACCGCACCGGAACTGACTGTTGTGGAGATGGAACGCTAGGCTTTTCTACAAGCCCTGTCACGCCTAGCGCCTCTAATAGGGTGGTTTGGTAGTGAATCGGCTTTGTTCATTGTCATGCCCGCCTTGAGCGGGCATCTCCTTTTTTTTATACTTGACTCCATGGGAATTCCCTCTCAGAAAACGCTTCAGCATCTTTCTGCGCTTCTGCGTCTTGGACTTGGCGCAGAAGATTCTGGTGTGAACTTTCTGCAGAAGCTCGAACGTGATGAATGGACCTGCGTTTATGCCCTTGCCAAGCAGCAGTCGGTGTTGGGTATTGCCTTTGCGGGTATCGAGAAGCTCCCCAAGGAAAGCCGTCCGCCTATGCAGTTGCTTATGCGCTGGGCCACCGAGGTAGAGGCCATCCGTGGCATGAACGGCCTCATGAACAAGGAGGCGGCAAGGCTTACCCGTTTGTTTACGGAGGCCGGCCGCAAGAACGCCATCTTGAAGGGGCAGGCCAACGCCCGCCTGTATCCGGACCCGACCCTCCGCCAGGCGGGGGATATCGACATCTGGGTGGAAGGCGGCCGCGACAGCATCAACCGGTTGTTGGTCGATATGGGGATGATTGAAAAGTCGGCTCTGGAGTACGGCCGTTTCTGGCATCATGCCCACCTAGAACGCACCAAGGACGGGATTATGGCGGAGGTGCATTACAGGCCCGCTTCCGGCAATCCGTACAAGAGCCAGGAACTCCAGGATTTCTTGAACCGGGAAATATTGAACGCCCAGATGGTGCCCGAAGGTTTTTACGCCCCCAGCATCAAGTTTGCCTTGGTGATGCAGCTTTCTCACTTGCAGCAGCATTTCTATAGCGGCGGCCTTGGATTCCGGCAGTACATCGACTATTTCGTGCTGCTGAAAAATTCTACAGAAGAGGTGCGTCGTGAGGTGTCGGCGTTGATGAAGGCTCTGGGGATGTTGCGAGCCTGCAGCGCGGTGATGTGGGTGCTTCAGCAGGTGCTTGGACTGGAACAGGAATTGATGCTCTGTGAGCCTTGTGCATGGCGTGGGAGGCGCCTGCTTCGCTTGGCCCTGGTGGGCGGTAACTTTGGCAAGTACCGACAGAAGCCCAGAAATGTTTTTGTCCGATGGCTTATGGACCGCAGACAGGCCCTGAGTTGGCTGCCCTTTGACCCCATGAACGCCATTTTCAAGGAACTGAAGTATTGGCGACACACCCTTTACCTGATGCCCTTGCGGGTGAAGCGCCGGAGGATCGGGCTATGAGCGAGTCTCGTTTTTACAAGGTGGCTGGTCACGTGTTTTCCGTGACGGTGGACGGGAGTGTCGCCGGAAACGCGGAAGGAACAGCCGATTTCTTTGCCCAGTGTATGGAAAACTATGAGCCCTTCGCCATTCAGGACACAAAGTGTCCGGGATCCATACAGTTCACGATGGAAGTAAAAAGTCACGCCCCCTTCGACTATACCGAAGAAATCCGTCAGGAGGATGAGGGCCAGAGCATCGTCTGCGGGCATACTGCAGCAGGGGAGTCGGTCTTCGAGTTCCTATTGCGGGATGTATCTACGGGAATTCTGGTTTGTTCCAAGGATTATCGGGAGGCTCGTCTATTGCTGGCCGGTACGTCGACGGATTTGCGTTTGCAGAAGTTCGCTTTGAACAACGCTCTGATGGTGTTGTACGCCTTGGCTACGGCTGGGCTCGGCACAGCGTTGTTCCATTCGGCGGTGGTCAGCTACAAGGGCAGGGGCTATATGTTCCTGGGCAAGAGCGGCACCGGCAAGAGCACCCATGCAAGGCTTTGGCTTGAACATGTGGCAGGTGCCGAACTGATGAACGACGACAATCCGGTGGTGCGGTTTTTCGACGATGCGGAAGGAGCGCCCGGTGCTGTGGTTTTTGGCTCGCCTTGGAGTGGTAAGACTCCCTGTTACAGGAACGTTCAGGCCCCTATCGGCGGGATTGTGCTGCTTTCCCAGGCCCCGTACAACAAGATTGCTCGCCTGCGGGGCGTACAGGCATACGCTGCTTTGGTCACTAGCATTTCGGGCAAGCGTTGGGACAAGCGGATTGCCGACGGGCTGCACGCCACGGAAAATTCTCTGGCGAAAAATGTTCCCGTGTGGCACCTGGAATGTCTGCCCGACGAAGCCGCCGCCACACTCTGCTGCACCCATTGTCATTCCGAGCCTGTCATTCTGGAGGGGCGAAGCCCCGATAGAATCGGCGAGGAATCCAGTGCGTCCCTGGATCCTTCGTGCTCACGCACTCAGGATGACGACGCTTAATTTGTTGATGGACTATACACATGCCCTCTGACGAACAAATCCTTTCTGAAGCCATCCGCCTAGTGGGCGAGGGAGTGCAGGTCACGTTCCCTGTGAACGGCCGCAGCATGTATCCCTTCATTATCGGGGGTCGCGAAAGCGTGGTGCTGGTGAAGCCCCAGGAACTCCGGGTTGGCCACGTGGTGCTAGCTCAGGTGGAGGGGGGTCGCCATGTGGTCCACCGCATTGTGCAGATTGAAGGCAATCGCATTACGCTGATGGGGGATGGCAATCTTCAGGGGCGCGAACATTGTACAACGGAAACGGTAAAGGCCCTCGCCATCCAAGTGGTGGGAAAAACTGGCAAAAAACGCCCACTTTATGGCATTTGTGGTAATTTGTGTGCTAAAATTTGGTATGTGGCACGGCCCATTCGCCGCTACTTGCTGAAGATATTCCGTGTCGTTAAGGGGCTAGATTGACTGCGTCAAGCGTCATTCTGAGGCGCTGCGCGCCGAGGAATCCAGACCCTAGGTTCTATTTTTGCTTAACTGCTTTTCCACCAGCTCCAGAATCTTTTCAATCGCTTCTTCCGGCGCTAAATCAGTGTCGCCGCCAGCAGCCCGAGTATGGCCGCCTCCGCCGAACTCCTTGGCGATGGTGTTTACATCCACCACGTAGTTGCTTCGCAGGCTAATCTTGTACTTGCCGTTCACGGGATACAGGAACACAGCCACTTCGGTTCCGCCCACTTCGCGGATGACGTCGATGACATTGCTCAGTTCTACGGGCGTCACGTCGAATTCTTTCATGACCTGTGGCGTGATGTAGGAGGACACCGCCTTGCCGCCAACGCCCAACTTGCAATGCTGTAGCACGTATCCGGTGACCAGCGTTTCCTTGTAGGTGCGGGTGTAGTAGGTTTCATTCACTATCTTGGAAAATTCTACGCCCTTGTCTATAAGGTCGCCCACGATTTCCATGGTGCGCTTGCCGGTGCTGCTGAACTTGAATGCCCCCGTGTCGTGGATAATTCCCAAGTACAGGCAACTTGCGGTGCGGACGCTGATTTTTTGCGGGTCCAGAACGGTGTACAGCACTTCGCAGGCAGAACTGGCGTCTGCATCCACCACATTCCAATTGCAAAGGTTCTTGGGATTGCTAATGTGGTGGTCTATGTTGCAGTTTTTTTTGGCGCTCTGTAGACATGCGACTCCGCCGGCACCTACCCGCTCAAAGGAAGGTGTGTCCAAAAGGAACGCCATGTCGTAGGGTTGCTTGCTGTCTACACCCTCAAACAGCGGCAGTGCCTTGTCGGCACCGTTTAAAATTTTGTAACTCTCGGGGAATTTTTCCAGGTAGGCTTGTACTTCGGCGGTGGGGAAGTTGTCCAAAATGTAGTTGTACAGGGCCAGGGTGGAACCTACGCAGTCTCCGTCGGGCCGTACGTGCCCAAAAATTGCCACTCGTTTAGCATTGCCGATAAATTCATCTATGGTCATAAAAATCTCCTGTAAAAAAAATTTAGTAAGGTACGTTCTGGATCCTTCGTCGCTGTGCTCCTCAGGATGACAGGAATAAAAAAAAGTGTTTTTAGGGGTGGATAAACCTGCTTGCCGTGTAAAATCTTTTTAACAAAATGATGCTAAAAACGGTGACTTACAAAAATGTCCGTTTTTTACCTTTATCCCATTGAAAAATATCCAAAAAAGCCAATTTCAAAATATTCCTAAAAAATAACTGACAAAAATGTAAGAAATGCGTGCTTTTTGACGATTTTTTCCATTTTTTGTCGGTGCTTTGCTATCTTTAGACCCGTTAAAAACTTTAACAAAAACATTAACAACCAAACTCTCAACGGAGAATAAATAAAATGGCAATCAAGAATGCTTACCTTCAGAAGGTTTATGAAAAGGTCGTCGCCC
>CAMIWK010000029.1 GCA_946402415.1 uncultured Fibrobacter sp.
AGGTCCTTGTCCTCGAATTTTCCCTTCAGGAACTGGTTGACGATTTTTCTTGCGCTTTCCATATGATGTCCTTCTTAGTTGCTAACTCTTCCAAAATAATTAATTAATTCTTGATGCGGAGTCTGGCGTATTCGTACAGGCCTAAAGATAGGGCCACGGAGGCGTTGTAGGAATGAGCTTCGGGCATCATAGGAATTCTGAGTACTGCATCGCACTGTTTTTTCACGAAGGGCGGGAGTCCTACGTCTTCGCCACCTACGGCTATGACTGCGTGGTCCGCAAATTCAAAACCGGCAAGGTTTGTTTCGGTATCGGCGTCTAAGCCCAGAATCTGGTAACCTGCAAGTTTCAGTTCCCCGATGGCTCCTTCTAGGTTGTCGGGCCTGCAAATCCTCATTTTCTGGAGGGCCCCGGCGGAGGTTCGTTCCACGCTGGGGGTGATACCGCACATTCCCTTGGCGGGAATCATGAACAGGTCTACGCCCAGGGCGAGGCAGCTACGGATACAGGCTCCCAGGTTTCTCGGGTCCTCGATGTTGGTGGCCACGGCGATTAGCTTTCTTTCGCCGGTATCCCTTGCATTGAAAAATTCTTCGCGGACATCTTCCCAGGCCAAAAGTTCCTTTTCGTTCATCAGGGCTACCACCCCCTGATTTGGTCTGGCGTAGGAATCCAAAACGCGGCTGTCTACCTGCTGGATATGTACATGGGCCTTCTTGGCCAGCTTTTGCAGGCTGTAGAGCTTGGGATTTCCGGATTGGTGCATAAAGAGCACACGGTGGACTTTCAGAGGCTCATTGGTAAGCAGGGCTTCTACCTCCTTGAGTCCGCCCACGGCCACCTGGGGGGCGGCATCCTTGTCGCCGATGGCCCGAATTACGTTCTCGGGGCGGGGGCGGTCAAAGCGGGGCCTTTCTGCACGGCGTTCATCGCCGAAGCCGCGACGTTCAAACTTTCTGTCCTTGTCGTTGCTAAAACTCATATCAATACCTCTCTCTGCAGGCGATAACGGAATTCATCTGGATGTCCGTCGGTTTCTGTTCTAGGGGAGTGTCTGAAATCTGGGCTGGGGTGGCAATGCCTGCTTTGTAAGCGCTAGGGAACTTGGCCAGGTAGCGGTCGTAGTAGCCCTTGCCGTGTCCCTGTCGGCAACCGTCCCAGTTAAACTTTGTTCCCGGAACAAGGAATACCGTGATGGGGCCTTCCCAGGGGGAGATTCCTTCACGGGGCTCCATAATGCCGAAATGCCCCTGGATCAGGTCTTTCTTCAGGTTTTCGATGGGGTAAAACTCCATAGTGGTCTCGCCTGTCACCTTGGGCAGTAGAAGCCGGCCTTCCATGGCCAGTTCCTGCACGATGGGCAAAATGTTGGGCTCTCCCTTGAGAGGGTAGAACGCAGCCACCTTTCGGGCATCCCTGTAACCTGGAATTTGGTGAATCTCTACCCAGGGTTCCTTGATGATGGAATCCCCTGCTTTGTCGTGGCGTTTGCGCTGAATCAGCTCCACGATGGCGCTGGAACTGAATACGAGAATGACAAGAATTGCGATAGCGATAGATGCGGCCATAAGTTTATCCACCTATCCTTTCTGCCTTGTCCAGATGCTCTTGCAGAATCTGGTTCCAGACCTTTTTTTGCCAGCCCAGCAGGTGGGCGTTTTCATAGCGGGTTTCCCAGGGCGTGTCGCCTGGCACGGCTAGCCAGACCAGCTGGTTCTTGTTGGCCACTAGGGAATTGTCCAGGTTCAGCTCTACGGCCTTTTCATCCCGCCAGAGCTTCAGGGCGGCTAAAAGTTCAGAATGAGGGACAACCGCAGGCGGTGCAGAACGAGGGAGCCTGGTCGGCCATTCGTTTTCAGGAGTAGCTATGGCTTCCTTGAGCATATCCATAAAGGAGTCAAGCCGGCTCTCCCTGAAATTCCGGGGAAGCTTTGGGAGTCGTTCCAGCTTCAGTTCGGGAAAGTCGCGCATTACATGGCGGACAATGGAAAGCATGAGTTCGGCGGGCATGACCTTGTATGGCGGACGGTCCAGGGCCTCGGCCTCTTTTTCCCGCCATTCCCACAGGTACTTGAGAATATTGAGTCCCTGGGGTGGAAAAGCGTTGGAACCCGGGATCCTCCATGGGTCCTTCTTCATGTGGCCCTGTTCCCTAGAATGCTCAATCAGGGCGTCGCATTGTTCCATAAGCCATTGCAGACGGCCCGCGTTCTGGAGTTTTTCGGCCAGGATGGCACACAGCTCGTGCAGGTAAAAGGTATCGTGAATGGCGTATTCGCACATTTCTAGGGGGAGCGGGCGAAGTGACCAGTCTGCGCGTTGGTTTTCCTTTTTCAACTCATCACCGAAATACTTGCGGACAAGGTCTGCAAGGCCCAGGTGTTCCTCGCCCAAGAATTTGGAAGCGAGCATCGTGTCGAAGATTTTTTTTGGAGAAAAACCGAAGGTCTGCCACAAAAGCCGTAAATCGTAGTCCGCTCCGTGGAAAATCAGGGTCTGCATGGCACGTGCCTTAAAAAGGGGAGAAATATCCAACCCACAGAGCGGATCCACTATATAGTGGTGTTCGCCGATAGTAATCTGTATCAGACAAAGTTTCGATATGTAGTGGTGCATGGAATCGGCCTCGGTATCCATGGCCGCCATGTCGTAAAGTTCCAGGTCCTGGAGTAGCCCTGCAAGGGATTCCTCGCTATCTACCAGGATGTATTTTTCATCTTTGAGCATTGCAGGGTGAAATGTAATAAATAAAAGAATATGTCCCAATAAAAAAATGCTACCTTTGCGCTCATGAAGAAAATTTCCCTTACGGGCATCAAGCCCACCGGCACGCCGCATTTAGGCAACTACCTGGGCGCCATCCGCCCCGCACTCGAACTTTCCAAGACCTACGATACGGTCTACTTTATCGCCGACTACCACGCCCTCACCACCGTGCAGAACGGTGCAGAGATGCGTGCGAACATCTACAAGATCGCGGCTACGTGGCTTGCGCTTGGCCTGAACCCCGAAGAGGGCCTGTTCTACAAGCAGAGCGACATTCCCGAGATTTTCGAACTCAGTTGGGCACTCAGCTGCTTTACGCCGAAGGGATTCATGAACCGCGCCCACGCCTACAAGGACAAGGTGGCGAAGAACGAAGCCGCCGGCGAAGACCCGGATGCGAACGTGAACATGGGCCTCTACTGCTACCCGTGCCTGATGGACGCCGACATCCTGATGTTCAGCGCCGACATCGTTCCGGTCGGTAAGGACCAGAAGCAGCACGTGGAATTTGCACGCGACATCGCCATCAAGTTCAACAAGCATTTCGGCGAAGACGTCTTCACGATTCCGGAACCGGTGTTCCAGGAAACGACGGGTATCATCCCCGGTCTCGATGGCCGCAAGATGAGCAAGTCCTACGACAACGTCATCGACATCTTCCTCGAGAGCAAGGCCTTGAAGAAGAAGATTGGCAAGATTGTCACGAACTCCCAGGGCATCGAGGAACCCAAGGATCCCGATACTTGCAACGTGTTCAAGCTGTACAAGCTTTTTGCCACGCCGGAACAGACCGAGGCGCTCGCCGCCCGCTACCGCGCTGGCGGCATGGGCTGGGGCCACGCGAAGCAGGAACTCCAGAACGTGTTGGAAGAACACCTGGGCGCTGCCCGTGAAAAGTACTTCTACCTGCTTAGCCATACCGAAGAAATCGACAAGATCCTCGCGTACGGCAAGGAAAAGGCTAGAATTAAATCCAAAGCAATGATGGAGAAGGTGCGCGCCCTGCTCGGAACGTACTAAAAGACCGTTCGCGCTAAATTCTGGGAAAGCTTCTCTGGTTTGCACTCACTCCCACCTAAAGGTGGTCATGCCCACGTAAGCACTAAAGTGCTAAGTGGTCAAAGTTCGCAACCGTCCCTAGTTAATACTAGGGACTTGTTGCTCACGGGGACGACCGTTCGCACTAAATTCAGGGATTACTTCTCTGGTTGGTGCTCACTCTCGCAACCGTCCCTAGTTAATACTAGGGACTTGTTGCTCACGGGGACAACCGCTCACGCTAAAACACATTTACCATATACCCCATACGCCAGATGAGGCTAGGCTCATCGTGTTTGCGGAAGTGGTAGACGGGGTAGGCCACCTGGCTATAGAACCCGTAAAGGTGAGCTCTGACTTCCAGAGAAATCTCGGCGGATTCTTTGTAGTTGTAAGGGTAGATGAGGATTTTCCCGTTGCTTTCGTTCAATGCCTGGTACATTTTGTTGGGTGCACGTGCATACTCGTAGCCTCCGCTGACTCCCAGGTCTAGATTGAAGGGCAGGTCCCAGAATAGCGTCCAGGATAGGTTTCCCCGTAGTCCACACCAGAAATCATTTTCTTTTTTATGGACGCCCAAACCTTCTATGTATAGGATGGCATTCTTGTACCCAAGGCCCAAGGTAGCCATAAGGGGTGTCATCCTCCCGGCAGAGGCTCCTGCGGCCAAACGCCAAGGCGTATTTTCGGAGGAAAAGTCCCCGAAAGACAGCGATGTGAACAATGCCATTGCTAAAACAATTCGCTTTATGGGAGACCCGTACAGCATACCTTAAAAATAGCAAAGGCGTTGCAAAATAGTGCAAATGTTCTATCTTTAATGGCATAGAGAGGAAAAATCATGAAATTAAAAACATTGTTCCTGTTTGGTATCGCTGCCCTGGCATCTGCAACAACCGCTCATGCCGAGGGTGGTATGTTTGAGGGGGCCTTGCCCGAAAACTGGACTGCCGACGTAGTCGCCGGTGTCAAGTACACCCGTATGCAGTATTCCAACTGGCAGGAAGACGGAACTTCCATGTACACCTGGCTGGTGACCTACTACGCCGATGTTCAAGGCAAGTGGATGGTCGCCAACTGGCGTAACCTCATCGACCTGCAGCTCGGGCAGACTTGGACTGACGGTATGGGTAAGCGTAAGTCCGTGGACAAGATATTCTGGGAATCTACCCTGGATTTCAATATGACGGAGATGTTCAAGCCTTACATTGGCGCCCGTTACGAGACCCAGTTCATGAAGGGCTACAAGTACAGCGAGGATGAAGAGACTGGCGATGAAATCAAGACGGCGGTTTCTTGCTTCATGGATCCGGCCTACCTGACCCAGATGGTTGGTATCGCCTTTATCCCCAACGACAACTTTAGCCAACGCGTTGCTTTTGCTAATCGTATGACCATTTCCCACGGTTACGGCTATGCTGATGACCCGGATACGGAAGATGAGATTGAGGAAGTCAAGGATGAACCCGGTATGGAAACCATTACGGAGTTCAAGTACGCCCTTTCCGACATCGTGAGCTTCAAGACCCGCTTGTGGACTTTTACCAACTTCAAGGGTAAGGATGAAATCGATGCCAAGTGGGAAAACATGCTGTCTGTAATTATTGCGCCTCTTATCGAACTCCAGGTTGGCTACGACATGGTTTACGACAAGGACCAGGACGTGGACGTGCAGTACAAGAACATGGTGCTGTTTGGCATCAACTGGCGTTGGTTTTAATAGTTAATAGAGAAACCGTTTAGCTTGTCACCCTCGCGAAGGCGAGGGTCTTTTTTATTCCGCTTTCTCTATTGTCAGCAGGTCCTCGACCCAGGCATCCCGCTGTTTACGGAGTTTTTCTAGAGACTTGTCGTCGGCCCCGCTTTCGGCACAGGTTTCTACGAGTTGCAGATAACTTAATAGCAAATCTTTAGCCTTGGGGTAGTCTGGCTCTAGCTGTTTCAGAGCGCTTTCGATAGCTGCGTCGGAATACAATCTGGAAATTCCTTCCAGGGAGCGGGTGACATAGGTCTCGATGTCTCCGGAACCCTTTGCTGCTATCGCTTCAGCGAATTCCAAAGGCTCGATCTGGTCTACCCAGTCGCTTTGTTCGACATAGAGTTTGTCCCATTCCGCGAGAGACTCCTTTTTATCCGCCAGTGCCAGTTGGCGTTCCATTAATGGCTTATAGGACTGGATATCCAGGTCCGACTCGATTTCCTTGAGAAAAACCGCTAGATTTTGAAGGTTTGTCTCTGTCGGGTTGTTTAAAAGGCATTCCTTTAAGACGGCTAGCTTGTCTTTTGGAGCCAATTTTTTGAACGCCTGCGTGTTTGCGTTGTTGGCCTTGACGTGGGCCCAGAAGATTCTCGCAAAGAGTAGTACAAAGAGTAGGGTTACGATAAGAGTCCAGTTCATAGAATGAATTATAGGAATAGGGGCAAGGGGTTAGAAATTATGGGCTAGAGACGCAACTAAAAATGTTACGATATCTTAACAAAAGAGCGCAAAAACAGTTTGTTTTGAGTCACGAAAAAACGGCAAAAGGGCATATTTCGGTAAAATTTCGAGGTAAACGATGGCAAAAGGTCGAAATAGGGATTATATTTAGCAGGGTCATATTGTACCTATTCACATAGGTGGAGATTGAGTTATATGAAAACAATGAAAAGGATTGCGGCTTGCGCTTGCTTTGCAAGTTCCGTTTTTGCTGCTGATGCCCAACTAGATATCGTGGTCCGAGATTTCCCGGTGTCTCACGATGACTTTGAAAACTTTTCAGAAGAGTCAATGCAGCACCAGGCAGAAATCTTGAATTATGGGAGTATTGGATTTGATGCCAACTGGTCTGGTCGCGCTGCTTTGCACGCAACATGCGGAAACGGAGCTTCGGGTACTGGTGTTAAGATTGGTGCTGATGGTTATCCTATGGTGGCAAATACTGCCATTCCGGGGTATTTGCAGAAAACGAGTACCGGTCCTGCATTGACTTACGGAGAGTGTGGCGATAAAACTCGCGGTTATGCTAACGCAAACTCTACCTTCGCCTCCATGAACGAACCTGGTGCGAAGTGCCCTACTCCGGGTGCCTGGGCCAACGAGGTCTATTACACGCCTGGAATGGTCCAGTCGTACTTGGAATTCGATAAACCTGTTAACGGGGAATACGATATGTACGATGGCGTGCATATCAAGAAGCTTGCTGACTTGTGCGATAATGGCCACTTCGATGAGTGGTATGAGGACACGGACAACAATCGCCGTATCAACAAGACTCTGGATTTGCCTTCGGTAGGTCATAACCTCTATCAGGTGAACTACAACTACAATAATGGTGGCTATGCTCCTTTGGATTCTGTAGATGCTGCGGGAAACTATGTTAGTGCACCTGCCTGTAATTCTGCGGTTCAGGTCAAGGGTGTGAACAATACTCCTATAAATCCTAATTGCGAACAGTTTGGCCCCCAGTCTCTTTCCATATTCTGCCCTCCGTATAACTACCAATGGGCAACTACGCAAGAAGACAAGGATCATCAGAACACCTATGGTCTTTGCTCATCTTGGTTGGCTAATGGAGGTCCTAAGAAAGGAGATGCTGCACAAGCGGCTGCTAATGCAAATGGCGCTTTGGGATCGAAGCATCTCCGCAATTACGGCTTTACCATGATGGGTTATGCCAAGTTCAAGTACAGGGCTGCCAACCAGGAAAATGGCGGCGAAGTCTTCGAATTCGTGGGTGATGACGATATGTGGATTTTCGTGGATGGCGTGTTGGTGGTGGACCTTGGTGGTACCCACCTTGCCGCTCCTGGTGCGGTGAACATCAAGACTCTTGCTGATAACAACCATGGTTGTCATGATGGTGAACCCCTTAAGGATTACACGAACTGTGAGGGTTCGACTGGAACATCCTGGGGCGAAGGTTCCTGGCACCATCTGCACTTCTTCTATGCTGACCGTCAGACCGATGGTTCCAATATGCTGATTCGTACGTCCCTTTCGGAACTGGCTCCCTCCAAGTATGGCCAGCCCACCATTACTGAAGCCATTGCCCATATCGATAATGGTCAGTCTTCCGTGTCGGTGACGATGAATACAAAACTGGATGATGCGACTATGGCCGCTCTCAAGGCCCAGGCTAGTGCGAACGCCAATGTTAAGGCAGATGGTAAATCTAAGGTCGATGCGGCTTCGACAAACTATGCTGTGCTGGTAAAGCGCAAGGACGCTGAGGGCAAAGAACATGTCTATGGACTCCTCCTTACGGGTGTGTCCGAAACTCAGGGCAATGGGGATGAAGTCTCTTACGAATTCAAGGGTGTCCTTGTTGATGAGAACGGAAATGTTGTCGGTAACATTCGTAATGGTGACGGTATAGCGTTTAACTATACGGGTACTGAAGGCTCCGAGAACATGGTCTATGAGTACTGGAATACTCACGCCATCGATATCGTGTCCGTCTCGGGCAAGAAGGTGGAGGGCTTCCCTGAAGAGTGGGCTAGGGTTATGCTTACGATTCAGTATGAAGAAAGCGTTGTCCAGCAGGATAAGTCTATCAACCGTCCCGATTTCACTGCTCAGTCTCAGCAATTGACTAAAATTGCAGGAAGCGATGGGTTGCCGAAAGACGCTACCGGTGAATTAAAGTTAATTCCGATTACGCTGGATATGGTGAATGGCGGCGACCCCAACACTATTACGGCCGACAAGCAGAGAGATCTTGTGGATGATCCGGCGGTGGGTACTTATGCCACCTATGCTAGTAAGAACTCCAAGGAAGGGCTGTGCGCCCACAACAAGGGTGAAACGGATCCCTGTATATCGTTTAATTTCCTTGTGATGCAGCCTTTCCGTGTGAACGTACGTGTGTTTGACCATATGGGACATTTCGTGAGCCAGTATAGCCAGGGAATGGATGCTCAGGAGTTGTTCGCTGCCTTGGACGGCGGAACAATTAAGAAACCGGATCCGACCAATACGTGCTCTGCAGATGTTCCTCTGCATGGCACCGGAGCTATGCTTGTGGCTATGAAGATGTACCCTGTTGCCCAGTCCGGAAGAAAGCTTGCGACTGGCCCGTACATCTATCAGGTGACCATTGTACGTATGGATGGTAAGTATTGCGCTATCCAGGGTGGTGAACCGACGGAAGTGGAGTTCATCTATACCCGTACATCTGAGTCTTCTACTCGTGGTTACCATAGGGTAAAGAAGTAATTCTGGTTTAAATACTTTGAGAAAGGCCCCGCAAAAGCGGGGTCTTTTCGCTATATGCCATTAACCATTTTCTATATTTGCCCTCGTAAAATCAAGAGGACATTATGGCCCAATTCAATGCGCACTTTAGGAACATCAACGGCGATGACACCTACCCGCTGACCGACGTCATTTACAGGAGCAAGGTGGACGGCAGCCTGCTCGAAGTCGAGCACGACCGTGCAGCTCTCGCCAGCAAGAGCCCCGATGAATGGAAAAAGCTCTTCGCCGAACGCCGCATGAGCTTTGAACCCGCCGACATGAGCGGCATCTGGAGCAAGCGCGAAATGGTGCTCCCCGACATGCCCATCGAAGACATCGTGACCATGCGCGAAGGCTGGAGTCCGCTCTTTGACGCGGCCCCGCTGGCCAAGGAAATGGGCATCAAGAGCCTGAAGGTCAAGCTTTGCGGCAACTCCCACACCGGTTCTTTCAAGGACCTGGGCATGACGGTTCTCGTGAGCCAGGTGAACCACATCATCAAGAAGAAGATTCACGAAATCGACGCCGTGGCCTGCGCCTCTACCGGCGACACATCCGCAGCTTTGAGCGCCTACTGCGCGAAGGCCGGCATCCCGAGCATCGTGTTCCTGCCCGCCGGCAAGACGAGCGTTGCCCAGCTGATCCAGCCGATTAGCAACGGCAGCATCGTGCTCGCCCTCGACACCGACTTTGACGGATGCATGAAGATCGTGCAGCAGGTCACCGCCGACAACCGCATCTACCTCGCCAACTCCATGAACAGCCTCCGCGTAGAAGGCCAGAAGACGATTTCTCCGGAAATCTGCCAGGAAATGGGCTGGAAGGTACCCGACACCGTGATTATCCCGGGCGGCAACCTCGGTAACGTCAGTGCTTTGGCCAAGGGTTTCGAAGACTGCAAGGCCATGGGCCTTATCGACCGCATCCCGCGCATCATCGTCGCCCAGGCCGAAAACGCCAACCCGTTCTTCCAGGCTTACGAACGCGGCTTCGACAAGCTCGTTCCGATGCAGGCCAAGAAGACTCTCGCCTCTGCCATCCAGATCGGTAACCCGGTCAGCTATCCGAAGGCCGTACGCGCCATCCAGAAGACGAACGGCATGGTCGTAAGCGTCACTGAAGAAGAACTCGCCAATGCAGCCCACCGCGGCGACCGCATCGGTCTCTACTGCTGCCCGCATACGGGCGTTGCCCTCGGCGCCCTCGAAAAGCTCGTGGCCGCAGGCAAGATCGACAAGGAAGAGAACGTGGTCGTCATCAGCACGGCACACGGCCTCAAGTTCACCGAATTCAAGGTCGGTTACCACGAAAAGAAGCTCGAGAACATCTGCTCCAAGTTCGCGAATCCCGTGTTCAAGGCCCCGGCAGACTTGGGTGCTGTCATGGACATCCTGAAGAAAGAGATGGCCGAAAGAAGGCGCTAGTTTTTAATAACCTGTCACTTATTTTTTCCGGTTTTGCCAGGTGGTCTCGTTGAATAACTGGCCATCGGATAGACCGTATTTTTCCTGGACTCCGGCTTGATGGATTGCTTCTTCTACGGACATTTTCCCGAGAATGGCCTGAGTGTAGATGGAAACTTTCTGCTGGACGGTTTCCGCATCTTCTTGAAGCATTTCTAGGCGGAAATGGTTTACGTGGGCCTTCAGTAAACCAGGCAGTAGCTTTAGTGCCGATTGGGGTTTTCCGACAAATAGGGTGTTTCGGCATTCAGCATCGCTTTGTAAGAAATGCCGTTCTCCCTTGTGGTCAAGAATTTCCACTTTATGCTGGGTACAGATTTTCCCGCATTCAGGGAATCGCCTGCCGGTGGTGAGTGCCCGTGCGAATGCACAGTATTCAGAATGGAATGCCGGCATGTACTGGTGGAGAGTCAGTTCCAGCTTGCTCGCATCAATGGTTTCCAGAAGGTCGAAGAGTTGTGTGCTGTTCAGATCCCAGGATGGGTGGAGTGTGGAAAGTCCTTGATTTAGTAGCCAATCGTAACTCAGGCTATTGGCGGCGTTAAGGCTGTAGTCTCCAACAAGTGGGATGCCGCATTCCCGAAGGATCGAAAGTGCTCCTAAATTCCGAACTAGCGCGAAGTCGGGGGCGAGACGCAGGATGTTCTTTAGATAATGTTTTTCTCCAGGTTTGTGAATGCGCAAGGTCGCCATTCCGGCTTTGAAACCCAGTTCGTGTATTTGCTGGAGAGGCTTTTCGTATTTGACACCCCAGTCAAAATCCATAATGACATTTTGGATAGGGAGCCCTTGCAGGGCTTCGATTTGCTCCGGGTTACGAACCAGGACAGAGATGACGGGGTGTGCAGTGGGGATCTCCTTTTCATTTCCGGTCTTGACGTTCGCGACTTTTACGCTGTTGAGAAGGGCGTGGCCTGTAATGGCACTTGGTTTCAGGGGTTTCCATTCGCAACGGACTTTGTCAAGTTTTTCAACGGCGCTTTGTCTAAGCGTGCGGAGCCATTTCCCGGTGATGAAAGCCTCTGGGGCTATGTCTACCGATAAACTTTTAAGATGGTATGCTGTTCCGCTTAGCGCTGAAAGTTCCTTTTGGGCTAGTTCCTGAAGGAGTCTGTCGGTGTTGTCGCTCCGGCTTCGGGATTCTTCCAAGATGTTTTCGCTTTTAATCAGAACGGTGTTATGCCTGTCATCTTGTATTTCGAGCTGGAGAGGCTTTCCGATTTTTCCGGAAAAGACCATGGTTATGGGGGAGCGCTTCATGTATTCGCGTTCCGTAAATGTTTTCCGCAATTCCCGTTCTAGAGTGGGGGAGTCATTGCGGAAACATTTCATACCGTCTGTAATTATGCGGGTGTCGAAGTCCCTACCGAAGGACAGGAGTATCGCTCCCTCCTTTGTGAGACTTTTGATGCCAAAGAGTCGTGCCCCTATGCTGATGTCTTGTTTCGAGTTTTCGAAGAGAATTCCGTCGCCGGGCTGTGGGAGATTGGCTTCAGGATTGAGCTCGATGGTCACTCCACTACCGCTGGCTTTGATGGCCTGACCCAGGAATTCTCCATGATGATTGCTGAAGGTACCATCCACAAGTTCTTGATGGTTGTCGCCCTCTAGCCATCCAGTCCTGAGTCCTCGTGAAAAGAGGACCTCTAAGGGCTCTATATCTTTAGCTTGTAGCTGAATCTGGTCGAGTTTTTTACGGTAGGCTTTGGAAACCGCTGCCACATACTCTGGACTTTTTAGACGGCCTTCTACCTTGAACGAATCTACGCCGATTTCTTCTAGGTCTTTTAATTTGGGAAGGGCACACAGATCATGAGGGCTGAATAGGTATTTGGCATCGGTGTCGCGGTACTCCCTGCCGTCTACGAAAATGCGGTAGGGAAGCCTGCAACTCTGGGCGCACTGTCCGCGGTTGGCGCTACGGCCTCCGAAGTTTTCGCTGGTAAGGCATTGACCGGAATAGCTGACGCATAAAGCTCCATGGACAAAGACTTCCAATTCTAGGTCCGTGGCTTCTTTGATAGAGGCTATTTCCTTTAGAGAAAGTTCCCGAGCAAGTACCGCACGATTGAATCCTATGGACTTTATAAGGTTTATTCCTTCGGCGCTGGATAGGGTCATCTGTGTGCTGGCATGGATTTCTTGGTCCGGGCATATGGCGCGGATAAGCCTTGCAAGACCGATATCCTGGATGATGAATGCGTCGGGTTTTAGAGAGATCAGTTTTTCAAGAAATACAGGCAGATCGTGTATTTCTCGTTCAAAAACCAATACGTTCATAGCCAGGAAGGTACGGACCCCCCGTTTGCGGGCATACAGGATCATTTCTTCAACATCTTCGAAAGAGAAATCTTCTGTACGTCCTCGGGCGTTCCAATGGGGTACTCCAAAATACACTGCGTCGGCACCGTTGTTGATGGCGGCGATGAGCATGTCTCGGGTTCCGACGGGGAGTAGTAATTCTGGCTTTTTCACAGGCAAAAGATAGTTTTTTTCTTATATTTGCGGAACGAGGTTTTTTATGAAAAAAATTTATTCCCCGATTCTCCTAGCGTTTTCTTTTTTGTTGATAAGCTGCAACAGTATTGGAAACAAGGATACCGTCGTTGCTCGAATTGGAAATGAAACCCTGTACGCAGAAGATTTGGACTTTTTGGCTCTGCAAAATCTTGGAGAGCCGTCTTCCGAAAAGTACAAGATTGCAAGGGACAATCTCTTTTTCTCTTTGGCAAAGCTCTCCAAAGTAGAGGGAGAATCTACAGCTTATGATTCTGTATGGAAGGCCTACGAACCGGTAGTAAAAAATCGCTTGCTTACGATTGTCTATACCCGTTACCATATGAAAGACCGGCTTGGATATAGTGATGAAGAACTGAGAAAGTATTTTGAAGATCACCGTAGCGAATTTGATAGTGCCGCCTCTTATATTGATATCCGTAAAGACGTGGCCGGACGCTATTACATATTCAAAAACCAAGATTCTCTGGAGAAATACATCCAACGAGTCCTTCCAGAAAAGGATGAGCCGGCCAAGGTTGAGCTAACCTTTTTTGAAGGGGATTCCGCTGCTGTTTCCGAAATGGAAAACAAATTAAACGAGGGTGTTTCCGAAGATTCCTTGAAATTGCTTCGTCATATTACGGTTGCTCAGGGTAAGGAAAAGAGCATCTTTGCCGATAGTTCCGTTATCAAGGCTTTGTTCCTTGAGGATTCCCTGGCTGTGGGTGCGGCTCAAGACTTCCGGATAAAGAAGGATTCTTCTTGGACCTATTTGGTCTTGAAAATAAAGGAACGGAAACCAGCCGTGAAGGCCAAAGCTGAGGATTACGCAAAGGAATTTGAGAATGATTTTGTCGCTCAGCATAGGTCTGCGGTATCAAGAAGAGCGCAGGATTATGCTGCGGATTTGGGTTCCGTGGTCATTGAGAAGTTGGTTCCCAAGGATCCTCAAAAATTCTACGAGGATAATAAAGACAAGTTTATGACCGTTCCCGGTTACGAGGTCTATCATGTGGCTATGAAAGATTCTGTCGCACTTGCAAAGACTATGGCTAATGTCAAGGATTTGGAATCTTTCAAGGCGGTTGCTGCGACCATTAGTGAAAAGGAAGAAACTTCTGAAAATTATGGTTATGTGGGTCGCGTCAAAAAGGGTTATGCTCTGCCTTACGGCATAGGAATGATAACCGCTCTGTGGAAGGATTTGGAGGGAAAGTCGGAGGGGTATATTTCACCTGCGATTCGTTCTATGTCTGACTCACTCTATCATTGTTTCTACATCTCTGCAATAGTACCATCTGTTCCAAAGCCCTTTGACCGTGTAGAAAAGCAGTTGGAAAATCTTTATGCTAGCGATGTGGCGAGCATTGATCTTGCTACGGTTCTTGTTTCTAAGGATGGAAAGCCTCTCTACACGAAAGCAGATCTGCTCAAAATCTTTGAGGCAGAACCGGGAATTCCCTATAATAAGGAAACCCATTACAACATTGTCAAAATGCTTGCCCAGGCGTATGCCATTGGAGAGCGTGCTGTTGAAGAAGATGTGGACCGCTCTTGGGAATTCCGGGCGTTGATGCGTTTGGCGCGGATGGAATACATTAATGCCCGCTATGATAGGACTGTGCAGAAAGGGGAACCTGTGGTGGCGGAGATTCCTGAAAATCTCAAGAAGTTCGAGTATTTCTACAACAAAGAATCGAAATACAAGGGCCGGTCTTACGAGGAAGCCAGTAATCAGGTCACAAGTGCCTTGGAATCTAGGGCCAGGGCATACGAAACGGTTGTTTCCAATATGGGTATTTGGGATAAGACAAACGTCTTCTTCTATGATCGTTCTAAGGCTGGGCTTGCTCCCGTGACTACAGGCGAGGGCTATCTCGCCTTGGGAGACTCCTTGGTCAAAAAGCAGAAGTTTGATGAGGCCGTTTCTGCCTATCGTAAGGTGATAGACTTGTTTGCTGCGCGGGACACCTTGTTCCGTACCGCAGTTTACAATCTGGCCCAGGCTTGTTCCGATGCGCAAAAATACGACGAATCTGTGGCATACTTTGAGGTTTTCTTGCAGGTCTGGCCTGACGCTCCGGAGACGGAAAAGGTCTTGTTCAGTTTGGGTTTTGTGCTGAGTGAAAACCTGAAGAAAAATGACCGGGCTCTGGAGGTGCTGGAAGACCTCCAGAAGCGCTTCCCCAAGAGTGAACTGAAGGAATCGGTGGATTGGCTGGTTGAAAACATCAAGTCTAACGGAAAACTGGCCGAGGATCTGATGAAGAAGATCGAGTCTGAGGAGTAAAAATCCTATATTTTCAGCACTTTCAAATAAAAGGTACCTACTATGGAAATGACATTCGCAATGATCAAGCCCAATGCCGTCAAGTCCGGCCTCGTGGGCCGCATTATCGACCGTTACATCGCTGCAGGCCTCTCCGTCTGCGCCGTGAAGATGCACCAGATGACCTCTGCTGACGCTCGCGGTTTCTACGCCGAACACGTGGAAAAGCCGTTCTTCCCGGAACTGGAAGCCTACATGACCAAGGGCCCGTCTGTGATGCTCGCCCTGGGCGGCGAAAATGCCATTGCCAAGGTCCGCGCCATCAACGGTGCCACCAATCCGGCCAAGGCAGAACCCGGTACCCTCCGCTACGATTTTGCCCCTTCCATGACCGAAAACGTCGTGCACAGCTCCGACAGCCCCGAGTCTGCCAAGCGTGAGCTGGACTTCTGGTTCAAGGAAGATGAACGCTACGCTTACGAGATGCCCTCTCTGAAGGCCTGCTGCGTCCTCTAAGTTTCAAAAATAACCCCCTCAAGGAGACACAACTCAATGCAATGGATCATCAAGTATCTTACCTCTTCCATTGGTAAGAAGCAGATCATGGGGTGCACGGGAGCTTTCTTGGCCCTGTTCATCTTCGGCCACATGTGTGGCAACTTCCAGCTCTTGAATTTCAATCAGGTGGCGGCCCAGGCGTCCTATAACGCCTACACCGAGTTCCTGACCGGGTTCAATCCGCTCCACTTCCCGGTGAAGATGATTTACCTCGTCGAACTGGTGCTGGTGGCTGCCTTCGCCCTCCATATCTTCTTGGCTGTGACCTTGAAGATTGAGAACAAGAAGGCCCGCGGCGGTATCGACTATGAACTCAATGTCCGCAAGGGCAAAAAGACCTTCGCCACCTTCACCATGATCTGGTCTGGTCTCTTCATTCTCGGCTTCCTCGTGCAGCACCTCATGATGCTCAAGTTCGGCGAACACTACCTCTACGTGAATGCCGAAGGCGAAATCGTCCGCGACATGTGGCTCACCACCATCCAGATGTTTGCTAACCCGGCTTGGGCTGCATTCTACGTGGTCAGCATGTTCGTGATCGGTATGCACCTTTTCCACGCCATTTCTTCTGCCTTCCAGACCATGGGCATTGCCCACCAGAAGTGGACCCCGATTATTGACTTGGCTGGCATCCTCTATAGTATTGTTGTGGCTCTTGGCTTTGCCATCACTGCCGCCGGTGCCTACTACCTGGCCAACCAGCCCGGAACCCAGGCCCTGATTGAAAAGTCTCGTGCCCTGCAGCCTCAGTACGAAATGCAGCTGAACTCTTCTAGTGTTGCAAAATAAGGAGACCACTAATGATTCTTGATTCTAAAATCCCCGGTGGTTCCATCGAAGA
>CAMIWK010000030.1 GCA_946402415.1 uncultured Fibrobacter sp.
TCGCTGCTCCAAGAATTGACTTCGTCTTTTCTTGTCGCGACTCGGCCAATCAAACGAGTTTGTTGGCGCTCGCTGCTCCAAGAATTGACTTCGTCTTTTCTTGTCGCGACTCGGCCAATCAAACGAGTTTGTTGGCGCTCGCTGCTCCAAGAATTGACTTCGTCTTTTCTTGTCGCGACTCGGCCAATCAAACGAGTTTGTTGGCGCTCGCTGCTCCAAGAATTGACTTCGTCTTTTCTTGTCGCGACTCGGCCAATCAAACGAGTTTGTTGGCGCTCGCTGCTCCAAGAATTCTCAAGTTTTAGTTTTAGTTTTTGGTTTTAGTTTTTCATTTCTAATTCCTAATTATTTCCTACTCCCGTTCGAGGGGGTTGTAAGGAAGGGGCTTGGAAGATACACGGCTGGTACTGACTCTTCCCCATAAAACACCTGTTAAATAGGCCAAAGGATCATCGTGGAACTTTTCAATCACCTTTTGCAAATCCTTACGAGGTTTCTCCACGTAGTGCCAATCATATTTGACGATGGGTTCTGTCTTTTTTAGTTTCTCTATCCCCACACAGTCAAAGATGAAGTGGCGTTGTGTGTCGTAGGCTTCAAGTATCATGCCGGGCAGGCCGCCTAATTTCCACGGGCCATTGGAAATAGGAATTCCCGATGTAAACCATGCCTCGTAATTGCGCCCTAAATACCGTGTCGTGGCCTTCTGACAATCGTAGCCGTGGATTTGCTTGAATTCTGGGGTGAGTGTCCATGCCTGCATGGGGATGTCTTCCTCGTAAAAAAACACATCGGCACGTGGTTCAAAGATACGTGTAGTAACAGTCATTTTTTTATTACTATAATTTTTATAGACCTCAGTTGCACCCAGTCCCCGGCCCTCGTCGGTATGTACGCCCGTTGCACCCGGCTTCACTTCAGGATGTGGGGGATAAATGTTAAAGAACTTAGAATACGCTGTCCCTACGAGAAGAACCAAATTGTTGACGATAGACTTTTTTTCGACTGTATCTATTACGCATGTCAGTTTATACGAAAACTTATATTCCGCTTCATCCAACACCGTATATTTGTCCACGCCTAAAAAGTCGCATTGTATCGGAAAAACGCCTCGCGGTCCTTGGGCAAGGCTGCTCGCCGCAAACATCAGTACGGCAATGAATGGTAGTGTACGTTTCATAATTTTTTATTCTAATTCAATGGGGTTGTATGGAATCTCAATAGGGCCGAAAAACAGCAACTCTGTACCTGGATCTTTCGTGGTTTCCAAATAACCTTTGTAGTCATTGTGAATCCGTTTTATGATGTTCTCGATGTCCGTACGTTTCTTCTTCTGGATACTCCAGTCATATCTGCAAATAGGCTCTTTTATCTTCAATGCCACGGCATCGATGCATGTAAACAAGTAATGATTGCGCGAATCACCTACTTCCATGATTAACCCGGGCAAGCCATAGAACTTCCACGGCCCTTCGGGGATAGGTATGTCCAACGTGAACCACGCTGTGTAATCGCGCCCCATATAGGAAGTTGTCGCTTTGTGGCATTCATAACCGTTGATGGTCCGGCTCTCGTTGCAGAGCACCCATTGCTGGGATGGAATGGATTCCTCATACGCCCAATGATAACTCACCCCACAACCCGCAATCATCACTTCGGCTATCTTCCTCTGATAGTCTTTATAGATAAAAGTGGCTCCCAATCCTTCCGAAGCAACAAGAGACCAGCCATCTGTCTTGGCGTTTTCCGGAAGTTCTCTTCGCTCGCCATTATGAAAGAAGGAGTACTTCTTCCCTACTTTCAATGTGAGTTTTTGAATCAAGGGGTCATCCATGTGGGCTGTGTCCACAATACAACGTAGCAAATAAATGAAACGATAGTCGGCGCTGTCAATCACTTCGGTCGGTTTATGCAGCTCTGCGTCAATTGCGATTCCTCCTGGAATTTGTGCTACGCACAGAAGGGAAAAGAAGCATTGCAGGAATAAGGAAAACACTTTTCGTTTCATTTTTGTACGGGTTTTTCTGAATGACTAATCCGATGTGAGGTCTTTCCTCATTGCAAAGGTAGCGCGAGAGCTTAAATCTATCAAAAAAACCGCGCTGCAAAAACGCTGCAATTTGCAAAGCGTTGAATTGCAGTGTTTCTATAGCGAATAAAAAAGATTAGGATGGGCTACCCTTCCCGTTCGGGCGGATTTGTAATCCGGCCGCTTTGAATAGAGGGATTTGCAATCCCTCACCGTTAGCTCTGTCCTTTAGCTGGGGATTACAAATCCCCTTTTCTACGCAGCCGGATTGCAAATCCGGCTGAACAGGTAGGAGGAGTGCCTTCTGGTCGGAGAGACGTCGATTCTCCCGTGCATCGTAGTCACCATATAACTCACCATAACCACAACACCTGCAACGCAGGTTACAGGCATCGGTAACCTCAAAGGTTACCTGCGGTGTGTTGGCCAACGCATATTTCACGTAGTCAGGGGAAATGTACTCGTTCTTTTTCATCTAAAAAAGGTTTATTATTCCTGTTTTACAAAAGGATTATTTACTGGTTTTGTTCTTCTTGTTGAAATAGTGGTTGGGTTTGAGAAAGAGAATGTCATGCTTAAAGTCGATAATCATGTTGAAACGTTTCATAACGGCCATCCCCAACAGCCCTTCGCCAGGCTCGACGGAATACTCCTTGCCCACTCCGTTTCGGTCGTAACGCAAAGGGACATTGTTCAGGGTGAGTCCTCCTATCGTCACCGAATCTGCACGCCAACGGACGTATTCACTCATCCCATATCGCTGTATCTCGCTGCTGGAAGGGGGTTGGCGAATGAATCCTTTTTTCAAAATAATCCCCCAAAGATTACCCGTGTCGAAAACGACGCTTGCCGGCTTTTTTCGCCGGATGATGGGAAGCCCTTCCACTTCCATAAAACGAAAGCCACTCTCCGTTTTCGTCAGTTTTATGGGGGTGAACCCTTCGGTCATAGGTAAGCTGTCAAGGAAGCACAGCGTGTTATTGTCGAAGTCAAGGGAGGTAATCCGCCCCGCGAAAAGCGGATAACCGATTATACCGATGACGTTGAAATCCCGCGTCAGATTCCTTGTGGGCATTCTGGACTCCTCAAATACCAATACATTCATGTCCTCGTATGTCTGTGGAACATTCCCGCCTATTGCTATGCGCACATCACCCATATACTCGGCCCGGTAGAAAGCCAGCTTCATGGGCTGATGCTTACGGGAAAACGATGATGTGTCAAGCCTTGCAAAAGAAGCGCTGTCAAGGACAAGACCAAAAGCTGTTGCTCCCGTGTCCAGCATGAAGATTCCGTTCAGAGAATCGTCTACTGTCGCTTCTACAAAAATGCCTGGCACATGGCTGTCGTCCCAAAGTCTTACACTTTCGGCGCCAGCCAAGGAAACCATCAACAGCATTTGGAAGAACAGAGGTATCCGTTTCATGGTTAATTCAAGGTCATGGATCATTCCCGTTCGAGGGGATTATAGGGACGGGGACTATAGACGGGCTTGTGGTCTTGGGGTTGGATGATACTGCTCAGGTAGGCATCCATGTCATCACACATTCGCTTGATCAGGCCATTCACACCCTCGCGCGTTGTCCTCACATAGTGCCAGTCGTATTTCACGATGGGTTCTCTCTTATTCAGCTTTTCAATACCTACGCAATTAAAAACATAGTGCTTTTGCACGTCGTAGGCTTCAAGAATCATGCCGGGCAGGCCGCCCAGCTTCCACGGGCCGTTCGAGAAGGGAATATCCAACGTGTACCACGCTTCGTATTCGCGACCTAAATACTTCGTAGTGGCCTTCTGACAATTGTAGCCGTGTATTTGCCTGGCGTCTGCCAACAGTGTCCATGCTTGTAGGGGCAAAGCCTCCTCATAGAGGAACACATCCCCCCTGGGCACGCAGACCCGTGTGGTTATCTCCATCTTCCGGTTCCTGAAATCCTTGAATACTTCTGTCCCGCCAAGTCCTCGGCTTTCGTCAGGCCTGACGACGCCTTTCTTCATCTCCGGGTGAGACGGATAGATGTTAAACATCTTCGATACATTCTTTCCTATCAACAGCACAAGCTTGTTTTCAGCTTTCTCCAATCTATCTGTATCGACAACGCAGGTCAGGGTGTACGCGAATTTGTAAGTAGCACTGTCAAGCACAAAAAATCTGTCCGTCTCCAGTCCGGGTACACCAAGTGGAGGCACACCATCTGGCCCCTGAGCCCATACATGATGGTATAAGGGAAGGGCCAATAACAGGAACAGCAGCTTTCTCATCCGTAGTTTTTTGGGGTATAAATCTGAAGTGCCATTTTTTTGATGCTTTTATTCCAGTTCAATAGGATTATAAGGAAGTTCGGAGTGTTCCGGACGGCCAACAACGATATATTGTATATTGGGATGGAGGTTTCTATTATATTCCGCAAGATCTTTGTGGACACGCTTCATGGTTTTCCATATATCAGTCCGTCTGGCTTTCTGCAATATCCAGTCATAACGGCAGATTGGCTCCCTCTTGTCCAGCGATATTATCTCGACACAGGTGAACACGTAGTGCCCCTGCGAATCGCTCACCTCCATAATCAGTCCGGGCAAGCCGTAGAACTTCCATGGGCCCTCAGGAATAGGAATACCCAGCGTGAACCATGCCGTATAATCACGCCCCATATAAGAGGTCGTAGCCTTCTGACACGAATAGTCTTTAATAATGCGGAACTCCTCGCAAACCGTCCATTGCTGAGCTGGAAGAGCCTCCTCATACGTCCAAAGGTAATCGTCTCCGGGAACCTGTGTGATAACCTCGGCCTTCTTCAACAAATAGTTCTTGTACACAAAAGTTCCGCCCAGCCCTTCCGAGTGGACGAGAGGCCATGAACCCTTAGTGATGGGGCGGTTCCTCAGCTCGCCGTTGTGGAAAAAAGAGTACTTTTTCCCAACGACAAGCGAGAGTTTCTGAATCAAAGGGTCGTCCGGACGAGTTGTATCCACCACGCAGCGGAGTTGGTACGTGAAACGGTAGTCGGCACTGTCAAGCGTCAGGGTCGGCTCTCCTGCAAATAATGCGTCAATGGCGATTCCTCCGGGATACTGCGCCAGGCAGACAGAGGAAACAGAAAACGCCAGGGAGGCAAAAATGAAAGCCATTTTGTGCTTGTTTTTACCAGTCTTTTTCATTGTCAGATATGTTTTTGTCACAAAGGTACGGGAAGGCTGTTTCTCACACAAAAAAACAGCGCTGCAAAAGCGCTGCAATTCACAAACGGCTGTTTTTCAGAGGAAGGTCTGATTAGATTTTCCTCAGATCGTAAAGGAAGAAGACTAAGACTGAAAAATCAGGTTGAAGAGTTCATCGGGCATCTTGGCCTTGAGGCGGGTCTTGCGTCCGCGTAAGGTGGACTCGGTGACGTAGAGGCAACGAGCCATGACGGATGTGGGCAGCCGAAGGCAGGAAAGCAGGCAAAAAAGCACTTCGTCGTTGTTGACTTTTGTAGATGATTTCTTGATATCGTGTGCAACGTCGCCGAAAGTAGTGCGGATGTCTCTGACAATGTCGGCAATTTGTTCGGCTGTAAGCGTGTAGGTTCCATTGTTCATGGCCGCTTGCAGGTACTCTGCCGACGGCAAGGCCCAGACGGCGTCGGCACATGCCGCGATGCGCCGACGGTAGGCATCGGTCCAAGAAGCCTCCCCCGGAGCCTCCCCCGTCCCCTCCTGAAGGAGGGGGGACTGATTACCTCCGCTCGCCGCTCCCTTCCCTTTAGGGAGGGGTTGGGGGTAGGCTTCCCCCTGTGAGGCCATCATTTCCTCTTTCAGCCGGCGGAAGTAGGCTATGCGGCGGCGGTCACGCAGGCGGAAGATGACGAACAGCACAAGAGCGATGACCAGCACAGGCACCGCTATCCAGATGGCACGATGCAGGATAATCTGTTCGGCCGTCTGTCGCTTTAGAGGCACGTATGTGGAAGGTATTCCGAAGGGCGACATCGGGTCGGCAGAACTGTTGAATTGCTCAACGGCGATAAAGAGGCTCGGCTCGTCGAAGGCGCAGTAGCCGTAGTGGAGCGTGCCGATGGTGTCGCCGCGATGGAGCCGCGTGCCCTGCGGCAAGCCCCGTTCACGCATAAAGCCGGTGAAGCTCACCTCGCGGCTGTCGATGTTCAGCGAGACATAGCCGGAGATATATTTGGGGTCGATTTCGCCCGAGGCAACATAGGAATCAAGATCGTGTATGGCTTCGTCGAAGGTCTGATTCCCCCTGACCGGAACGCACGCTGCCCGCACGATGGGCCGCGACCAGGGATAGTGATAGAAGAGCCCCATAATCATTACGGTGGCATCCTCGGGGCAGAGAACGGGCGTTCCCTCGGGTGCCGTGAGGAACAAGGCGTAGGGATTCTTCCACTTTCCGATTTTCTCGTTAGGCCGCCTAAGGATGCCCTCGCCTGCCTGATACCCCGCCAACGGCCAGAGCCACACGCTGTCCGTCCACGCCGTCTCTATCTTTGGGGCAGTCTCGGGCACAGGCTGCTTCATCTGACGCTCCTTTGCCCTTTCCGCAGGCGCGGGGGGCAGTCCGCAGGAAGAGAATCCCAGCAGCAGGGCAAGGATGGGGATGTATCGGCGCAATCTTCTCACAGTTCGCGGTGGATTTTTGCCGCAAAGATACTATACAGCGTGCACAAATGCAAATATTTTTGGAATCTCCCCTGCTCAGGCAAATTTGTGTTTTTATTATGTACCACTTTTGATGACATCGGCGGGAGGCTCTTTTGCCGTCCTGACGACGCGGGTGCAGATGGAGGTGCCAATGAGCAGGAGCAGGCCCGCGAAGATGAGGAAGTATAGCCCGTAGCCAATGGGAGCACGGTTAACATACTGTTCCAGCCACAGGTGCATGACGATATAGCCAACGACGAAGGCAAGCACGGAGCTGGCGGCGTAAATCAGTCCGTACTCCTTGGCAAACATATAGAGTATGTCCTTCCTCTTTGCGCCATAGACCTTGCGGACGGCAATCTCCTTGCGTCTCTGGCGGCAGGCGAGGGTGACGATGTTATAGACGCTGAACACGGCTATGAGGATGCTGGCCAGCGTGATGGCACTCAGCAGACGCGACAGGTTGCGCTCGGACGCCAGCATCTCGGCCAGCAGGTCCTCGCCGAACTCCAGTTCCCAGACCATCTCGGGATGGTGCTTCATCATGGCGTCGATTTGCCCCCGGACGTTGTCCCTCTGCGTTCCGGCAAAGGAGAAGGCTATGGCGTTGGTGACGGCGGAACGGATGTAAGCGGGGCGGGGCGTCAGCACATAGTGGTTGTTACCGTCGAAGTTGGCATTCTCCCACCGTATGTCCTTGATGACGCTGGCAATGGTGACCGTGTGCTCGCCGTCGTTCAGCTGTATTCTCATGGTCTGCCCTACCGCTTGCTTCAGTCCGAGCAGGTCGCGAACGCTTTCGGTAATGACTATCTGGCCGGGGGTCCAGTTTTCCCTGTCGGGCAGTTGCCCCTCCAGCGTCGTGAACCCACATACGCTACTGCTGGGGTCAGGCACCCAGCCCCATACGCAGTCCGTCCATTCGTCGGCCTCCGTGCGCCGGATTTTCTGCGGAAGGTTTGCCTGGTAGCCCTGCAGGAAGAACTCGCCTTCGGTCTGCACGTCCTCGATGCCGGGAATGGCCTTCAGCTCACGGGCCAAGTCTGCGTCGCGGATGGCAGCCGTCAGCTGATAGTAATAGTCCATCTTCACGCTCTGTGGATCCAACCCCCTCACCGTGAGCAGCGCCGTGTTCTTATAGGCAACGCCCCAATCGGTCTGCCTGAGATAGCGAAGCTGCTTCAGGTTGACTGCCGTACAGAAGATGAGGAAGATGCCGATGCTAATCAGTACGCCCGAGTTGACGGCATTGTACTTCCGGTTGGAGGTGTAGGTGCCCTTGGCGGTGAGGGTCAGCGCCTTCCGCCTCATGATGGAGACAGCGATTACGCTGAAGAAGAACGACACGGCCAGCACGGCAAGGAGCACCCAGACGGCGTTTGAGAGAATGTATCCTTTTGGATTGATGTTTGCATAGAGCGCAAACCTTTCGTAAACAGCCAGTACGCCCAGGAATCCTCCACCCGCCGCTATCAGGAGCAGGACGAACACTTCCCAAGAGAACATGGCTGTCAAGTCCCTGCCCTTTGCCCCGCACATCTTTCTCAGCGTCATCTCCTGACGGCGGTAGCGGATGCGGTTCAGATAGAAGGAGATCAGGTTGGCCAGCGCGCTTATGAAAAGCATCAGGCTGACAAGGAAGAACGCCCGTATATGGTTGTAGCTGAGAGGGGAATTGCTGTTGAAGCCGAGCCGGTGTGCCTTTGAAAGCGGCACAGGCGTCATGGACATGTTATCCTCGATGCCCTCCTCCGAATAGTGGGCGGCCTTGTAGGCGAAGGAGTCGAACACATCCTTCCCCGGCACCAGCTTGAAGACGTAGTTGCCCGCTATGTTCATCTGCGGACGCTGCTGGATGGTTATCATATCCGCAGCCAGCACAGAGTGTTTCGGCATGTCTGCAAAGATAGCCACGACGGTACGCTCGGAATTACTCCGCGTACTGAAGAACGAGACTTTCTGCCCTATGGGATCCGTTTGGCCAAACCACTTGCGTGCCGTCGTTTCAGACAGGGCTATGGCATCCCTGTCTGCCTGCGACAGGAAGGAGGGGCTGCCCTGAACCAGCCGGAGGGAGAAGATGCCCTGAAAGCACGTGTCCGTCTGCAGGTAGCGGGCATTCTTCTTCACGCCGTTTATGAGCACGGTGGCATTCGTGAAGCTGGTCAATGTACTTGCTTCCACCTCGGGCATGGATTCACTCTCCTTTACAAATCCGCCCAATGTGGCCAAAGGGGAAACGCCTATCTTAGAGCCCAGCATTTCATACAGCACCTGCACATCGTTCGGGCGCATCATATACAGGTTTTCCGCGTCGGCGTGGAACGTGTCGTACGTGTTTTCGTACCGCATCCACAATGTAGAGAACACAACGAATACGAAGCTTACGGAAAGGCTGATGACGAAAAAGATGCTTTGTGAACGGAACTTCCGCATGTTCCGAGAAGCTAAGGAAAGATAATGTTTTATCATAGTTGAATATATAAATAATTATATGTATTGTGATAAATAGTAAACCAAATCTTGGTCATCATATACTTGGGGCAGTGAGTATCCATTTACAAGTACAGTTGGAGTGGCTTCTATTTTTGTTTTTTCTTCAAATAGCTTATGCCTCTTCAGCCGTAGTATCCCGTTCGGGCGGATTTGCAATCCGGCCGCTTTGAATAGAGGGATTTGAAATCCCTCACCTTTTGCTCTGTCCGATATTTCCATAACTGTTCTTTTTGATTTCATCTTATTTCGCGTCAAAGATAATGATAAATTGTTCGAACCCCAAAATAATACTATCTTCTTTCATTAAATCAGGCTGGGGATTATAAATCCCCTTCTCAGCGCAGCAGGATTGCAAATCCGACTGAACGGGGTCATCTGTTGTAGCCGTATTAAGCTTCTTTGCTAGGACTACGTTTCCGACTATAAACTAATCCTAATACGGAAGAGTACTTCAGACGGTCGCAAATGATAGACTTCATAGTAATTAGAAACTTCATTGTAAGTAATTGTGGCAAATCGGTTCGTTCCTGATATGTTTGTCCAGTCAAAGAGATATTCCATTCTTTTCCTTTTATATTTAACCCCCACGTTTGCAAAGTATTTGGATGGATTGTCTTCTATAAAACTGTGGTAGTAGTGATTGACTACTGCGGTTATGGTCAGTCCTTTTACGGGATTATAAGCTGCCGACAATGACTCGTCAAGATAGTGGAACGGGGTCATGGCCATCTGTCTGACCTTGTATTGGGCGTATTTATAAGATGCGGTGTAGTTGACAACGGCATACCTCCCGATTTTTGTGTTTAAAGAAGACGAAAAGGTGAATGCCTGGGATTGACAATCAGAAACCTTTTCCTGATAGAGAGCCAGCGATCTTTCCTTACTATATCCGCACGAAAGCTTGGCGACGCCGTGTAAGGACTCCACCTCTTTCCCGACCTGAAACTCTGTTTGCCATTTGTCGGCATGATGGGGGTAGGAGATGGCAAACGAACGGCATGCAATACCATTATATATCATGCTGTTTAATACGTTCCGCCAGAAAAAGGAATAACTGCCGGACAAGGAGGTGAAAAGGGTTGAGAACGGATTTTTATAATAAATGCCGAATCCTGCTGAGGTACGGGTTGTTTCCGGCAACGCTCCCTCTGAACGTTGGATATTCCTGTATGAAGTCAGGAGATAGCCGGTCATTTCCTGAAAGATAGAGGCAAACTGCCGAGATTGCGATATGTCCAAACGATATGTCAGCCTTTGGCTTGGCCGATATTCTCCATAAAAAGCAGGACGGGGAAGGACATATACCTTGTCGTTCTTGAATCCTGTCACATCGTTCCTCCGCTGCATGAGCCAGACATCGAACGGCATCAGTAAGCCCATGGCGATTTTTTTTGACTGATATCCCGGACCTACTTCAACGTTTATTCCCAGTATGTTCCTTTGCAGACTGTTGGTCAGGCTGTCTATGCTGAGAGCTGAAGAATTATCCATTTCAGAACCCACATGAAAATGACTAAAAAATGCCCCTATCTTGTAGCCGACGTACCAGCCTTTCCCCATGTCAAGATACTGACGATAGTGCAAATCTTCTTTTACCTGCCTATAGGACAGGCTTTGTCTGACCGAAGCCGAATCGGCACTTATGAAGCTTTCATAAAGAAAGGGATCAACACTTAATGTACGGCATGCGGAAACGAAAGAAAAGTCAGATTGAACGCGGTGAGTTCTGTTATCTTTTTTTTGCAGGTATTCGAGCCTGTCATCCACACGGACGACACCTGGTATAGCATACTGTGTGACAGGCACTAATGTCTGTATCTCTTGTCTGGTCCGAGTGCTTTTTGCAGAGAAAGTCAGGCGGTTGCAGAGAAAAAAATCCTCTACGTTCTTTTCCACCGTAAAGGTTCCGCTCAATTCCTGTCCTGTGGAACGGAATGACGTGTTTTCTTCTATTACGAGAGGTGCATCCCCTTCCACCAAAAATGCTTGCCTGCTATACTTTTCGCTACTATCCTCGTCAAACACATAACTGAGATTGCTGGTGAGCGTATGCTCATTCCTTAACATGCGCAAATCGTTTACAGAAACGACATGTGAGTTGTTGAAAAGATAGTGTTGCTTATTCACAGGAGGAACCGAACCGGATGAGGGTTGAAACATGCTCAAGTCCGATACACGGGGATTATTGTAGAACGACGTCAGTTCGTCGGCTATGTCTCGCCCTGTGTTGTCACCTTTGTACATAATGAGATTCTGCTGTGTGTGTGTGAAGCGCATCCCCACCAGCTCGTTGCTCAACAGAAAGGAAGGTGCACCTGCGCCGATTTGGACTGTCGCGAAGAATGCTCCGCGTGCAGATTCTTTTAGCTTTAAGTTGATGGCGGCGTTCTCCGGAACTTCCATCCCTTTCAACACTTTTATTGGCTGATGGTTTTCCAGAATCTGAATCGTACTCACTTTCGAAGCATCAAGATTATTCGTTGCAACACCGTATTTTCCCTGTAGCAAGTCCAGTCCTTCGATATAGAACCTACTTATCTCTTTATTCTGGTAAAGAATCTTTCCAGATGGAAGAACCTGTACACCTGGCAGCTTACGAATAACATCACCAATAGTTCGATCTGAAGAATCAGCAAAGGCAGAGACGTAGTAGTTCAACGTATCGCCTTCTTGACGTACACTCGGTGCTTTAATCGTAACCTGCTTCAGCGAAACGACCTTCCCGCGCAGCGACAAATCGATGTGGCCGATATCTGCTGGAAGAGTGAGTGTCGTGTCAGCAGTCATGATAGAACGGATGGAAAGGAACAATGTGTCAGGAAAAGCCTCGGATTTCAACATGAATGTGCCTTCAGCATCCGTGGTCGTGAAAGCGACCATCCGTTGCTCGTCAGGAGAGTGGGCTGTGATGGTGGCCCCGACTACGGGTTCACCATCGCTTTCGAAATGAAGACTTCCCGTCAACACCTGCTGACCGGGTAATATGCTCGATGAAAGCAGCAATGTAACAAGTAGAAGCGAACTGCGTATGCGACTCCATGCCGCTCTCATTCCATCAGAAGATATTTATAGGGTTTAACCGTTAACCAGTAAATAAGCCCATCGTGCATAAAGCAGCCGAAATTCTCGCTCCTGCTCTTTTCGGCCATCTTGTTGAATTGTTCTAATGAGCAGGATTCGTAATCCACATTGTCCTTGAGAATGTATGCGTGCTGATACCATTCCAAGCCAATAGCCTCGAAACAAAAACAATTATTCTCATCCTCTACTTTAAGGATAAGTCCCGGAAGTCCACTCCACTTCCAAGGGCCATCACTGATAGGGATCTCCGTCGTAAACCACGCTTTGTAGTTTCTTCCGCCAAATAATCCTGTTGCTGTGAGGCACGGGTAGTTGAAAACCATGGCTGTGTCTTCAGAAAGAATCCATGATGAATAAGAAGATATGTCTTGTGTGCACTCCACATCCCCTTTATATACCAGCACTGAAGTCACGGAATGTGTCTTTATATCTTTATAAATCTGAACAGGGTCTCCATGATTTCCATCAAGGTAATTGTCGGATGCTTTGCTCAACTCTAACATTTCTTCAAGTGGCAAATCACCTGCTCCGTTCGCTTTTCGTGCCAAGGCGAGACTGCTCTTTTGCCATTTTTGAACGCGCTCACGATAATACGGGTCAAGAAAAAGCGAACCGTAAGAGCCCAACACCAACAACATCGTATCTGTCATGGAAACTGTATCACCCTCATGTAAGGCTTTGTGAGAAAAACGATAGAAAACTCCATACTGAGCAGAGTCAACCACTACGCGTTGTTCAATAGACTTCTTTATACCGCCCCAGAAAATAGTGTCCCCTTCTGCAGTAGCCCCAATAGCCATTGTAAAACTACTTGCGAAAAGAAAGAGAAATAGAATTACAGTTTTTTTCATATTAAACTTGATAAAAAATTTGAAAAATTTTTTATGGGTAAACAATGGGGGCTGCCCCCATTGTTTACCTGCAATAAGGAGGCTTATCCCAGTAATTTGGGCAATCTGCGTCCGTTTTACATTTTACCCAAACACATTCCATCTACAAAGCAAAACTTCTGATCGTCCTCAATAGGACCACCTCCAACAATTGCTTTTAACTCTTGGTTGCTTAACTCTCGAGCCTTGTGCAGCTCCAAAACCTTTAATTTTTTCATATCACACTCGTCCAAAGAACGGCCACCGTCAGGTTCTCCGATTGTACTTCCTTTTAGAAGTTTTATATCTTGGTTTTCTTATGCAAAGATGGTTGATACACTCATTATGCACACGCCTAAAAGGAATAAAAACTTGATACTTCTTTTCATTTACGTTGGTTTTAAGTGTTAAACGTTACAAAGGTAAGGTCATTTGCGCTTACGTTAGCATTACAAAATCATTACAAATCCCCTTTTGGGGAATCCGTAATGATTTTGTAATGCCAAAGATAATCCCTTAAGAATGTCCTTTTACGCTAATCTACAGCGGTTCTCTTGGAATTCAGGAAAATCAGGTCATAAAAATCGGGGGGGAGTTTTTTCTTTAGCCGCGACTTCGATACACGTACATAGTTGTCAGTTATGCCCAAGAGTTCCTCCGACTCTTCGGCATTAAAACCGAGCAGGTAGCAGACGGCAACCACCTTTTCTGTCTGACTCAGCCGTGGCCCTTCTTGATGAAGGATGTCGTAGAAGTCGGCAAAGCAAATGTTCATGTCGTGACGGAGGGCATCACGCTCGTTTTTGGTAAGGCAGTGCTCGGCTCCATGTCGGTATTTCTGTACCAAGCGCCATGACGATTCGTGCCTGAACTGTTCCGTACAGATGAGAATATGTTTTTTGTAATCGGACAATACTGTTTCTCGCCGGGTGGAAGCGGAGTTTGCCTCCGATTGTGCTGTCTCCACAGTTTGGGACTGTCTTTCCAGTTCATCCACACGCTCGCAGGCTTCTTCGTACTGGCTGCGCAGCAGTCGGGCTTCTCGTCTGACCCGTTCCAGCTCGGTCTCACGACCTGCCTCTTTCATCTGCGCCTGTTTTAGCTCATCATGGACTTGGATGTACGATCTCTTCCGGCGATTCGCTCTTGCCAGAAGCCAGACAACCAGGGAGAAGAACAGGATGACGACTATACTGAGCACGGTGAAAAAACGTTGCCTGATACGGTGTTCTTTCTGTTCGTACTCAAACCGTTCTTTTAAAGGAATGATCTCTGTGCGGTTATTGATTGTACGCAGGGAGTCCCGCAACGTGACGAAGGTTTCGAATAGCGCCAGCAGGCTATCATTGTCTTTTTCCTGCAGTTTGAGGGATAGGAGTCTATAGTGCAGTGTGTTGTCCGTATAAATGTCATTTTCCTGTTTCATTGCCATGTTGTAATAGTATGCTGCGGAATCCGGACGATGGAGGGCTTCAAACGCTTCTGCCATTTGCGTCCACGCGGCACCGAGGTAGGCGGGGTTGTTCACCTGGCTGACAAAGCTGCGCAGGAGGCGGAGGGCTTCTGCGTAGTCGCCGTCGCGGTAATGGCTGATTTTCGACCGCTCGAACAAGACCCTTTTCCTGATTGCTGTGGCGGCATGGGGATTTTCATTTGCCTGGCGAAACAGGCTGTCGGCCTTATCATATTCCTCTTCATATATGTAGCAGCGACCTAAGAAGAAATCACTCCAGGCTATCTCGGCACTATCGCCAATGCTGACGGCGGACTCACGGCAGCGTCGGAAGGCGAGGATGGCTTCATCGTTCATGTTACGGTCAAGATAACACTTGCCGATATTCTGCTCGCATAGAGAATAGTAGCGGTTAGCCGCGGTTGGGAATATCCTACGGGCTTTCAAATAGGCAGCAAAGGCGTCTTCTGTCTGGTGCATATCGGTATAGACGCAGCCCAGCGTGTACCAAGCCATGGCGGCATGGTAGTCAGGGCGGCGGGGTGTGCCGTAGTAGCTTGTGGCGACGAGGGCGAGGCTGTCGGAACGGAGGGTATCGAGACATTTGTAGTCAATCTGAGTCCGCAGCCAGGCGTAATCGGCAGCCTCCCCCTTGCGGGGGAAATTAGGAATTAGGAATGAGGAATTAGGAATTACGGGCTGCGCTTGGCTTTCGTCCGCAGGGTTTTCGTCTGCAGGGTTAATTCCTAATTCCTCATTCCTCTTTCCTAATTGCCAGGGCGACATCGCCCTGGCTAGGCTGTCCAGCACGGCGCGGGCGGCATGGGGGTCGGTCTCCATAAGTTCCTCGGCATGCTGCAGGCTGTCGCTGATACCCGAATGGCGACACGATGTCATACAGCCTGCCAGCAGCAGGGCAATGATGGGGATGTATCGGCGCAATCTTCTCACAGCTCGAGGTGGATTTTTGCCGCAAAGATACTATACAGCGTGCACAAATGCAAATATAATATATGGTTTAACGTTTAATGTTTAACGAGTAAGAGTTATTCACGGACATTCGCGGACATTTACGTTAAAATAAAATTTCTGTCTGCGACGCTACGCGAATGTCCGTAATACTACATTGCTGTTCAGTTAAATAGAGCTCCGCACCCCGAATTTCTGCTCACGGCGTATTCTTCAAGTACGTGAACGTAGGGCCCTGCGACGCCAACGTTAAACGTTGCGGCGACGACGTTAAACGTTATGGCGACGACGTTAAACGTTACGGCGCCAGCGTTTAACGCTACAGCAATGTCCCTCTGTAGGAATAAGCTACCGTCATGCGGGAAGGCCTTTTTGAAACGTAGGAAAGGCCCTTTCAGACGTAGGAAGGCCTTTTTAACGCAAGCCCGCAACAACTTTTTTTCTATTGTTTGAGTATTTTTATAAACAGCGCCCCTGTTTATATAAACACGGCCCCTGTTTATATAAACGCGGGCCGTGTTTATAAACCGCCTCCTACGTTGGCAAAAAAGAATCATTCTTCCCTCAAC
>CAMIWK010000031.1 GCA_946402415.1 uncultured Fibrobacter sp.
GCGTCATTCGCAGGCTCGCCGACCTGGACTTTGAAATCAAGAGCGGAAAGTGCTCTAGCCGCATCAGCCAGGAACTGGCCCTGGCCGCCCTGGTAGTGCGGTAATTCTAAAAACCTGAGCCCCATATAGGCTCACTAATAGCCCTGAAAAGACCTTACGATACTTGAAAAATATATCTTTCAAGTATAGGGATACTATTTTCCAGGGAGGGAACCGATGAAATTCGTTTACAAAGGTTTGTTGCCACTATTCATTGGAATGGCATTAATCAGTTGCGCCGGTACGAATTCCTCGGCAGAAAAGAAAGGGGAAGAAAAACTTAATCTGGTCAAGGCAGGGACTCCTGCCGCGGACAGCCTTGTCTCTGGGATGACGGAATTCGCCCGTTCAATATTCAAGGGAACACTTGATTCCGCTCCAGGGGATTATTACTACCACGATACGTACGGCAGAATCGACACATTGTTCAAAAAGGAAGGTGGACAGTACAAGCCCATCATTTCTATCGCCTACGACTTCCTTATCGGGCAAAGCGACTTCGAACTAAAAAAGGGCAACTATAGTTATTTTGTAAAGGATGGCGTACTAGAAGGTGAAATAGATTTTCCAAAATACGTCAAAGCATATTGGGATAACGGAAAACCCAAAAATGTATTGACAGGTCTCCTTTATAGGAACGATCAAGGTGGTGTCTGGCTGGATAGCGGTAACATAGATACGTATTCAGAAAACGGGAAAAAAACAGGGCAAAGTATTTGGAAGAACAAGCAAGCCGTTGCAGACAAGCAATGGAACGAGAACGGAGTATTGATATGTGAGTTGAATTTCCCTTATTATTACAAAGAATACTGGGACAATGGGAAACCTCAAAATATATTGACAGGCCTCCTTTATAGAGATGACCAGGGTGTTATCCAAATGGACAGCGGACGCGTGGAAATGTATTTCGAGAATGGGAAAATTCGGCAACAAAACGAGTGGAAAGACAGACAAATCGTTGCTGTAAAAGAATGGAACGAAAACGGTGTATTGACAAAAGAAATAAGTCTCCCCACATATTACAAGGAATATTGGGACAACGGAAAGCAAAAAGGCAGAATAATAGGCATCCTTTATAAGAATGACCAGGACGTCGTCTCGGCGGACAGCGGGTACTCGGAATCATATTTCGAAAACGAGAAAATTTACCAGCATAACGAATGGAAAGACAAGAAAATCATCGCGCAAAAAGAATGGAACGAAAACGGAGTGCTGGTAAAAGATACAGATTTCCCAAAATACTCCAAAGAATATTGGGACAATGGAAAACTCAAGCAGATATTTACAGGCATCCTTCATAGAAAGAACGACCTATGCTCTTTTTCGCCAGATAGTGGACACTCCGAATTATTCTTTGAAAACGGTAAAATTAAAGAACAGACTGACTGGAGGGACAAGCAGGCAATTGCAAGCAAGATATGGAATGAAAACGGAGTGTTGATAAAAGATATAGATTACCCCAAGCATTACAAGGAATATTGGGACAACGGGAAGCCCAAATTTGTATCGACCGGTCTTCTTTATAGAAATGACCTAGGCAATTTCGATTTGGACAGCGGGCACCAAGAAATATATTTTGAAAACGGGAAAATTAAAGAACAAAGCGACTGGAAGAATAAGCAGTTCTTTACAAGTAAGCACTGGATTGAAAGCGGAGTACAAGTAGTAGACCTTGATTTCCCCAAATATCTTAAGCAATATTGGGACAACGGAAAGCCTAAGCAGATATTGACAGGCCTCCTTTATAGAGATGACCAAGGCAATATCCAAATCAAAAGCGGACAGGCGGAAATTTATTTCGAAAACGGGAAAATCAAAGAGAAAAACGAGTGGAAGGACAGACAGGGCATTGCAAGTAAGCAATGGAACGAAAAGGGGACATTGATAAAAGACCTTGATTTCCCGAAATACGTCAAGGAATATTGGGACAACGGAAAGCCTAAGCAGATATTGACAGGAAATCTTTATAGAGATGATCAAGGCAATTTCCATATAGATAGCGGACACTCGGAAACATATTTTGAAAACGGGAAAATTCAACAGAAAAACGACTGGAAAGACAAACAGCCTGTTGCAAGCAGGCAATGGAACGAAAAAGGAGTATTGATAAAAGAAATAGATTTTCCAAAATCTTACAAAGAATATTGGGACAACGGAAATCCCAAAGGGATAATGACAGGAAACCTTTATAGAGATGATCAAGGTAATTTCCATATAGATAGCGGACACTCGGAATCATATTTTGAAAACGGGAAAAAAAATCAGCAAAATGATTGGAAAAACAAACTACTTATTACACAAAAAGAATGGAACGAAAGTGGAGCATTGACAAAAGAATTAGATTTCCCCAAATATTTTAAAGATTATTGGAACAATGGAAAAATAAGAGCGATAGGAACGGGTCTCCTTTATAGAGATGCCCCGAACAATGTCACTTTGGATAGCGGACTCTCGGAAACTTATTTCGAAAACGGGAAAATCAAAGAACAGAACAACTGGAAGGACAAGCAGGTTGTTGCAAGCAGGGTATGGAACGACAACGAGGTGTTAATAAGAGAAATAGAATTTCCCAAATACGCCAAAGAATATTGGGACAATGGAAAAATAAAAGAAATAGTAACAGGCACCCTTCATAGAGATGGTCACGGCGGTTTCTATTTAGAAACCGGACACCAGGAAATATATTTCGAGAACGGCAAAATTAAGATGCAGGGCGACTGGAAGGACAAACAGCTCATTACGAAAAAGCAATGGAACGAAAGTGGAATGTTGATACAGGATTACGTCTTTCCAAAATATCACAAGGACTATTGGGACAATGGGAAACCAAGGCAAACAGCAATAGGGCTCCTTTATAGAAATGATCAAGGGGATATTCGAGTAGATAGTGGGCACTCAGAAATATATTTCGAAAACGGGAAAATTAACGAACAGAACAAATGGAAAAACAAACAGCCCGTTGCAAGCAAAGCATGGAACGAGAACGGGGTATTGATAAAAGACTTAGATTTCCCAAAATATCTCAAAGAGTATTGGGACAATGGGGATATACGACAAACAGCAACCGGTATCCTTTATAGAGATAATCAAGGCAGTTTCCATGTAGATAGCGGACACTCGGAAATTTATTTCGAAAACGGGAAAATTCACCAGAAAAACGACTGGAAGGACAAGCAGGGCTTTGCAAGCACGCAATGGAATAAGGATGGAGTGTTGATAAAAGAATTAGATTTTCCCAAATATTACAAAGAGTACTGGGACAACGGAAATCCCAAAGGGATATTGACAGGCATTATTTATAGAAATAGCCAAGGCAATTATGAGGTGGATAGCGGACACGCGGAAATTTATTTCGAGAATGGGAAAATTAAAGAGAAAAGCGATTGGAAAAACAAACGGGCCGTTGCTATCAAGCAATGGACCGAAAACGGAGTGTTGATAAAGGACATATACCTACCAAAATATCTCAAGGAGAACTGGGATAACGGAATAACAAGACAAATAGCAGTAGGAACTCTTTACAGAACCGAGCAAGGTGACATTCGAGTAGATAGCGGGCAATCGGAAATTTATTTTGAAAATGGAAAAATTAAAGAACAGAACAAATGGAAAAACAAACAGGTCATAGCACATAAAGAATGGAATGAGAATGGGGTTTTGATAAGAGAAATAGACTTCCCCAAATATCTCAAAATGTATTGGGATAACGGAAATCTCAAAGGTGTACTAACAGGCCTCCTTTATAGAGACGATCAAGGAACATTCCGTCTAGATAGCGGGCACGAAGAACTCTATTTCGAAAACGGGAAAATCGGCCAACAAAACGACTGGAAAAACAAGCAACCCGTTGCAAGCAAGCAATGGAATGAAAACGGGACAACGACACTTGAATTTAAGCAATACGAATATTACATAGAATATTGGGACAATGGGAAACCCCAAAATGTAATGACTGGTATTATCTATAGAGATAATCAGGGTGTTTTCCAGCAGGACAGCGGACACGGGGAATCATATTTTGAAAACGGCAAGATTGAAAGCCAATACGACAAGAAGGATAAACAAATCATTGCAGCTAAGCAATGGAGTGAAAACGGAAATCTAAAATTCGACTTAGATTTCCCGAAATACCAAAAACTTTATTCCGATAGCGGAATCCTGCGTTTAGAAATGGAGGGAACGTTATTCTACGATGATAATGGAAAAATTCAAATACAAAATGGTTTCAGAAAAATATATTATGAAGACGGGGAAATGGGACTACATGAGATTATTAACGAGAAAAAACTGATAAGCAAAAAAAGCCAGCGTGAAGACGGCACCCTTTCCATGGTAGGAGACGTGCAAAAAGGGGTCCATAATGAATACTACTCAAACGGCAAACCCTCTCGGGAAATATCAGGAAAATTTCACTACGATGATGATGGGGACATTGTCTTGGAAAACGCCTCCGACAAGAGGTGGAACGAGAAAGGAATTTTAATAGTTGAAATTGTTTTCCCAAAATACTGGAAAAACTATTATGGTAACGGAAATATTAAAACTGAATTAGAGGGATCTTTGTACTATGACGACCAAAACAAAATCCAGCTGCATGACGGTTTCAGAAAAGAGTATTATGATAATGGAAAAATGGCGGTACAAAAGATCTACAAAGAGAAAAAACTAGTTGGCGAAAAATTCTGGGATGAAAATGGGACTATAAAGGCGGAAGGGGATATATCAAGAGGTATTCATAAAGGCTATTTCCCTAATGGAAAAATCTCTGTAGAAGCTTCAGGAAAATTCCACTACGACGGCAATACGATAGTCATGGAAAACGGCACAAAAAAGTGGTGGTACGAAAACGGAAATCTGGAATATGAACTTGTTTTCCCAAAACACGAAAGAAAATATTCCGATAACGGAACTCTTGCTTATGAATCAGAGGGAACTTTATACTATGACGACAAGAATGAAATTCAAGTACAGGACGGTTTCAAAAAAGAATATTCTGATAGCGGAAAATTAGCCACACAAAAAAATTACAACGGAAAAAAGCTTGTTGGCAAAACGGTGTGGAATGAATCCGGAATCGTAACAATCTCTGTGGAACTGCCTAACCGCTACAGGGAATTTTACGATAACGGGAAAGTCAAGGCCGAAGCCACCGGAACCCTTGTCGAAGAAGACGAATCGTTCAGAATAAAGGACGGAACGTACAGTGAATTCGATGAAAATGGTAAAGTCACTTACACCGCGACCTATGAGGATTTCCAGAGAATATCTGAAAAGTGATAGGTGTCCCTAGGACACAGCACTAAAACTTCATATCCACAGGATTGAACTGCAGCTGGATTCCCGAACGGATCCAGCCGTCCACGCCGTCCTTGCCGGGAATGTTGGCCAGGTTCTCGTACTTGCGGCCTCCCCCGCCCAGATAAAAGCGTAACCATTCGTTGAACCTGAGCTGGTATTGAATATCCAGCACATACTGGGCCTCTTCTACGCCGGAGGTGGCTCCTTCCACATCCACGGCAATATCGTAATCGGTGTAAAGTTCCTTGTCGCCCTGACGGAGCCAGGCCGCCGTAATGGAGAGAGAGTGGACGCCATAGGTCCAGCCCAGTTCCAGCCACAGGTCAAGAGCGTCCGAACCTCGACGGTAACCGATGGGATAATCCACGAAGTAGGCGTCGGCGTAACCGACATCTCCCTGTTCGCGGTAGTTGCTGCGGTAATTGCGACGGCTGGTGTACTTCAGGAGAGGAAGCCTACTGTTGTTGGCGGCGGGGTCTGTACGGACAACCTCGAAGCGCCAGGAATATTCACCAAAACGGTTGGTCTTGACCTGATGGAAATAGCCCGCCATATAGTTCAAAATGGAGCGGTTGGTTCCCTTGTCGTCATCTTCACCTACGGGGCTGTTAATGTCTTCCATATTGATTTGCCCGTAAAACTTGGCACCGTTAGCAGTCTTGTAACCCAGTTCAAAGGACGTCATGGCGGAGGTGTACCCCGTGGCGTAGTTGTCGTGCCAGTAAATAAAGGGACTGATAGAACGGAATTCCAAGGCCTTGCCCCCCACCATACTCTGCTCCACCACGTAGACCCAGAACTTGCTGGTCTCTACGCCGAAACGGTGGAACACCATATTCTTCACGTTGTCGGTGTAGGTACGATTCCGCTGGTTTGACACCTGGCGGCCGGGATCGGTGCATTTCTGGTCGTAGGCCTCAGTGCCCACCGGCGGGCAACCTGTACTATGGTCGGTCACATCCCCGAACAGCCAGGGGTTCAAGGAGCTGAGCATAAAGTCGTAGCGGAAGATGCCCGGTTCGAACTTCCAGAGGATTCCGTCGTGATACGGGGCCCCGCCTATCAGGATGTCGTTCTTGGATATTTTCAGGTCATCGGGGCTAAAGCGCCCGAACTGCACGTAGCCCACGCCATTGTTCCACTTGGCATAGGCGTTGTTAGGGACGTTGATATCCAGCTCGCTGGGCTTGTAGGTAAAGTTAGTCTTCCAGTCATCCTGATACCAGGCTTCCATATCCTTGCGGAGAGGCGCTTCCAAGAGCACCTGGAAATCCTTATAGCCAGCCCGGAAACTGAGCGTGAAAAAGGGGTGGACCGATTCTTCATAGCTGCGGGCATTTTCCAGAGGGATGCGAAGGCCCCGCCAATTTTTACCGTACCAATCCGCCGTATCTACGGCAAATTCCGGGGCGGTGGGCCCTCCGTTTAGGCCGATATCGAAATCCGTGCCTATCTGGAAATAGCCAGTAGAACCCGACTGCGGGGATGCCGGGTCAGCAAAACTCATGGTGGCCAAAAGCGACACACCCAAAGCGAGGGCGTTCTTACAGGACCTCATGTTACGTAAAATAGTAAAAAGCGGTAACCGTGAGCCAAAAGCGCCTGGTATTAACCAGTCGCGGTGGCGAGAGTGAGCGCAATCCGGAGAATTCACCCCCGGTTTTAGCGCGAACGGCCTTATCGTGAGCCGGAGGTGACTCGTATCAACGAGTCATCGCAGGCGAGAGCAAAGCCCTTTCGTAGAAGCATTACCGTCTTTTAGGCTTTGCGGTCTCATAATACTTCTTGTATCGTAGGCCCTGCCTACGATACAAGAAGGGACCACCCAGGCAGGGAGACCCAGGTGATCCCTCGTGTTGTGGTGGATACGCTTTCGCGTATCCGGTGTGTGTGTTAATTAAGGACTAGAAAGAATCCAGTTTAAAGCCGCCATTGCGGAGGAAGGCCGGGACATCGTAATCCACACCGTTGGTCTTCAAGGAACCTTCGGCATAGTTCGTGTTGCGGGGTTCTTCCACTTCGCGGGCAGGCATTTCGGCCATGGTCTGACGGGTGTAAGCCGGAGTACCATAGTCGCCGTTAGAAAGCTGGTCCATATCGGCAATGCCGGGCATCTCTTCCGTTTCAGGAAGGGTCGCCGTAGCAACACCCTGGGGCATCAGTTTCTCTTCGAAGGCCGGAGCCTGGGCATTGAACTGTGCAGAGGCAAAGTCCGTAGCCGGGGCCTGAACTTCCTGAGGCACAGCACCCATAGGAATCGTCAGAGATTCCGACACAGGCGTGGCAGACGGCTGAGAAAGAGCCACAAAGTTGGTGGCCGTCGGGCGAGGAGTCGCAGCTACGGGCTGGGCCGGCTGAAAGCTGGCCGGACCACCGATAGAGTTGACCAGGTCCTGCATCTTGGGAGCGGCAGGAGCCATCGGCACATCGGCAGCGTTTGCGAACATAGGCTTCATCTCAGAACCAGAAGTTCCTCCGCAACCGGTAGCAATAACAGTGATGCTCACCTTGTCACCCAGTTCCGGCAGCAGGATGTCACCGACGATAATGTTCGGATCGCCCATCTCCCCTACGGCTTCGTAAAGGTGATCTAGGGCTTCTTCGTGTTCCAGCATGGAGTAGTTTTCACCATGGGAAACGTTCACCAGCACGCCGGAAGCGCCTTCCACGTTCACTTCTTCAAGAAGCGGAGAAGAAAGAGCCATATCTACGGCCTTGACGCCACGACCTTCACCTTCGGCGATACCTGTACCCATAAGGGCGGCGCCGCCATTGGACATAACCGTTTTCACGTCGGCAAAGTCCACATGGATAAGACCATGACGGAACATAATATCGCAAATGCTACGAACGGCGTTGCCGAGAATTTCATCGGTGAACCTGAAGGCGCTTTTCAACGTCATCTTCTTATCCGTGCTTTCCACGGTGGCGGCAAGCTTCTTGTTGTCCACCACAATCATGGTGTCTACATTTTTTCTCAGGGCCTGGATACCACTTTCGGCATTGCGCTTACGGACAGGTCCTTCGTAGCGGAAAGGCTTGGTCACCACGGCAATCGTGAGGATACCCAATTCGCGAGCCACTGCACCCACAACCGGTGCCGCACCCGTACCCGTACCACCGCCCATACCGGCGGTGATAAAGACAAGGTCTGCGCCCTTCATGGCTTCCTTCAGGTCATCCACGTTCTCTTCTGCAGCCTTGCGGCCTACTTCAGGCTTGGCGCCGGCGCCAAGATTCTTGGTGGTCTTCTGGCCAATGGCAATCTTATGGTCTGCCTTGCTCAAGTCCAGAGCCATAGCATCGGTATTGACGGCGTAGTATTCCACACCTTCAATATTCATATCGACCATGCGGTTCACGGTGTTACCACCGGCACCGCCCACGCCGAAGACCTTGACCTTCGCGTTGTTGAGGGTTGAATCATCCATCAGGATGTGTGAGGTTGGGGTTATGTCGAATTCACTCATAGTTAGTCTCCCTGTTGTGAGTGGTTGTTTTTGTTTTTAGAAATACGTTTTGAGGACATCCTTGAACCATTGGATGCTCTTTTTCATAGACACCGAAATCTGCTTGCCAGTCTCGCGACGCTTTTCCCTACGGCGCTGCTTGGCGGCATACAGCAAGAGCCCGATTCCCGTCGCATAGGACGGGTTGGAATAGCTCTGCACACCGCCCACATCGCGAGGGTGTCCTATACGGACCGAACGACCAAACACCTTTTCGGCAACGGCATCGATACCGTCTAGGGCGCAGCAACCGCCCGTAAGAACGATACCGCCATTCAGCAATCCGTCCATCTTATGCTTTACAAGGTCCCTATTCAAAAGCTTGAAAATTTCTTCTACGCGGCTGGTAATGATATTGGCCAGAAGCTTCCTAGAGCAGGGAACGTCCCCACGATCACCTACACCTGGCACTGGGAAGGTTTCATCTTCAATAAGGTTGTTCATACGGCAGGTACCGTAGCGTTTCTTGATATCTTCAGCCTTAGCAAGGGATATAGGCACCCTCAAACACTGACTGATATCACTGGTAATCTTGTTTCCTGCAAGATCCAGAGATGCGGTATAGCGGACAGATTCCCCGACAAAAACGGCGATATCTGCAGAGCCTGCACCGATGTCGATGAGGGCCACGCCCAGTTCACGTTCATCATCGGTCAAAACGGCAGAAGCGGCCGCCAAAGGTTCCAGCACCAGTTCCTCTACGTGAAGGCCTGCGCGGGTGACACTCTTGTCCAGATTCTGGATGGCATTCGGGCGTGAGGTGACCACCTGAACATCCACAGTCAATCTGCGACCGTTAAGCCCCTTGGGATTGCGTATTCCCGTCTGGTCATCCAAGGTATATTCTCCGGGGAACACATGCAGAATCTGACCAGCGGACTCAGGAATAGTGCTGGCCTGATTCTTGACCCGTTCGATATCTACCTCGCGAACTTCTCCAGTAGGCAGCGTAATGAGGCCCTTGTAGTTGACGGAGGACACGTGATTTCCGGCAATGCCCACATAGACATCCTTGACATCGAAATCGATGAAAGGCTCCAGCTGCCTAATGACGTTCTGCAGGGTCTCCACCACGTCATCCAGCTCATCGGGACGCTTCAGGGGCAAAGCACCGCAGCAAAGAATCTTCACCGTATTGTCGGGATTCATGGCTCCCGCGAACAGGTTAATCTTGGAAGTTCCGATATCGAGACCGAATACCAGATCCTCTTTTCTCAATTCATTGTTGTCATCCATTGACACACCTCTTGTCAAAATTCCTTACATACAGAAAACCTGAGAAACGCAAGTCCACTTCGCCAGAACAGTTTATGTCCTGGGGGAACCCGTGCTTGACAGATTCATATAAGGTCCATAGATTTTTATCCCACTCCCCTTCGGGGAACAGGACCTTGTAACCCACATCGCTAAAGAACACTTCGTACGCCCTGTGCTCATCGCTCCAGGACACCTGAGATACAAGACCATAAAGCTCGGCATTTTCCTGCTTAAGCCTCTGCAGGTGGGATGCCACATCAGCAATCCTTTCAAAAGCCATAGAATCCACCACCGGCAAATGGAAGGCCGTAGAGGTGGACATAGGCAAGGGAAGTCCCCGTTCCGAATACACACCGGCCTGGGTTCCCTGGAAGTATGCCACCACCGGAGTCGATTCCTGCACCTTGATGGTAAGGGATGAGGGGAAATGCTTTTCCACAACAGCCTTGTAAATCAAGGGTAACTGCATCAGGTTCTTTTCTACCGAATCCTCGAAGACCTCGGACAGAAGCATTCCCGGCTCCACCTGGGCATTCTGTACCACGTCTTCCCACGTAAGCAACCTATTGCCCTCGATATCAATATACTGTAGATGTCTGAGTTCCATGGGATTGAACCGCTGCAGGTAAAAACGGTTAGTCCATGCGGCGGTAGCAAGGATTACCAGCACAAGACCGATAATCCAACCACGACGTCTAAACCAGCGCAGGCTCTTTTTCGCGCCATTCTTGATCTTCATGGCACGGGTACGCTTGCGCTTTTCCTCGTTATAGCCTATACGGCGTCCAAGGAATGTGGTTTTAGAACTCAAATGCATTCCTCCAAAATCTTCTGACCCAGTTTCCAGATGTTTCCAGCCCCCATCAGTACCACCACGTCACCCGGGCGAAGCTCCTCTTTCAAGATGGGGAGCAGATTCATCTGGTCTCCTACAAAGCGGGCATTGCGGTGTCCAAAGGCAAGGGCGCTATCAGAAACCAAAGCTCCGGTCACGCCTTCGATGGGGCGTTCACGGGCCGGGTAAATGTCGGTACACAGCAACACATCGCAGTTGGCAAAGGCACTTCCGAAGGCATCGTGTTGGTCCCTGGTGCGAGAGAACAGGTGCGGCTGGAAAGCCACAATCACCCGGCGTTCCGGGAATGCATCCCTGAACCCCTGCAGGGTGGCCGTGGCTTCCGTCGGATGGTGGGCGTAATCGTCAAACACCAGAATATCATTTTTCTCGCCAATCAACTCAAAGCGACGCTGGACCCCTTCAAAGGCCGCAACGGCACGCCGCGCCACTTCCACGTCAATTCCCTCTTCCATAGCAAGGGCTACGGCGGCAGTGGCGTTCAGCACATTATGACGGCCGGGAATCTGCAACTGGAATTCCCCAAGACTTACACCGTCGTTGAAGATCTCGAAATGAGGGAACCCCTTTTCAAAACGCAGGTTGTCAATGTGGTACTTGGCCTGACGGGAGAACCCATAGGTAATCACCGGTTTGCGGACCCTGGAGTAGATCTGCTGTACGTTGGGGTCATCAATGCAGAGTATAGCCTGACCGTAGAAGGGAATCTTATTCACAAACTGGACAAAGGCTCCCTTGATTTCATCAATATTCTCGTAAGTATCCAGGTGGTCGGCATCGATATTAGTCACGATGGCGGAGCTGGGCATCATAGAAAGGAAACTGCGGTCAAATTCATCGCTTTCGGCAATGAGATAATCGCCCTTACCCACTTTTGCGCCGCTTCCCTTACCCTTCACCACACCGCCCACGATGATGGTGGGGTCAAGGCCGGCCTCCTCCCAAATTTCGCCAACGATAGAGGTCGTGGTGGTCTTGCCGTGGGTTCCGGCGATGGCCAAGGTATACTTCATGCGCATCAGTTCGCCGAGCATTTCAGCGCGGCGGATTACGGGAATGCGGCGGGCCCTAGCCTCTACCAGTTCGGGATTGTCATAAGGAATGGCCGAGGAATAAACCACCAGGTCGGCGTCTTCTACGTTCTTGGCCTCGTGCTTGCTATCCACACGAATTCCTAAATGTTTCAGGTAGTCAATGACAGAACCTTCTCCCATGTCGGAGCCTGTCACCACAAAGCCGTTTTCGTGCAGAACTTCTGCGATACCGGACATACCGGCACCACCGATACCCACCATATGCAAGCGACGGACACGTTTACAATCATTAATCTGCATTATGCACTTTCCTTTTCCAAAATCACCTTGGCAATCTTGTCCGCAGCATCGGGCATTCCAAGCTTTTTCGCGGCAGCGGCCATCTTAGAAAGCTTCTCGCTATCGAACAGCAAGGACTCCACCTTATCCCACAAATGATTCTCGTCACTGTCCAGCTCCACCAAGGCGGCACCAGCCTTTTCGACGGCACGGGCATTGTGTTCCTGATGGTTTGCCGTAGCGTGGGGGAACGGGAGCAAAATAGAGGGCTTGCCGAAGGCAAGAATCTCTGCCAAAGCCGAGGCGCCTGCGCGGCTGATAATCAAGTCCGCGTGTTTCATATAGGCGTAAATTCCATTCAAGAATCCCTTTACCGACACATTGGGCAAAATTCCCAGACGGCCTGTAATAGCATCTACATTCTTGACACCTACCTGCCACACCACGGAAATGTTCTCGTTGTTCGCAATTCTCGAAATGCTCTCTTCAATCTTGTTGTTGATACCCACAGCACCCTGGGAGCCACCCACGATAAATACGGCCTTCTTTCCTTCGCGAAATTCCAGCGGGCGTTCCAGGCTGTCTTCGGCAGGCAATTCACGAATAGGGTTCCCGAAAATCATGGTCTTTCCGGCAGGGAAAAACTTGGCCGCATCTTCAGATGTCACAAACACAGTCTTTGCATAGCGAGCGCCCATCTTGTTGGCTATGCCTGCCACCGCATTCTGCTCTTGCAAATAAACAGGAATCCCCATGCTGCCTGCCGCAAAAACGATAGGCAAGGAAACATAGCCACCCGTGGCCACCACCACGTCGGGGTTCACCTTGCGAACGACCCTCTTCGCGTGAGACAGGGACTTGATCAGCTTGTAGGGCAGCGCCAGGTTCTTGAGGAAGGGGCCTCGATGAAGGGGCTCTGCAGTAATGTATTCATAAGGCCAGTTGCCTGCCACCAGGCGTTCTTCCATAGAATCCTTACGACCGGCAAAAGTGATATCCTGAACCTCCATCTTCTTGAGGCTCTCGGCTATAGCCACCGCCGGGAAAATATGTCCACCGGTTCCACCGCATACAAAAAGGAACTTTTTCATAGTCCACTCCTTGACATTTCATATTCCGTAAAGGGACGCGTATCCGTCTTGTCCCCGTTTTTCACATAGGGTTCCCAGATCTTCTTGCCCGTTCCCGGTTTAGATATGTTCAAAAGAATACCGATGAACAGTGCCGAGAATATCAAGTTGGTTCCACCAAAGCTGAGGAACGGCAAGGGCTGTCCCGTAGTGGGGAAAAGCCCCGTACTCACGCAGACATGCACCAAAAAGTTCAGGAACAAGGAAATAGTCAAGGCCACCGCCATATACTTTCCAAAACGGCTAGAAGAATTCCGGGCTATTTCAAAGCCCTGGTAGAACAGCATGCCAAAAAGCAGCAAGATGGCAAAGGTTCCCACAAAGCCGAACTCCTCGCCTATTACCGCATAGACCACATCCTTGTGGGCCTCGGGCAAGTAACCCAGCTTTTGCACGCCCATACCAAATCCCGTACCGAAAAAACCACCGTTACCGAGAGCTTCAAGAGCATGCTCGCCCTGGTAGGCCGAATTCTGGTTTTCCGCCGGGTTGAAGAACGCCATCAGGCGCTTGGAGGTATGAGACTTAATCAAGAGCACAATCAGGCCCACCGGAACGCAGGCCGCAAGGGAAATGGCGATATACTTGAAACGGGCCCCAGCCACAAAGAGTACCGCAAGGGTAATGCCCGCAAAAAGAAGCAACATAGAGAAGTTCGGCTGCAGAGCCAGCAAGATTGCCGATATCCCGAAAGGTACCGCCGGCTGGATCAGGCTACATTTCAGAGACTTGATGTCGGTACCCGCAACCGCAAGCTTGGCGCAAACCCAAGAAATCAAACCCAACTTCAGAATTTCAGAGGGCTGGATACCCCAAATCCAGCGGTTTGCGCCCTTGACGCTACCGCCGGCGACAATGGCCGCCACCGTAAGGACCGCTCCAATGATGAACACCACGCGGGAACCCTTCATCCAGACGCCATAATCAATCTTAGAAACAACAAACATAATGACTACTGCGGCAAGGACCTTCCAGAGGTGGGCCTTCAGATAGAACTCCGGAGAAAGTCCCCGTTGCAAGGCATGGGGCGTAGACGCCGTATAGACTACGGCTATGCCGAAGCATATCAGCAGCAGTGTTGCAAGCAACAGCCACTTGTTTACGCCTATGGTCTGCAAACTATTCATCTAAAAGCGTTTCCTCTACCCTCTTAAGCCTTGGACACCGTTGTCTGTTTCAGCAGGGCATCTACCACCTGTTCCATCTTCATTCCGCGGGAGCCCTTGATCAAAAGCACGTCGCCCTTGCTCACCACATCCGTCAAAAATTCAATCACTTCTTGCACGGAGTCGAAATGCATGGCGTTCTTCATACCCTTCTCTTCGGCACCCTTCACATAGTTCTTGGCCTGCTCGCCTACAGTCACCAGAAGGTCAAAGTTCATCTCGGGAACCAGCGCACCGATACTCCGGTGCAGCTCCTTAGATTCCTTGCCCAATTCCAGCATATCGCCAAGGACGGCAATACGGCAGCCTTCCACATTCATATTGCCGATAGTCTGGAGGGCCATGCGGGTAGAAGAGGGGTTGGCATTGTAGCAGTCCGACACAATCTTGAAACCGTTGCCCTTCTTGATTTCCATACGCATATTGGTGGCACGGAAATTCTTAAGAGCCTTGGCAATTTCTGTCTTGGGAACACGGAAAGCCTCGCCCACGGCAATAGCCGCGAGGGAGTTGTACAGGTTATGGGTTCCGGGAACGTTCAGCTGGAAATGGGTACGACCCACATAGAAATCGGCACAACCGTCCTCGTTCCAAGAAAGCCTTTCCGGCTTCACCACGCCACGGCGCAGGCCAAATGTCACCACCTTGTAGTTCCTGGTGCTCTTGACCTTGCAGAGATGGGGGTCATCAGCATTCACAATGAGAATACCGTTCTTCTTGAGGCCCGCGGTAATGGTAATCTTTTCACGGAAAACACCATCCAAATCGCCCAGGCGCTCCAGGTGAGAAGCCCCAATGTTGGTAATCACAGCCACGTCGGGTTCGGCCGCCATAGAAAGAGGGCGAATTTCATCGGGACCGCTGGTACCCATCTCCACCACGGCGGCCTCGTGCTTGTGCTTCAGCTGGAAAAGGGTCATGGGAACGCCGATATGGTTGTTGAAGTTCCCAGCGGTAGCGTGGGTCACGAACTTGGAAGAAAGCACAGCCTTCACCATCTCCTTGGTGGTAGTCTTGCCGTTACTACCGGTAATGGCCACCTTCTTCACCTTAAAGCGGCGCTGGTATTCCTTTGCCAGCTTGAGGAGTGCCTTGGTGGTGTCCTCTACAGGTGCATAGGCCTTGAAGGTTTCATTCTGGGTGGAGTATTCTTCCACGGCTTTCTGGTTTACAACGCTCATGAGCGCCCCTTCCTTTTCCATCTGGTTTACAAACTTGTGGGCATCAAAACGGACACCCTTGATTGGCCAAAAGACAACACCCTTGGCCTTTTCCCTCGAATCCATGCTGAGATTCACCTTGCGCTTCAGCACCTTGGGAGCAACCCCCACGGCCTCCGTCTCCAGCATCTTCAGCATCTCGCCTATTGTCAAATCCAACTTCAGCATTTTTCCATAGCCTTCACTGCAATTTCCCTATC
>CAMIWK010000032.1 GCA_946402415.1 uncultured Fibrobacter sp.
TGGCGGCGGCTTCCTTGAAGTCCAGCTTGATGTTTGCCTTGTTGGCGGCAATGAGGGCCTGGATCACGCGGAGCACGTTACCGCGGGAGAGGTAGTGGGCTTCAAGCAGGTTGGTATCGACGGGGAGCCCAGCCTTGCAGCTGAGGATTCGGGCTTCCACAATCACCTGTGGCGGCACCTTACGGAGGCGCATACCGATGAGCTGGAAAATGCTTACGTTTGCCCTAGAGAACAGGGCCTGGAGCCAGAGGCTGAAGAACTTGCCGATAAAGGCGAGCAAGATGATAACGGCAATGGCCGCGATAATGATTCCGATGGTTAACAATGTTTCCATTATATTTCTCCGGTTTTTACTCTTTTTTTAGTCAATATACCTAATTTAAGGGAAAATGTGTCTAGGAACTTTTTCTTTTTTTTGCAGAAAAAACATTTTTAGTCGACAAAACAGTCGTTTTGGTAAAAATGGATTTATATTAGACTATATGAGTGTGAAATTGCTTAAGTGGATAGAGCTTTTTTTCTTATGCATGCTTGTCGTAGGCTGTTCACAGACCGTTTCTAATCCTATCAAGGATGATATGGATGAAAATGGTTTTGCCCTGGTTGATGGTGACTGGGAATTTTCGGATTGGACGCTCAATCCGGAGGATTTACCTGATAAAAAGATGTATCCGATGGAATTTAACGCAAACCTAATCGTTGCCGGAGCGTATATGGGAACCACTGACGGCGTTACGATATATGAGCTTGCTGAAAAAATTAAAAGTCGGATAAATAGGGCTCTTAATCCCGGCGGTATGGCCGTTAGAGAAGTTAATGTGCTATATGCCAAGGATCATCCGATAGTGGGTGGCCGTTTTTCTGATACGGAAATTGCGGAACACGATATGCTGAGTCCAGACAGATTGATGGATACACTTGCTTTGTGGCCAGGCCATGCTGGTGAGGTAAGTATTATTCTCGGGCATTACATTTATGACGGAATGGGGGAAGAGGGGGTAGAAGTCGGTTTTTCTCCTTGCCCCGGACGGATTTATGGTGAAGATGATGAAGGAGAGGCCGATTATATAGCGATTGTTTCTCATGGAAAACGAGAAGCAAAAAGGGGTTATACTTCGACACAGATAGCGAACGTTACTGTACACGAACTGGGCCATTTTTTTGGATTAATGCATACTACCGAAATAGGCGGAATGGAGTTTGATGAATACGAGGACACTCCGGCATGTCCCAAGATGCTCCTCGACGGTATTGATGAATGTGCCGATCGAAACTATATAATGTTCCCGCTAGAACAAAATGACTGGGCTTATTCAACATTCTCACCGCAAGAAACTGATGTAATCCGGATGTATCTTGCGACAATGCCTCACAAGTAGACGTTATAAAGGCTAGGATAGACTTCGTTTACGCCAATCCCACCCAGATGTGGCCTTCCTGGACGGATTCCACCTTCACGGGGGTTCCGGCTTCTATGATTTCGCCGTGGGTCTGCACGTCAAAAAGCTTTGTGGAGCCATCTGGCATGGTAAAGCTGGCTTGGCCCACGGGGCGCAAGAAGGTCTTTGCAACGCCTGTGGCGCCAACTGCGATTTCCTGAACGGCTTCTGTGGGAGAGGCTGCGGTTTCCAGATCTGTCTTGAGCATAGGAGTCCAGCCCTCGGGCAGCAGGGGAATCAGGTACTTGCTTGCGGCTATGGGGAACACCAGCGCTATGGCCGCACAGGTGAGCATATAGAACAGCCCGAATAACCATGGCGTAGCGTCAAAGGTGGTTTCCACGGTTTCGGGGATGTATTCGGGAATCTCTTCTGGCGAGAAACTTAGCGCCAGAGCGAGAATCATACAGATGATGCCTCCGATGCCGAACAGGAACGTCCCGGGCATCACGAAAATTTCCACCAGGAACAGTACCACGCCGGCTACGAGAAGTATGGCCGGGATATAGCCGTCCAGCTGGGGGGCGAACTGCCCAAGGAACACGATGCCGATGAGAATCAGACCGATGATTCCGAACAGTCCAAATCCTGGTGTCTTGAATTCGATGTAGAGGGCTCCGAATCCGAGAATCAGGAGGATTCCTGAAATGGCGGCGATGGCAGAGGCGATATCTTCGCCTAGGGTGGTCTCCACCTCGCTACGGCTTTCGATGGCAAGGGCGGTTTCGAACTCACCGCGGTCCTTGAAGGTGCCTTTCGAGAAGCCCAGTTCCAGGGCTTCCTTGTCGGTCATGGTCAAAAGTTCGCCTTCCTTAACCAAAATTTTTGGGGTTCCCCAGAAAGCTTTGCTGGCGCTATCCAGCACGGCGTACTTTTGCCCTTCGATAATAAGCGTGGTATCCCTTTCTGTTTCTTTGCCTTTGTCCAGCTTGGCGGTGAGTTCAAGAACTTCCAATTCCGGAGTCACGAAAGAGGAACTGAGAAGTTCGGGATAGCCGTTACGCTGGGCCAGGTTCCTGAATTTGGCCCGGAGAGGCGATTGGATCTTTTCGCCTACGATTTGCGGGGTGCCGTCGCCGCCTTGCACAATGGGGGCGCAGTCCCCGATGGTGGTGGCTTCCAGCATGTAGAGCTTTTTGCAGGCGAGGGCAATGAGGGAACCTGCGCTGATGGCCTTTTTCTTCACGAGGGCGATAGTTTCTGGCCCTTTGACGGCCATGATGGTATCCACCAGGTCGAAGGCGGCGTCTAGGCGGCCTCCGAAGGTATTGATCTCGAAAACGATGTAGTCGGGCTTTTCTTTGAGAGCGTCATCGATAGCCCTGGCACAGAAATCGTACATGGAAGGCTCCACGTCACCTTCCAGCTTGATCCATACGGCGTGTTTCTTTTTAAGCTCCTGGATGCTGGTTGTATTGACGGAATCAGTAGCTTGAACCGCCGGAGTGGAATCTGGAATGGTGACTGCGGTGGTCTCCACAGGCGCGACCGTGGTGGTTTCGGCTGTTGCAAAGGCCGAAAATAGCAGTAAGGCTGTCAAAAAACAGAAAATCTTGTTCATATCCTCAATATATGAAGATTTCACCCTAATATGCCAAGAAAAATCGAAAAATCGCCTGCAAAAAGAGAAGCGATTTTGGTCAAATATTCCAAGTTGGAGTAAAGAGGGTGCTTTTTTATGAGTAAACTAATGATTTTGGAGGTATCTTCTATATAATGCACGCCTTGTGGTTTCACTCCTATGAAACAGTTCCAGTTTGATTACCATAGCATAACCTCTTTGAAAAGGGATCTGGATAAGGTCCATCTTTGGTGCAAGTCAAAGAGTTGTTCCAACGTGGTATTCCAAATTTATTCGGATACGTTGGACCGGGGGCAAATTGAACTAGTCAGTAATGTCATCGCAAGGACTATCCCTAATGCCATTTGTATGGGGTGCTCCACCAATGGAAACATTGTAGAAGGTAGGCTTTCCAATGCGTCGATATCCATAGTCTGTTCGGTTTTTGAGAAACCGACAACAAAACTCAAATTGTTGCAATATACCCTGAATGCAGAAACGGCACTGGACGTGATAGAAGATATCAAGCGGGTTGTCAAGGAAACGCCCTGGGTAAAGGCGATGGAGTTGCAGCTTACCATTCGCGGTATGTCCTTAACCCCTCTTTGCGACGCCCTGCACGATATAGACAAGTCTGTCGCTATTTTTGGCGGTGGCGCGTTTAATCCAGATATATCCCGCAACGATGCCTGTGTCTTTTCGAATGTAGGGGGGTATTCGGAACGGGGAATCTTGGTGCTTTTGATGGGGGGTAAGGATTTTTTCATCCATACAACCCACATAACAGGCTGGAAACCTCTTGGGCGTGAGTTTTTGGTGACCAAGGCGGATAGCGCCCTGTTATTTGAATTGGACGGAAGGCCTGCTTATGATGTCTATTATCGTTACCTGAAAATCCTGAAGGATGAACATTTCTTTTCCAATACGCTAGAATTCCCGTTTTTCTACAAGCATAACGGGATCAATATCCTTCGGGCACCGATTCATTGTAACGAAGACGGAACCCTGGTGATGACGTCGGACATTGATGAAAATGTGAAGGCTAGGCTTGCCTATGGTGACCCTTGGACAATTCTCGACGCCGTACGGAAAGAGGGAAAAGAGATAGTCGAGTTCAAGCCCGATGTGGTGAAGGTGTTTTCCTGCGCCGCCCGCCGGACATTCTGGGGCAAGGAGGAAATCAGTAAAGAGACGCTACCGTTCCAGAGTATTGCGCCTACATCGGGTTTTTATACATCTGGCGAATTTCTGCGGACTGACGGCTTTGTAAACCAGCATAACGTGACTCTCGTGATAGCGGCTATGCGTGAAGGAGAGGGCGATGGGTATCGCAGGTTCGATATGGCTGAGGATACCTTCTTTTCTGGCCAGGTCTCTATGGTTAACCGTCTTGCCACATTTATCGATGCAGCCACTCAGGAGTTGGCGGAAGCGAATGCCAAGCTTTCCTTGATGGCAATTTCGGACTCCCTTTCGAAACTGTTCAATCGGGGTGAAATGCAACGCCGAATCAACGCCTGTATTTCAGAGGGTAAGCCCGCGTGTCTTGTAATGCTGGATATAGATGACTTCAAGAACATCAACGATACTTGCGGACACAAAGAGGGAGATAACGTTATTGTAGGTCTTTCTGGGGTTTTGAAAAAACTGGTGCATGAAATGGGATTGTTGGGGCTTGACTCTATGTCTTATGAGACTGTAAATGACGATGAATGCCCTAGAGAAGAAAAGGAAATGATTCTTGCCGATGTGAAGGCTCCCGTTGGACGCTGGGGTGGTGAAGAGTTCATGGTGCTGTTGCAGGAGATTCCCGTAGAAAAGGCCCTTGACTTTGCGGAACGGGTCCGCAAGGAGTTCAACGCCATTGAGTTTGAAAAGGCTGGGCACCAAAGTGTAAGCATTGGAGTTGTGGAAATCGGAAAGGGCGAGTCGGCCGATTCTGCATATATTCGTGTAGATAAGGCTCTCTATAAAGCTAAGGAAAGCGGTCGGAATCAGGTATTCCTCGCATAAGGAGGCAAGAGATGACAGATGGTGAAAAGGTTAAGCTAGATTCTCTATTTGAGTCTCTATCCGTCTTGGCCAATGGGGCCTATACTTATGTCACTCATATCGGGTCGAATGTGACCCGATGGTCCAAGGAGGCCGTTGATTATTTCGGTTTACCTGGTGAGTATATGGAAAATGCTCTGCCTACCTGGATGAAACGGATTCATCCCGAAGATTTGCCCGCCTTCAAGGAAAGCGTAAAAAACGTCTATGGCAGGGATGCGGGCAACCATCACGAACAGTACCGGATAAAGACAAAAGACGGCAAGTATATCGTGTGTACGTGCCGTGGTGTACTTATACGAGATGAAAAAGGGGAACCTGAATTCTTCGGTGGAACAGTCAGGAATAACGATGCCCTAAGCTATTTTGATGATGTCTCCAACACCAGAAGCCTTTACGGGTTTATGGATGATTTGCGCTCATCGACTTGGAAGGGCGAGAAAATCCAGATAATGATGCTGGGCATTGTAGATTTTTCGCACCTGAATGAAATTTACGGTTACACCTTTGGAAATCGGGTGCTCCAGGAATTTTCCAAGATGATCAAGGTGGAGGCCTTTGAAATGGGCGAGTGGTACCGTATGGACGGCACCAAGTTTGCCATAGTATGCAAAAATGCGACATCGGAAGACCTCAAGAATTTGTACAAGCGGATACAGTACAATTGTATTTATGACCTTGTTGTAGATGGTCACCAGGTGGTACTGTCCTTTGTGGGTGGAGCCATCAACTTGGATAAGTTTGACGTATCTGCTGAAACAGTGTATTCGTGTTTACGCTTTGCCTATTACGAATCTAAGATTAACCACTTGGGTGAACTCTATATTCTCAAGAATAGCGTCAGCGAAGACAAGCGTTTTGCCATTGAGCGGCTCAATGCCATCCGCAACAGCATTGTGAATAACTGTGAAGGATTTTTCCTCTGTTACCAGCCCATCGTAGATGCGGATACCGAGGTGATTACTGGGGCGGAATCCCTGATACGTTGGAAAAATGATGAGTACGGGGTTGTTCCTCCAGTGGAATTTGTGGATGTGCTAGAACAGGACAATCTTTTCCCGGAACTGGGCAAATGGATTTTGAAGACTGCCTTGATCGATGCGAAAAAATTCCTGGGCCGTTATCCCGGTTTCGTGGTGAATGTAAACCTGTCATACACCCAATTGGAAAAACGGGATTTTGTAGAAGATGTTTTATCTATTCTTAAGGAATTGAACTATCCGCCACAGAATCTTTGCCTTGAGATAACCGAGCGCTGCCGTATGCTGGATATGGCTGTACTGAAAGATGTTTTCTCTACGCTTCGTGGGTATGGAATCAAGATTGCCCTGGATGATTTCGGAACAGGATTCAGTTCTCTGGGCGTGTTGCGCGAACTGCCTGTTTCTACGGTAAAGATTGACCGTAGCTTTGTTATAAATATCGAGAAAGATTTCTCGGATCAGAATACGGTGAGGTTCATCTCGGAGCTGGCAAATTCCTTTTCATCATCGGTAACCGTAGAAGGCATTGAAACTTCTGAAATGCGAGAATTTCTGTTGCGCTTCAAGATAAAGAGCTTGCAAGGGTATTACTATTCCAAGCCGCTCCCGTTGAAGGAGTTCATGGACAAATATGTGAACGCCTAGGGCTACAACTCGATGCCCGTGTCGCGCTCAATGACCGTCTCGCAGGCTGATTTGAATGTTTCGGGGGTGGCGACAATGGTGAGACTCTGCTTCTTGGTGCGAGTGATGCCCGTATAAAGGATTTGCCGGTTTAATAGCGGGTGCCCCTTACATGTGGGCAGGAACATCATGATGTTCGGGTATCCCGATCCTTGGGATTTGTGTATGGTGATGACGAAAGCGTTTTCCAGACAGTCTTCCGGGAAGTATGAAAGCGGATAGAAAACGAATTTAGATTGCTTTTTTAGCATTAGGAAGAATTGTTCGTGCCGCAAGGATTTCACTACAATTCCGGTGTCGCCGTTGTATAGCTTGAATTCGTTCTGGTTGCGGTTGAAAATCAGGATTTGTCCTACGAACCGCGATGATGCAGGCCCTGCTAGGGTTCCGGAGACAATCTGGTTCAAAACTTCGACACCGCGGGTCCCTCGACGTTCTGCTGAGAGGATACGGGCCTGGTTGGCTGTGTTCCAGAGTTTTTCTCGCATATGGAGTTGCTCGGGCGAAGCGCTCTCTGCGGGAATGTCCGGGTCGACGGACTCCGCGAGGCTGATAAGCGGTGCGTAGAACATTTGAGTCCATTTGTGGACCAGGCTTTCGACTGCGTGAAGTTCTTCTCTGCGCGAAAGGTTCTTGCCGCAGTTGAGATCGAGAAGGTGAACGCTGTCGCCTGCTTCCCAGTAGTGGGCTTGCGGGTCAAAAGGTGCCGCTTCAAAGGGAACATTTTCTCCGCGCTGGATTTTTCCGGCGAGCACTCCGATTTTGGAGTCGTCATTGAACCGGTTGGAACGCGTGAGTTTTACGACGAAGTTGCGGTCAAATTCCAGGATGTTTCCCAGGACAGCGCCTGCCTCGACAGAGGGGAGCTGGTGCGGATCGCCCAGAATGAACAGCTTGAAGTTTCCGCTGGACGGAAGCGCCTGCAAGAACGCCGCAAATAGCGAAATGTCGATCATACTCGCTTCATCAATGATGTAGATGGATTCCTCGGGTAGCGGGTTTTCGGAATTGAAGGTAAAACCGCCTTTCGCAAGGCTGTATTTTAAAAGCCTGTGCAACGTGTAGCTCGACACCTTGGCGAGCTTTTCGATAAAACGCGGGTTTTCTTTGTTTGCGGAAGCCGAGATTTCGCGCAGGGTTTCTTCCATGCTTTCGGCCAGGCGGTCGGCAGCCTTGCCGCTGGGGGCCGCCATGTATATGTCCCAATTCAGGTACTTGGCGTTGCTATCGAAAAGTTTCCACAGCAAAAAACCGATGACGGTCGTTTTTCCAGTGCCAGGGCCACCCGTGATAATCAGGTTCTGAGCTGTTCCGCGGGCGATGACTTCGGCCTGGCGGTCATCGAACTTGATGGGACTCCCTTCACGCAATAAGCCTTGTACGAAGTCTTTTGCTTGCTGTACGGCGGAATTGTCGATGGACGCTTCCTTGAAAAAATCTGAAACGAAGATGTTCTCAATATGTCTCTTGTCTTCGAGGTGCTTCGCCGAAATTAGGTAGGTGCGTCCGTGTGCCTGTTGCAGTCGTAGGGGCGTAGCCTCATTCCCGATAACCTGGGTGTACTTTCCCGAAGCGAGTTCCTTCGCACCTTCGCGGATAATTGGCAAGAAAGGTTCGGCACTACAGTCTTGCTCGGCCTGTATCGCAAGTCCTTTCCACTTCTGTTCCCATTTTGTATAGAGCAGTTGGGTGTCAAGAGGCATGCGCGTATTACCATCTTCTAGTAGCAAGAGGTAGATGTACAGCACCTTCTGTGCGTTACTTGACAGGTGCGGCTTTTGTTGCAGAGCGCAGAGCAGGCCGTGCATTTTCTCGGCGATGGGCAATATTCCGTGCATTTCCCGGAGAAAAGCGAAAAATTCTGCTACGGTTCCGTTTATTTTTGCAATTTCAGCCATTATGCCGTCTCCTTCGAGCTGCGCTTCATTAGGGAGGCTACATTGTGGTAACTCTTTTCGAGGTCAGCGAAACTCTTCCAGGTTTGGCAATAGATGCCGTTGCTGGTGTTTGCATGGGTGCCGCGGGCCAAGGCGTAGTAAATACCGCCAAAATGCTGCTCAAAAATCTGTTGCTCGCTCAATTCTGTGTAGAATTGTTTGAGCCACTTGATAAGCAGGTAACTGTAAAGTACCCGCTGCACGGAATATTCCGTTTCGATTTTTTGGGAAATAGCCTCCTTGTCGCTGTATTCTTCATCGCTCATCACGTCAGATTTCCAGTCGAGAATGGAGTAGTAGTCTTCTCTGTTATCTCCTTGGCGTATAAACATTAGGTCGATGAATCCTTTGCAGAGGCGGTTCATCCAGAGTGAATCTTCTGGGTCGTGGCTGTCCAGGTGGAATCCCATTTCGGCCCGTCTTGCGGCTGCAGGTATATCCTTGAGGTTAAAACTATTCCCTGTAGCCTTATTTCCGTGAATTTCGGGAAGGTCCGCGTTCATCGTATTCCAAATGAAGCTTGCGGTAAGCCCGTTCCACTCCGGATGTTCCTGGATATGAATAGAATTACCTTGGTATGTTTCTGCAATCAGGTTTTGGAGCCCAGAATCATTGCGGGCGGCATTTTCATTAAGCAGGTTTCCGATTCTTTCGAAGTCCAGTTTCTCGAATACCTTGTGCAGGGCGTCACCCAGGTTGGCTCCTCGCGGGTAGCCTGGTACGTTTGCGACCGTAGCTGAGGTGTCGTATTTTACGCAGGGCTGCACCAGCGCTGAAGCGTCATCAATCAGGATAATCCCTGCGGTGTCTTCACCTTCGACAATGTCTTCGCGGTTCGTGCGGTTCCCGTCGATGGAAATATCATCCAGAACTTTTTTCTTAGCGGCAAGGCTAGAATAGGAGTATTGGTAGATGCAGGCGTTGTTCACCTTCTGCTGCAGTGTGCCGAAATTTGGCAATTCGCTTGCGTCGGGTTCTTCTTTTTTTGAATTATGGAGAATCTGAGCTACTGTTTTCTTGAGTGTCGACGGTTTTACTTTTGCATAAGAATCATCTTGCGGTAGGCGTGCAAATTTGGTTTTGGTTATGCGCTCGATTGCCCTCGCGAGAAATGCGAAAGGTTTGTTCGGATTGATTCTCCATTCTCCGTCGCCAACATCTTCGTGCCAGATTTTGTACCGCGGAACAATCATCAAGGATTCGGCTCGCGTGTAGGCTACATAGATGAGCCTTCGCCATTCTTCGTGATTTTCCTCTTTGCTCGCTTCGCGGGAAACGGCGGCATCGAAACCGATATATTTTTCGTTTTTGTAACCAAAGAAGAAAGGCTCGCGTTCCTTGCGATTGCTGTCGCCGCGTAGCCCACCGGTAATAATCGTGATGGGGAAGGCTAGCCCCTTGGAGGCGTGTATTGTCATAAGCCTTACGGTGTCGAAATCGCTCCCTTTGGCGACTAGGTTCCCGTCGGCGTCATCTAAGTTCTCAGAGGCTTTGGCGAGCCCTTGCAGGTGCTTGATGACCTCTTCTAGCGAGACGTGGTTGTTGTACAGAAAGTCAAAAATGTAGGTGCCTATTTGCTTGATTTTTGCTAGCTGTTGTAGCGTGGCTGGCGTACTCAAGTATTTGTCGATTTCAGTTTCCTGGTAGATGCTTTCTTGCAGTTCCGCCCATCGACCCTTTGCCACCAGTTGACGCCATGTTATGAACAGGTTCAATATGTGTCCGCCGGGGCAGATGAAGGATTCATCTTCAACTTTTTCAAGAGGAACCCTGAAAAAGTCCGTGATTAACGCCTCGTTCAGTAATTTACGGTTCCAACTTGAAAAATCGGGTGCGTTGAGAGCTTTCAGCAGTGAAATCCAGTGGGCGCATTCCTTGTCGTAGAACAGGTTCGTATCCTTGTAGCGGGTATAGGGAATCCCGATTTGCGCCATGGCTTTTTCCAGCGCTGTCATTTCGCTTCGCGTGCGTGAAAGGATGGCAAAATCCGAGAAGCGGACGTCGCGTAATACTTTCTTATCTTTGTCGTAAATCTGCAGCGCGGTTTTTGTTGGATCGTTGTCGCTGGGGGCGCAGCATTCTACTATTTTGCGTACGGCAAAGTCGGCAAATTCGAATTCATCGGAAATACATGAAATCCACAGGGGTGCCGTACGGTTGCCATTCAGCTTGGGTGCCGCCTTCTTGCGCTCGGTAGGTGGGACTTCGGAATTAGTGAAGTCGTTGTTCGCGAAGAAGTCTTCTTGGAAAAGTTCGTTGCAGGCCTCGATGATGTTGTCGCTAGAGCGGTTGTTTGTCGAGAGCCGCCGCCCGTTTATTTCGCCGATTTCGGCGATGGCGCGACGGTAGACATCAACATCGGCTCCCTGGACGGAGAAGATGGACTGTTTCGGGTCCCCCACCACGATGATGTTGTTTTGGGGCGCGTCCAGGAAAATGGTCCTGAAGATGTCCCACTGTAACTGATTCGTGTCCTGAAACTCATCGATAATGGCGTAGCGGTAAGTTTCGCGCAACTTTTGCACCAGATTACCGTTTCCGTTCATTACGGAATTGTGAACGTCGTTAATCATATCGCTGAAGGATTGGGATTTACCGTTGTGCTTTTCCCTTTGCCAGAGATCCACTAGCTCGTTCACATGGTTAAAAATAAATTCCTGGTATTTTTTGAGACTGGCCTTCTGCAAATCCATTTTTTGGATGCCGAAGAAGAAATCGACGGCCTCATTCAGCGCATTGGACTTCCATATTCCTTGCCAATTCTTGTTGAAGGTTCTTCCTGGAAATAACTTATCGGTACCATCGTAGGCTTTGATTGCTTCAATGAAGTCGGATAGTTTAAGGATGTTCGTTTTTGTCTTGAGCTTATGCTCTGCTGTGGCACTACTGTTCTTGATTAGTACGTTCCAGGCGTTCTGTGCTCCGGGGTAGCATTTTAAAATGCCATCAAGGGAATTGTAGTCGGGTGAGAAGCATTTTGCTTCTCGGTTCTGCATCATGTATTTGGCGGCATTCACGAAGTTATTGACAAAAAGGTCCATCTTGAAATCTGGGCCGTTCAGCATCTCTATGAAGGCGGCCTCGAAAGACCACTTGTCGCGAATGAGCTGCTGTATCAAGGTCTCGATTCCGTCATCAGAGATAACGTCCAGGTTGAAGGAAGAATTTGCCTCGTAAGCGAAATCGTGCAACACCTTCTGACAAAAAGAATGGATTGTGAAAATCGGCGCCGTGTGGATGTTTTGCAAGGCCTCGCGATAGCATTCGAGGTTTTCTTCGGCAAGGCAGTCTTCCATCTTCTGGCGAATACGGTCGCGGAGTTCGCCAGTGGCTTTGTCGGTGTAGGTGACAATTAGGATTTTGGAAAGGGGAATTCCTGTATGTCTGGTTTCGCCGCGCACAAGTTTTGCTACCAGTTGCTGGATGGTATACGTTTTGCCGGTGCCTGCAGAAGCGTCAATATAGAGGTTGTTCCCGAAATGGAAATTATCGATATTGAAATTGCCGATATTGAGATGCTTATCCATTGACAGCCCCTCCGATATCGTTGTCTGGTTCCCACAGACTTGGAGTCAAACCTTTGAGGTCGGCACATTCCTTGTTCCAGACGGCCATGAAGTCATTTTCATTGAAACCGCATACCTTTTCGATGTCGAATAGATTGCTGCCAGCGAAGTATTTCCATGGGGAGTTGTTCTTGTCGGCAAAAGCCTGAATATAGTCATCGTAGCTTTCAATATTGTTTTCGAACACCATATCAATGGGAAGCACCTTGCTATAGCGGTTAGGCTTTCCGGTCTCATCTGCCTGCATAGAGAACATTTTACGGTAGATTTCATTGAGCAGCTTTTCTGCCTTGGCAGGCGTCTGCTTGATACGCTTTGCTTTCCATTCCTTCTGGGAATAGACTTCAGCGTATATTTTGGGAACAGGTTCGTTTTTGTGGGCGGCTTCGCAGATGAGCGCGAGCGCCTGGATATAGCCCGAAAGGAAATGGTACTGATGGATCTTGACGCCTGCGGTATCGATGAGATGGATGCTGTTCTTGTCCTGTGCATACAGCGGGATATTCCCGGTGAGTGCCCAACCTTCCATCTTGAGGTCGATTGTGCGGCGAGCGTACCGGAACCCAGTTCCGCCGAACTGCAAATTGATGGCATCGGCGAGTATTCCGGCTTCTTCGCGGATTCCTTTCCAGATGCGCTCGCAGAAGCTTCCCTTGGGCAGTAGTCCCTTGGACAGCGCATAGGTACGTATACTTTCTTCGGTTGTCATGCGCTTGCTCTCGAAGACTCCCAGCATTTGGGAAAGAAGCATACGCCTAAGAATGGTTTCCTGTAGTCTATCGGTGAGTATAGGCTCGAATTCCGTCTTTTCGGGGTCCTCCCGTTCATCTTCAATCTGCATCATTTGGGCGACACGGAATTCAAAGGGATCCTTGAGAAATTCCTTGAACTGGTATATGCTCACTTGTTCGGGGAGCCGCGTGTCGCTGTTGTTTGTTTCGTTGGGCGCGAAGTTTACAATCGCACTGTCGTTTCCGAATTCCAGAAGGGTCTTTTTGTTACGGATTTCACGACGGGTGAAAAGATCTTTCCAGGGCCGAGTCTCATCAAGCGGAACGGGGAAATCGGGCCAGATATCCTTGGGAGCTGCGTACCCATCGGTACAGGCTGCTTTGACGGCGTTTCTCAAAAAACCACGGATGTCGTTTACAATGGATGAGGGGTAGAAATCTTCATCCTTCTGCAAATCCATGTTTACATAGCTTATAAAGAACCCTTCGGCGGTACTCATGAGTTGACAGAGGAACGCGTAGCGGTTGCGGCTCACGATGGAATCATCGCCGGGCCAGGGGCGGCAGGATTTGCGCAGGTCCAGTGTGTTGGTGTTGCGCACTCCGGGGAAGTTCGCCGCGTCGGCACCTATAAAAAACAGGTACTTTGTGGGTATAATCCGGTTGGGTGCGAACTTCATGAAGGTAAGCCCGTTGATAAACAGGTTTCCGCAACTGTATTCTGTGCCCCGTGCGGCATACAGTAACGTCTGCGAAAGAATTTTCCAGGAGAGAGTCTCGCTACCGGCAAGGAGCTGGTATTCCAGATTTTTGCGGGCTTCCGTAACAGAATGGTAGATGATGCTTTCTCCGGAGAGTTCCTTGGGAGGATTGCCCATACAGAGCCATGAATCCAGGAACTGGAAGACTGCTGTGAGGTCCGTATCTACGCCCATCCAGCTTTCCAGCGAGTCGATAGCGTCGATAAACCGGTAGAGTGAACTGCTGTCATTACTGTTGATGTCGCTGTAGGGCTGGATTTCGCTTGTGTTCGTTCCTACGGAACCATAGCTGAACCGTGAAAGTAATAGGCGCCGTGTCGCGGTAATCCAGGATTCTTCGCGTCGGGTTGTGCCGTTGTCGCTGACAATACGGTCGCGATAGACGTTCATGTTGGATGCCCAGGATTCCCAATTTGAGATCTCATCGGTGTGGATTCCACGGACATTTTGTACGACGGGATTACGTACCAGGGCAAAGAAATCAGGTCTCGAAAGTGTACCCTTGTCACGGATGGAAAAAAGTATCGAAAGTGCGTTTGCCGTGTGCGAGTCGCGGGCTCTGGAGTCTACGATGCTGAATGGCACGTGGAAACCTTCCCGCGTCTGGTCAAACACCTGGAAAATGGCTGTGCGGTAGTCTTCTATGTTGGGCGATACCACGAGGATGTCGGCAATGGTTGCCTTCGGATTCCCCTGCGGGTCTTTTTCGGAAAGGAGCCTGCAGATGCGGGAATGGAGTGCTTCCACCTCGCGAATTTTTGAAGGCGCAGTGGTAACGCTAAAAGAGGTGTCGTTCTTGAACGGGAGCTTTCCGAGGATATCCGTGCCGTCGCAGAACACGTTCTTGCGGTGAGCTATCATCCACTGTACATTGTGGAGTAGGCTGTCGCAGGGCATTTCGCGGTTGCTGTCTATAATGGAATCCCCGTTGAACACGAAGTTGTAGTCGGTGGCGATACTCCACAGCTTAATGTTGTCTCGGCCTGCCTTGCCCCAGTATCGCAAAAGCTCGTTTTCATCGGCATCGATGGTTTCGCTTTCTTCATCGGGGCTTGCCGTAAGTTTCGGAAGTACGGGTCGCATACTTTCGATGGGCCTGCGTGTTCCGTTGCAGTCTTCCCAGAAGGCCATACATGGGTTCTGGATGTAGGCGTATACCTCGTGCTGATTTGCAAATTCCTGCAATATCACGCGATAGAACTGCCCCATGCCCGAAAGCCCGAAAATGAATACCGGAAGGTCGCCCTGGTAATGGAATTCTGTTTTCCTGTTAGCCCCCTTGCATGCTTCGTACAGGTAGGGAAGTGTAAGGTAGGTGACTTTGCCACCTTCGCTATTTTTTTCGCTCGATTTTTCAAATACCCGAGTGAGCAGCGATTTCTTGCTGGCGTCGATATGGAACAATGCCGAATATAGCTTGCGTTGCCAGGCCTCATTTGCATCGGGCGTGCCGTTGCGGGTAATGAAGAAGTCTCGCAGTTTGTCCTGTTTCCAGCAGTCGAGAATTCCCTCCGCGTTTTTAAGAGTCTCGGAGTCGGTTATGAATCCGCTGGGGCGGCTTGTCTCGTATTCTAGGAAAAGTCCAGCCATCACGTTCGCGAAATCGAATAGCCGGTTTTCATCGATAGCGCCGTCGCTTTCGAGGTAGGCCTTGACGCTGTCGCCCAGGAGCTCGTAATTGAACTTACCGTCTGTTTTCTGCTGCAGGTACGATATGATTACGTTCGCGAGCATATCCGATGAAAGTTTTTTGAGTTGTGGGTTGTCGCCCACCAGGATATCAAACAGAAACCGGTCGATAGTACTCTTATTCAGGTTCGCGAGTACGCCCTTCTTTTGCACCCAGCGCAGGCGGAACCACTGTTCCAGTTTCGGGTCCGGGAAAATCACCACGGGAGCCTCGAACGGTTTTTTCCAGCACCTTGAAACCTCATCGATCATCTCGTCGGCGAGGTTCTCAAGATTCAGGGCAAATTTCAGGTGTAGCATACATCCAATATATATAAAATGTGCTTGTTGTTCGTTTTTCTATTGCTAATGTTAAACCCTCCCTTGCGGGAGGGCCAACGAGGATTTAAAATCTCAAACGCATCACGATGGAGTTTTCGAAGTGTTCGGGATTTGCCCCCAGTCTCCAGAGGTTGGAACCATAGCTGAACAGGTTCGGACGGGCCTTGCGGAGGATTGCTGCCGCCGTAGCACGCAGGTAGCCGGCCTTGCTTCTGCTAGAGATCCCCTTGAGGACTGCATCCAGGT
>CAMIWK010000033.1 GCA_946402415.1 uncultured Fibrobacter sp.
TCTCCATCATCTCACTGGTACTCCCCCACAATTCACTTAGGAATTCCAAGACCTTGCACAACTGGCCCTTTTTCGCCTTCGCAGTTCCTGCCTGGGCAGTCACCTACAACGCCAAAATGGACATGGGAAAACTCCTCACCTTTAAGGGCGTTTCTGGAGGGACGCTAGGATTTGAAGGCGTGAACCTGCGGGTAGGCGTGAGCATGGAACTTATACACCTTCTGGAGCTGGGTGTACAGGCCCACGGCGGAACCGCCATCAACTATGGAGAAACCGCCACCTTCATGGGCGTCTATGAACCCGAAAACAGAGACTACCGTCAGGATATGACATTCACCGAATACGCCTACGGTCTCCACTACCATGGATCTCTTACCATCCCGCTGCTCGCGCTTCTCCCCAAATCCGACTGGACAAAGATTATCCTGAAGGGCACCGGCGAATACACCTACTCGGGCTATACCGGTGCAAAGGATGGCGAAGTCTGGAAAGCGGGAGCACAGAATCTGGTCAACGGATTCAGGTACAAGTACGGCGGAACACTTATCTACATGTTGCCCTTTGCCCGAGTGCCTATGGTCATGTTCGCTGCCACCGTAAGCGGGTTCAAGCACGAATACGATTTTGACGGCACTTACAGGGATTACAACCCTGGATTCAAGACCGTGAACCTCACGCCCATGGCATCTGTCAAAATCAACGATGACTGGAACGGTATGCTGATGGCAGCCATCTCCAGAGACCGCAAGTTCGAAAATCGTCGCTACCCCACCACAGAGGAACTGCTGCAAAAACAGGTGGGAGCCGAATGGGATCTGCGCACGGTCATGTTCATTGCCAGCAGAAAGTTCTAGATTTGGCGACACGATTGTGGTCGCATAATATGAATATCGCTCTTATTGTCTATCTCGTTTTCTTGATTGTGATTGCCGTCCGCAGTGCGCGGCGCGTAAGGGACATTCCCGACTTTTTCGTAGCGCGCAAGGAAGCAAAGGCCTTGGCTGTTGCGGGAAGCCTCGTTGCCACCATCCTGGGCGGGTCGGCTGTGATTGGCGCCATTGATTCTGGAGCAAGGCTGGGTGGGGCTGCCACCTGGTTCATGCTTGTGGGGGCTCTCGGGCTTTTGGCTCTGATTCCCTTTGCGGGCAGAGCCTACCAGCATGGAAAATACGCTCTGCCCGACTTGGTGGAGAATCTTTACGGGAAAGGCCCGCGACTGGTAGCATCCTTGGTGATACCGGTCGCGTGGACCGGCATTGTCGCCGCCCAAATCATTGCAGCGGCGAAACTCCTGATGACTTTCACCAGCCTGGACTATACCGCGGCGGCGATTATCGCGGCGGCGGTATTTACGGGATACACTCTTGCGGGGGGCCAGCTTTCTATTTTGCGGACGGACTTTCTGCAAGGGTGCCTGATTATTCTCGGACTTGTCGTACTGGCGGGCTTTGCGCTGTTCGGCGGTGATTCCGCAAATGCGGCACCGTCACTTTCTACAATCTTGCAGGGAGCACCCTCCTTCCCCTTCAACACGAACTTTTCACCCCTTGATCTTTTCCTACTGATTCTCACCTACGGCACCACCTACACGGCAGGCCCCGACATATTCAGCCGTGTTTTTTGCGCCAAGGATACGTTTACCGCCAAGAAGGCCATCGCCATGGCGGCATTGACACTCATTCCTGTCGCTTTCATCATCGGATTCTTGGCGGTGTATGGAGTGGGCCTTGGCGATGTTCAGGGCGCCCGCATTACCGCCATCGCAAACCAGGTGCTGCCTCAGCCCTTGATTCCCCTGATTGCGCTTGCATTACTGAGCGTCGTGCTGAGCAGCGCCGATACAACGCTGTTAAGCAGCTCGGTTATTATATGCAGATTGTTTGATGTAAGCAACGAAAAGGAGATCCCCGCCGGAGTTTACCCCGGACCCCGTTCCGGGGCGGGGATGACAATGAAGAACGCGAGGATGACGCCGCTTACAAAAGCGCGCATCGTCATCTTGCTGAACGGAATCGTGGCACTTTTGCTTGCCCTGGTATTTACCGATATCATCGGGACACTTTTGCTCGCCCTCGCCGTGTACGCGGGAGCCTTCACCGTTCCAATTCTGTGGGGGCTTCTCGGACTGAAGGCAAAACCGAAATTCGTGGCGGCAGCCATCGTGGCTGGCGGAATTCTCGCTCTGGCAGGAAAGCTCTGCCCCGCTTTGCCTGGGGCGCTTGGGGCCCATACCGGCGATATTCTGATGATTGCAGCCTTTGTGGTGAACGGGGTAATTCTCGCTTTAGGGCGGGAATGTTAGTCGAAGCGGGTATAAAATGTATGAATCCCGTCGCACTTCGTGCTCCAGGATGACGTAGGAAGTGGGTGTTTCCGGATAGTCCTGGGGCAGGCTCAAGGGAACGTGAGAGGACAATGTAAAACCCTAGCGGTTCAGCAATTTCTGGCTGCGCAACACGGCTGTGGGATGTTCGCGGTAAAATAAGGCAAATAAAGGAGTGTAGGGAATCTCACTTGCAGCAAGCTCACGCATAGCATCTTTGGCCACCTTCTTACCAAGCACCTTAAAAGCCTGGCCATCGGCCTCATATTCCTGACCCCAGCAATACCAATGGAAAAACAGCCTAAAGGGAATCGCCGCCAAGTGCAAATACAACACAGCACACCACCAGGGCATCTCGCAACGCACCAGCAAAAACAGCAGGAATCCTACCGCAAAACAAAGCAGAATCACCTTGAGCAAGTTCCGCAAAACCCCATGCCTCAAATCTCGATGGGCCTTCTCGTGAACCTCCACAAAGGCACCCGTTGAAACCTCCCGCCGACTTTCGGGCAGGGGCGTTATGTCATTCAACAAGGGAACCAGGCGCAAATACGCAAACACCCCGCCGCGTATTTGGGTGGCCCGGCGCTCACGAATTTCAAGAAATAGCCGCAGGGCAAATTCCAGAATGAGCAGCACAACCAGAATCCCTAAGGCCATCGAAACTAACCAGCATTCTTGAGGACAGCGTTCAGCCTCTTGACGGATTCCTCGAAGCGGTTCTTTTCCCATTCAGCAAAGCTCTTGTCGATGGGATGCGCACTCTCATAGTCATCAAAGATTTCCTTGCCCCGCTTTACATCCTTGTCGAGCCCGTGGGCTACCCCATCGAACCATTCCTTTTCCAAGGTACGGTAGCGCTTGACCAGTTCATCGAAGGTAGCAGGCATATTCACCACCCGCGAAACTTCACGGTTCAAGTCGCCGGGCAACATACGGCGCAATTCCCTAGGCGCCTGAGACGCCAAAGAGGAATCATTTTCAACCAAGGCAATTATCTGATCCAATACGTAGCGTTCCAGGTATTCTCCGTAGGTCTTCAGGGCCTTCTGGCGGACCCGTTCCCGCAAGAAGTTTTCGCCCAGGCCGTCGATGTGTTCCTTGGTATAAACGTCTTGAACCTGGTTCACCTGCAAGCGGCAGTATGCGTCAAACGCATAGTGGACCGTTTCCGCTCCGTAAAGGCTAAAGTAGGAATTGGGCACAGCGCCCTTGCCCCGCTGAGCATACTTGTAGATGTTGCGGTCCATAGCATAAGCATTCCGGGCATAATTCCAGCCCGGTGCAATCTCGTTCAAACGGGCCGGCACGCCCATCAGCTGCGGGTCTCCCGGACGAATCAAAGAAAAGGGGAACTTGACCCGCTGAGGCAACGTAGTCACGCCAGTAGCAATCAATGTAAACGGCGATTCCCGGTAGTTGGCGGGGAACTTCACGTTCACGCCCAAACCAAAGAACATCCCCTGTCCAGGCATAATCTCTTGGTCAGGCATGCGTCCCGTATGGTTGCTCCCCACGTTGGCGCCGTAGCCCAGGTTCCCGCAGCCATCAGGCCAAAGAGCCGCTATCAGCAGGGAATGATGGTGCATCTGGGTCAAAGGTCCCATATAGGAACTGTTCACCTCGCCTTCTTCAATATGGCAGCAGGGTGCAATGATCGAGGACTTCACGATGGCCTTGCTGCCCACCTTGGACTTGCTCATCAATACGGAGCGCTGGACCTCGGCACCAGTATGGACCTTCACGCCCATCTGCAGGTCGGAATTCTCGATAATGACGGAATCGTAAATGTGGCTGGATTCTTCCAGAGAACTCAAGATAATGGTATTGCGAATCTTGGCCGCCCCTTCTACTCGGGCATGGGCGCCGATCCAGCTGTTGCGCACGATGTTGGTGTTACTCACCACCGCGCCCTTACCCACCACGCCAAAGGGGAGCGAAATCTCTTCGCGGAAATTTTTCAGTTGCTCCTCAAAAGACTGCTGGACATCGGCATCGGCCTTGTGGAAAAGCTGGGCCTCCACCAAGTCCATGGTAATGTCCGGGAAAACGAGAAGTTCGCGACCGCCCATCTCGTTACCCACCGACATAGTGGAACCAATCATAAAGTTGATCTTGCCACTGGAGACCAGGGCCCCCACGTTGTGGACCACAGCACTGCTCCGCACCAGCACGTTGCTCAGCATGGAAACCTTATTGACCAGGGCATTTTCCACAATGCAGTTGTGAACCAGGCTGTCGTAAATCCCTGTAGGGAACGATACGTCACCAGGCAAGAGAAGGGTGCCGTAAAAAGCGGGCAGGCGGACATCGCCCATAAAGGTAGAGCGGTGGATACGAGAAGGTTCGAAATTGGCCTCCACCAGCACACGCTTCCAGTCCTCGCAGCGGTTGCCGTTTTGCTCCAGGGCGGCGATTTCCTCGGCGGTCAGGTTGCGCAATTTCGCAACGGACGCCTTGATAGCCCTGAAATTTTCAGCCAGCGACGACAAATCGCTTGCCTTCAGCACTTTTTTCAACTTCAACAATCTTTGCATACCCTAAAAATAGACTAAATTATGGGCGATGATGAAGGAAACCCTCTTCGAAATTATTCGAAAATGCCATTTTAATATTTCCATCTATACCGCGGAAATATTTGAAAGACGCTGCCAGGAAGAAATTATCCGCAGCGACGAGGACAAGAGTTCCTTTGTCTACCTGGAATTCGATTTCAAGACCATCAAGGAAATGTTCAAGACGGACGAGCAGAACGAGCTCTTCTGGGAGATATTCCTGGAATCCCTGACCAAGAACAGCCGCGGAAGCGACATCATCGGTTTTCTGGAGAACAATTCCGGACTGGGTATGCTGCTACTGGACTCCAAGATCGAAGGCTGGAACCGCGTCCGCGGGCGTATCGAGCAAATCGCTATGAAACGCGAGTTCGGCGCCATCTCCCTGATTCTCCCCAACGCCGTGCGTCCCATTGTCTACCCCGCCTGCATCCAGGAGCCGACTGCGGCCACCGCAACAGCAAGCGCCGTATAAGCCATGAAAGTCCTTGTCATCGGTTCCGTCTATCCACGTTTCAACGAAGACGCCGAAGTTCCCTGGCTACGCACCTCTATTGCCCACTTGAAAAAGGCAGGCCTACAGGTACAGGTTCTCGCCCCCGCCTACAAGGGGCTAAAATCCCACGAGATCGACGGCATCAAGGTGAATCGTTTCCGCTACGCTCCCGCAAACCTGGAAATGCTCACCCACGAAGAAGGCGCTCCCAGCAAGATGGCAAGCAAGCCCTGGCTACAACTGCTCGCCATCCCCTACATTATCAGCGGGTTCTTCAAGTGCATCGCCATCTGCCGCAAGTGGCGTCCCGATATTATCCACGCCCACTGGCCCTTCCCCCACGCCTACATCGCTCTTGGGGCCGCCAAGCTTTTCCGCATCCCTCTGGTCCTGAACTTCCACGGGGCAGAGCTCCTGCTCATCCGCAAAAAAAAATGGGTCCGTCCTTTGCTGAAATTCGCCATCGGGCAGGCACAGGCCGTTTTCGCCAACTCTAGCTTCACCGCCGGCAGGATCATGGCTATCCGCGACGTGAAAGTGGAGTGGAGCCCGTATGGGACAACCTTAGACAATAGCGGAGAAGGGGAACGCCTTCCCCTCGCTGGCACTACGTCGCCAGCTACCCCTTCCAGCGGGGGACACCCCCGCAACGCCCCCGAACCGCACATCGTAAATGGCAAGTTCAAGATCCTTTTCGTGGGGCGGCACATCGAGCGCAAGGGCATCTGCTACCTCATAGAAGCCGCCAAGTACCTGCCCAGGGACCAGTTCGAAATCCGCATCGTAGGTGTGGGTGACCTGACAGAAGAACTGAAGAAGCAAGCCGCCGACATGCCACTGGAATCAGCCAAAATCATTTTCACCGGCAAGCTTTCGCCAGAGGCACTCGCAGACGAGTATCGTTCGGCTAACGTCTTCACACTCCCCGCCATCGTAGACAGCAAGGGTGACACCGAAGGTCTCGGCGTGGTGCTCATCGAAGCCATGGAGCTTGGCCTCCCCGTAGTCGCAAGCAACGTCGGGGGAATCCCCGACGTGGTCGTAGACGGCGTCTCGGGCATCCTGGTCCCTGAAAAGGACCCGAAAGCCCTCGCAAGCGCCTTCAAGAATCTGGCCTCGGACGCCGGACTCGTAAGGGACTTACTCGCCGGCGCCCAAAAGCACATCGCCGCATGCTTCAGCTGGGACAAGATTATCGAACGTCAAATCCAAACCTACAACAAGTGCATAAAGAAATAGGCGCCAAGGCGCCTACCTTAATTACGCAACTCGCGTGACGCCGGGACCTGTGATCTTGCTGTGACCCTTTTGTCCGGCAACGTGATCCAGCATTATCTTCTGGTTGATGCTGTTCACGACGGATTCGACGTGTGTGATGATTCCGAGCATCTTGCCCTGGCGCTGCTGGCTCTTGAGACAGTTCATGACATCTTCAAGGGTCGCGTCATCGAGGGTGCCGAAACCTTCATCCATGAACAGCGATTCCACGCGTACGTTACGGCTTGCGAAGTCGGCGATGCCGAGGGCGAGCGAGAGGCTCACCAGGAACTTTTCGCCTCCGGAGAGGTTCGTCGTCCTGCGGTTCTCATCGAATTCCGCATCGTTCACCTTGAAGCCCAGGTTCCCGTCTGCAACGAGCTGGAAGCGGTCCTTGATGGTTTGCAGGTGCTTGTTCGCGAGCTTCAGCAGCGACTTGAAGGTAAGCCCCTGCACGAATGTCGCGAAGTCGTCGCCGTTCATTACGCCGAACCAGTCGCCCATCGTTTCCCAGCGGGTGTGCTCGGCGGTTTTCTCTTCGAGAACCTTCTGGAGTTCCTGCAGTCGGACCACATTCTTTTTGTAGTTATCCACACGGTTGCGTGCAGCGCCGGTTTTCTGCTGCAGTTCGCCGAGTTCCTTTTCTGCGGCGGCCTTCACATCGAGAAGTGCCTGCAGGGGAGTCTCATCGGAGCGTTCCGATTTCAGCTTTTCAAGATCTTCGGTTGCAGCTTGCTTCTTGCCAGTTGCAGATACAATGGCACTGTCTATACGCCGCTTTTCAGTCTGCAACTTCGTGAATTCCTGTTCGGGCATATCTGCCGCTAGGAATGCGGCTTCATCGGCGAAGCCCTTCGCCTCGATGACTTTCTTGAAGTTCGCGGTAGCAGTTTCGATATAGACCGCAGTCTTTACAAGCGATTCCTGGAGCAACTTGATTTTCGTGTTCAGGTTATTGCTTTCGATTTCAGCTTCGCGGAAGGACTTGTCGGCCGCATTGTAGGCAGCATCTGCGCTTTTTTTGCGGTCAGCCGCTTCCTTCGCGGCTGCTTCCACGTCCTTGTCGCCGAACTTTTCGATACGGGTGTTGCGTAATGCCTCCAGGTTACGGACGGCATCATTGTATGCTGCCGCTTCGGTTGCGAGGGAATCCTTTGCATTCTGCACCGTTTCGCCAAGCCTTGCCTCGTCATTGCGCGCAAGGTCGAGCTTTTTCGAAAGGTTATCGAGCAACGTCTTGTTTTCCTCGAACTGCTGCTGGCGTTTTTTCAGGTCATCGAGGATGCGGTCCGCATTCCCAAGGTCAAATTCTGCCCAGGCCTTCCAAAGAGCCGTCACTTCTTCGATGGTCTTGTTTTTCTGGCGAGTCAGGGATTCGATATTTTCGTTAGCTGCATTTCCGGCAGTCAAAGCGCGGCTCTTGGCTATTTCGCAGTGGCCAAGTTTCGCATCTACATCCTGCATCTTCCTGTTCAGCTCGCGGATCTTTTCGGCAGTGCTGCTCACACCGGATTCATCGGCGGGTGCACTTTCTGCATAGCCGCAGGCCGGGTGTTCCGTGGAGCCGCAGACCGGGCACGCCTTGCCTTCTTCCAAGTGGTTCTGGATAACGTTGGCAAGAGCAAGGACATCGTTCCGGAACAGTTCATTCTGCTGTTCAAGAAGTTCCTGCTTGAGCGTATTTGTATCATTGATGGATTCTTCCGCCTTTTTCAGGTCTTCTGCGGCCGCATTTTTCGCCTTCTCTCCATTGGCGATATCCTTATCGAACCTACGGATGTTTGTGATAAGCGTCTCGCTCTGCGGAATGATTCCTGCAAGTTCGACGTCCTTTGCATTCGCTTCTTGCGTCTGCTTGAGGGTATTGACTTGCGGCTCCAGCAAAGTGATTTCTTTTTTAGCCCTTTCCAAATCAGCCTCGGCCCTCGCGAAGACCTTTTCAGCATTGTTCTTGCGGGTTTCGGCTTCTGCCTTCGTGTTTACCGCATTTTTCACATCCTGGTCGAGCATGCGAATTTCGTTCCAGAGCGCATTGTTTTCAGCGATAAACTGTTCCGCCTCGGCCTTGGCCTTTTCGGCAAGAACCTTCGCTTCTTTTGACTTGCTCAACTTATCCGTAGCATTGGGGAGCAAACCGTTCAGCCTGTCCTGTTCCGCCTTGTCGGACATTTCTTGTTTACGGAGCCCCTGCAGTTCCGTATGGAACGTGGCGCATTCCCTGGCCTTTTCGGCATTCGCAAGGCGGACCTCGCTTTCGGAGAATTCGTTTTTTTCTTGGGTCGCGTGGGCAAGTTCTCCTTCCGCCTTTTGCAGACTCTTGATACAGCTATCCATCGAATTACGCCAGGCAATCTTGGCCTCGAGTTCCTTTTTCTGTGCGGAAAGGCTCTTTTCCTTTTCAGCTGCTTCTGCAAGCAAGGCTTCATCCTTTGCGATGTCTTCGGCATTGGGCATGTTGCCGGCCTGCGTGTTGTATGCAGCCTGGGCCACATCTTTTGCGACTCTTGCTTTTGCCCTGTGTTCACCCACCTTTGCCCCGATGCGACGGTACCTTTCGGTGCCGTTTAGCTTTTCGAGAATATCGGCGCGTTCCCTTTCGCTGCTGGTAAGAAACTTGCTGAACTCGCCCTGTGCAAGCATTACGGAACGGCAAAACTGCGAGTAGTCCAGCTGGATGGTTTCGGCATTTGCCTTGCCCAGTTCTCCATTCTTTCCGGTATTGCCGTCGAACAGCGGGTTTTCCGGATCATTGACGGACCAGATTTTCCCATGAGCGGTCTGCAAGTTACCATCGGCCCTGTCGCGAGCGCGGCGTTGATTCCATTCCGAAACGAACGTACCCTTGCTGCAGCGGTACGTGACGCGTGCGTAACAGTGTCCCTTGTCCGACGTCATGACGGCATTGCCTTCGTTGCCGTTGAAAATGATTCCCTGACGCGGCGTGGCGCCGTAGAGGGCGAGCGTTATCGCATCGAGGATACTCGTCTTGCCCATACCAGTCTTTCCGCTGATTACGAAAAGGCTGTGGTCTAATTCGCTATAGGAGGGGTCGGTAAAGTCGATGCTCCACTCGCCAGCGAGGCTATTGATATTTTCGAATTCAACTTTCAGAATCTTCATACTTATACCCCCTCACTATTTTCGTTCTCGACTTCTTCGACTACCTTCATAATGAGGTCTCGAAAACTATCGTAATCCTTCTGGATACTGTCATTCATTTCCCTGGCACCGGCCCTACTCATTATAAGGAGCTTGAAGATTTCTTCGTCAGAGAGTTCATCTACGGAATTGAGGGTATCGTCCGAAAAACTGTCTGCCGTAAGGGCGTCGGCGCGGTTCGCCTTCTTGCTTACGACCTCGAACGGGGCGCCTTCTAGTACAGAGGCAAGAACCTCGTTAATGTTCACGCCTGGGGTGTAGTCAAAGACAACTTCCACCTTCGTGGGCTTTTCCACAGGTGCGCTCTTCAGCTGGTTCAGCTGCATGATGATATTCTCGATGGTACCCGATACGCGCACGAACTTGAAGTGCTGCGGGGTCTCAATTTTCAGCACGACGGGATCTTCATCCTTCTTCAGGTCGATTTCGAGAATATGATGCGGGATTTTCGCCTCGTCAAAGCCAAGTACGAACGGCGAGCCCGAATAGCGTACTTTCGGGTTCTGCGCCACCATAGTCGTATAGTGGATATGCCCGAGGGCCACATAGTCAAAGCCTTCGGGGAAAACAGAAACCGGAATGGTCCCCAGGTTACCCACGATATCGCGCATGCCATGTTCCTTGGCATCCTTGCCCTCATCGTTTTCGGGGCGGCCTTCCAGCTTGGAGGCATACAGGTGGCCCGTCGCTACGATGGGAATGTCGCGACCGGCACGCAGACTTTCGGCAGCCTCGTAAACAGCACTATAGAGGCCCTTGTATGTGCTCTGTGCAAAGTCCTCGGTCGATTCTTCGAGCCTGAAACGGCGCAGTTCTGGTTCGCGTACGTACGGCACTGCGGCACTGATACCTACCACTTTTCCGTTGGCATCCGTCAACTCCTTCACGAGTTCCTCTACGGGACGTTCCCCGAAGGAACCCACCATCTGAATATTGAGAACATCAAGCAGGTCACGGGGAGCGTCCAGAAGGGCTCCAGAATCGTGGTTTCCACCAATCAACACAATATTCTTGCAGCAGGTATCCAGAAGGGATGCCAAAAAACGGAAATACTGCCGACGCGCTTCTAGCGGCGGGTTTGTCGTATCGAAAATATCGCCCGAGACCACAAGGCATTCCGTCCCGAATTCAACGATACGGTCCTTAAGCCAAGAAAGAAACTGTCTTGTTTCCTCCTGTCTATCGATGTCATGCATCGAATTGCCCAAATGCCAGTCGGCAGTATGTATGAACCTCATATTTCTCCTCTTTTCCAGGACAAGCCAAAATGACCCGTCTGCAAATATAGTATCGCCTTCATAGCACAAAATGTCAAATTTTTTCTTTATTTTTATCTTTTTCGCTAGAAAAAAGGGCTATTTATGACATTGAGTTACGCCGAATGGACATGTCCCGAGTGCAAGACCAAGAATCGCGAATCCTGTAACGCCTGGATGTACGGAAGCCCTATTCGGCAATGCAAAGCCTGCCGGAGCGAGTATCTGGACAGGCGGTTTCGCGAAGTGGCCATCGATGGGTTTGACCCACGCAGTAACAACCCCAAATTTTATATGAAAGGAGCGTTATTTCTCCTTATTTTAGCACTGGTCGATGGAGGGCTGGCTCTTTACCAATATATCAATGGGTACTATTCCATAAAGATTCTTGCCATTGCAGGAGCCTCTGCACTAGGTTCTCTTGCCTGCTTCTCTATGTTTGTCCGAATCACAATGGGATTCCAGTCCAAGGACAATGGAAAATATATGGCCGAATCCAAGGCAAGGCTAGCTGACCCCGTCTATGTGGAAAAACTGAGAAAGCACGGCTATAAGGTGTAAGGGCCTTACTGGTTCTCGAACCGTATCACCCACATGTCGGCATCAGAGCCTACGCGTACAGGTGGGCCCCAGCAGTCCACGCCGGCACTCACAAGCCAGCGTACCCCACCCAGAACACCCTCACCATAGGCGAGACGCCACACCAACTTAATAACGATGGTTCCTGGAAAAAACTGTCCGTCGTGAGTGTGTCCCGAAAGGGCAAAATCCGGCAGGCGCCCTGTATATTCTTGTTCAATTCCCTTCGGCTGATGATCCATCAGTATCCAAGTCCGTTCCAAATCGCGGGGGGCAAGACTTGCAAGGGGCACGCGTTCCACCCCACGACGACGAGCCACCTGAAAGTCGGTACGGCCTGTAAAGCAGGCCTGTCCGATACAGGCGCTGGAATCGTCCAGCACCACAAAGCCCACCTTGCGCATCCAGGCATCGGGATCGGAACCGCCCCTCTCCTGCATGGATTCGTGATTTCCGTTGATCGCCACGGCGGCCACTTTCGCCTTGGAGGTGAGTTGCCTGAACAGGGTGTCATAACCCCACTCGTCCAACTGCATCGTGGAAACATCGGCTAGGTCTCCCCCGAAAAGCAGGTAGTCCGGTGCGATGGAATCCACGCTAGCAATCATGCGTTCCAGTTTGACGCGTCTGAAAAGCGGGTCCACGTGGACATCGCTAAAAAATACCGCCGTAAAACTTTTGGGCAGGGCTTGTTGCACACTGTCAAGTTGAACTGTGTCGGCTTCGGCTTGGGGCTGTTGTACATTGGCGTATTCCGGCAACTTTATCGTTGTCTCGTGTAATACGTAGTGGGAATTGTGGGGAACTCCATAGACAAACAGCCCAACGGTCAGCAAAACTGTTGCCGAGAGCAAAATGCGACTGGCATGCATCAAGGTACGCGCCGGCATCGCCCTGCGCCTGATAATGCGACGCCCCACCCTAAATAGGTCCCAAGGAATATACAGGAGGAGGGCCTGGCAAAGCCACACCGAAGTGAACGCTACCACGGCACAGCCAAACAGCGTGTCGCGAAAAAACATGCCTAGGAATATGGAAACAAGAATTCCAAGGGCAATCAACTTACCCTTTTTGCCGGGGGCAACGGGACTCACGTTGGCATAAATCAGGACAAGGCCAGCGACTAGGATGAACAGGAAAATGAACATAGATTATCCTAATACGGCCTTCACATCTTCCACAATCTGCTTGGGCGTGAGGCGGTTACGTTCCATGAGCTCGCCGTAGGGTACCTTGTCGTAGAATTCCTTCTTGAGGCCCTTTACGAGTACGCGCATGCTTGTGTTGCCGTAGAAGCGGGCGATTTTTTCGCCGAAGCCTCCGTCAATCACGCCGTTTTCGAGCGTCACGACAACCTGGTGGTCGGCGCACAATCCCGTGAGCGTTTCTGCGTCGATACCTGTCGCAAATCGCGGGTTGATGATGGTCGCGTCGATTCCCTGCTTGGCAAGTTCCGCTGCAGCTTCTTCGGCGAGGGCGTAGTAGCTACCGAGACCGATGAGCGCCACCTTGCTTCCGCGCTTGTCAACCTTGAATGTGTTCAGTTTGGAGTAGTCGGTGTCGAATTTCACGCTGCGGTGCGCGACTCCGTTCGGGATGCGGATGGCCATCGGGTGCGCGGTCTGTTCGATGGCGTAATCCATCATGGTGATAGCCTCTTCCACACAGGTGGGGCAGAGGTAAACCAGGTTCGGGATGTTGCTCATCATCGCGATGTCGAAAATGCAGAGGTGCGTGGTGTCGTTCATGCCGTCCGCGCCCGACATGGTCACGAGAATCATCGCCGGGTTGTTGTTGGCGCAAAGGTCCTGCGAAAGTTGGTCGTAGGTGCGCTGGATGAATGTGCCGTGGGTGCTGTAGATGGGCTTTGCGCCGCCCTTCGCGAGCCCCGAGGCCAGTGCCACCGCGTGCTCTTCGGCAATGCCCACGTCAATGAACTGCTTGCCCGCTTCCTTGCGGCGGTCGGCAAAGAATCCGATGCCTGCGGGCACCGCGGAATGGATTACGACCACCTTCGGGTCGGCCTTGATTTTTTTCATCAGGTAGTCGCCAAGGATTGCGCCGTAAGATTCACCCTTACCCCAATTCACCACACCAGAGGGAATGTCAAAGGGAGCGGCCCAATGGAAACCTTCCTTCGCATTTTCTGCAAAACTATAGCCCTTGCCCTTGAGCGTGTGAATGTGCACCACCACAGGCTTTGTGGAATCCTTCACCTGCTTGAATGCGGCAATGAGCGATTCGATATCGTTACCCTGTTCTACATACAGGTAGTCAAAACCGAGGCTCTTGAAATAATTGTTTTCACTCTTACCCTGTGTGGCGCGGAGTTCTGCAAGGCTTCCGTAAAGGCCGCCGTGGTTTTCGGCAATGGACATCTCGTTGTCATTCACCACCACGATAAAGTTTGTAGCGTATTCCCCTGCATTGTCGAGACCCTCAAATGCTTCGCCACCGCTAAGCGAACCGTCGCCAATCACCGCAATGACATTTCCCTTTTCGCCCTTGATATCGCGGGCGGTCGCTAGCCCGAGCGCAAGGCTCACTGAGGTCGAAGTGTGACCTACCATAAATTGGTCATGTTCACTTTCGCAAGGTTCAGTATAGCCCGTAACACTCCAGTACTTGTCGGGATTCAGGAACGCCTCAGCACGGCCCGTCAAAATCTTGTGAGTGTAACTCTGGTGCGAAACATCGTAGACAATCTTGTCCTTGGGGGAATCAAAGACATAATGCAGGGCGATAGTCCCTTCCACAAACCCCAAATTCGGTGCAAGATGTCCACCGCATTTAGAAACCTTGTTAATCAGAGCCGTGCGAATTTCGCCCGCCAGCGCGGCGAGAGATTCGGTGTCCACCTTTTTTACATCTGCAGGGGACTTGATTTTTTCTATCAGCATAAATTACCGACTTTGGAGTTAGGGATTTAGTACAAAATACAAAAAATCCCTCGGCAGGTGCCGGGGGATTTTCAATATCAAGATCCTTCGACTTCGAACCTTCGGTTCTTCGCTCAGGATGACAAATGGGGCGTGGCACTTGTAGGCCGTGGCACGTTACACTTGCGATTAATAGCGGTAGTGATCCGCCTTGTACGGGCCTTCGACGGGTACGCCGATGTAGTCGGCCTGGGCCTTGGTAAGGGTCGTCAGGTGAACGCCGAGCTTTTCCAAATGCAGGCGTGCAACCTTCTCATCGAGGATCTTCGGCAGGGTGTACACGACACCGCTTTCGTACTTGATGCCGGCGACGGTAGCCTTCCCTTGGGCGTTGAGCCAGAGGTCAATCTGAGCGATGGTCTGGTTCGTGAAGGAGGCACTCATCACGAAGCTCGGGTGACCAGTAGCGCAGCCGAGGTTCAGCAGGCGGCCTTCGGCGAGCACGAGGATGCTGTGACCGTCGGGGAAAATCCATTCATCGTACTGCGGCTTGATTTCGTTGCGGACGATGCCCGGAATCTTCTTCAATCCGGCCATGTCGATTTCGTTGTCGAAGTGGCCAATGTTGCCCACGATGGCGCGGTGCTTCATCTTGCTCATCTGCGCGGCGGAGATGATGCCGGTGTTGCCAGTGGTGGTCACGAAGATGTCGGCGTAGCTAACCACTTCGTCGAGGGTCTTGACTTCGTAGCCTTCCATCACAGCCTGCAGAGCGCAAATCGGGTCAATTTCGGTGATAATCACGCGAGCGCCCTGACCGCGCAGGGACTGGGCGCAGCCCTTACCCACGTCGCCGTAGCCGCACACGACTGCAATCTTGCCGGCCATCATCACGTCGGTGGCGCGGTTGATGCCGTCGATGAGGGAGTGGCGGCAGCCGTAGAGGTTGTCGAACTTGGACTTGGTCACGGAATCGTTCACGTTGATTGCCGGGAACTTGAGGCGGCCGGCCTGGGCCATCTGGTACAGGCGATGCACGCCGGTAGTGGTTTCTTCGGAAACGCCGCGGAGAGCTTCACGGGCGCGGGTCCACTGTTTCGGGTCCTTCTCGAAAATCTTCTTGCAGGTGGCGAGGAACACGCCCCATTCTT
>CAMIWK010000034.1 GCA_946402415.1 uncultured Fibrobacter sp.
ACATCTACGAAGTCCACGCCGGTTCCTGGAGGCGCGACCCCGCGAACCCCGACCGGTTCCTGGACTGGGACGAACTTTCTGAAAGGCTTATCCCCTACCTGAAGGAGATGGGATACACCCACGTAGAATTCTTGCCGCTGGCCGAGCACCCGCTGGACGAATCCTGGGGCTACCAGGTGACGGGCTACTACTCCCCCACCAGCCGCTACGGCACCCCCGACCAGTTCCGCCACTTTGTGGACCTGTGCCACCAGAACGAAATCGGCGTGATTCTGGACTGGGTTCCCGCCCACTTCCCCAAAGACGCCCACGCCCTCGGCCGCTTCGACGGCACCGCCTGCTACGAGCACGCCGACCCACGCCAGGGCGAACACCCCCACTGGGGCACCTACATCTTCAACCTGGGCCGTAACGAGGTCAAGAACTTCCTTATCGCCAACGCCATGTACTGGCTCAAGGAATTCCACTGCGATGGCCTGCGCGTAGACGCCGTGGCCTCCATGCTCTACCTGGACTACGGCAAGGGCCCCGGAGAGTGGGTCCCAAACAAGGACGGCGGCAACATCAACTACGACACCATCGAGTTCCTGAAGCACCTGAACAGCATCATGGGCCGCCTCACACCCCACGCCATCCTCATCGCCGAAGAATCCACCAGCTTCCCCAGCATCACCCGTCCGCCGGAGCAGGGTGGCCTGGGCTTCCACTACAAGTGGAACATGGGCTGGATGAACGACTTCTTGAGCTACATCGAGCACGAACCCATCCACCGCAAGTACCACCACAACCAGCTCACCTTCAGCATGGTCTACGCCTACAGCGAGAACTTCATCCAGGTGTTCAGCCACGACGAGGTGGTTCACGGCAAGGGATCCATGCTGGGCAAGATGCCCGGCGACAACTGGCAGAAATTTGCGAACCTCCGCCTCACCTATGCCTTCCAGTATGCCCACCCGGGCAAGGTGCTGAACTTCATGGGAAACGAGTTCGGGCAGTTCCGGGAATGGAACGAGAAGCAGTCCCTGGACTGGCACCTGATCACCTGGGACAGCCACGGAAAGCTTTTGCAGATGGTGAAGGTGTTGAACTACATCTACAAGGAAAACGCTCCCTTCTGGGAAATCGACCACTACCACACCGGCTTCGAATGGATCTGGTGCGACGACGCCGACAATTCCATCGTTTCCTTTGTCCGCAAAGACGACCACGGGAACCAGATTCTGTGCGTGTTCAACTTCACGCCGGTGGTCCGCCACGACTACCGCCTGGGCGCCCCCACCCGCGGGGCCTGGAAGGAAATCTTCAACACCGACGCCGAGATGTTCGGCGGGTCTAACGTGGGCAACCTGGGCGAAGTCTGGACACAGGACATCCCGTGGCAAAACCGCCAGTGGAGCCTGAATATCAAGCTTCCGCCCCTGGCCGCTGTGTTCTTCCAGCTGGAAAGATAAGATGTGATTGGGATTAGGGGAAAGCCTTCCCCTGGTTCGCACTTCGTTGCTCTCCACCCCTTCGTTCGTAAGGGGCGGTTCTTTTTACCGATGTAGAATGGTGTCCTGGATAGAGCCGTACTTCACCTGAACGCGGTCCCACAGGATAGCGTTCTTGATGGTGCAGTTCTTCAGCACGCAGCCATCGCCTACAGCCACGTTGGGCCCAATCTTGCAGTTCTCGATGACCACGTCCTTGCCGATATGGCAGGGGCCTTCGATAGTCGTTCCGGGGAAAGATGCCTCGCCCGAGTTGTCGTTACGAGAAAGGACTTCGGCGTTGGTAGCAAGCAGGGTCTCGATAAGGCCGCAGTCCAGCCACTTCTTTACCGGGGCCGTATGGAACTTGCAGCCCTTCTGGAGCATCATCTCTAGGGCGTCGGTCAGCTGGAACTCGTCCTTGGTACGGACATTGTTATCCATCAGGTACTTCAGGGATTCCTTCAGGACCTTCACGTCCTTGATGAAGTAGATGCCCACGATGGCCTCATCGGAGACAAACTCCTGGGGCTTTTCCACCAGCTTCTGGATGGCGCCGATGCTGTCGGTCACCGCCACGCCAAAGCGGGACGGGTCCTTCACCTTGAAGGTATAGAGGACATTTTCAGTCTCGTTCTTCAGGATGGACAGGTCTGCCTCGAAAAGGGTATCGCCCAAGATGATAAGCATGGGCTCGTCATCATCCACAAACGGGAGCGCGAGGGATATAGCCTCACCCAGACCCTGGGGATTCTCCTGGCGGACAGTCCGGGTCTTACCCCAACATTCACGATCCTTGAGGAAGGCGTCCATCTGCTCGGCCTTGTAGCCCGTAATGAAAATGGTCTCCGAAGGCTTCAGGGACAGGGAATCTTCCACAATCCAGTCGATAATGGTCTTTCCAGCAACGGGCAGCAGGCATTTGGGGCGGTCCTCCGTATATGGACGGAGCCTTACACCGCTTCCTGCAACCGGCAATACAATCTTCATAAAAAATCCTTGACACAAAAACCTTGCCACCGATGGTGGCAAAGACGCTTATTGGGGAAAAGATACATAAAAAAGAGGGGTCAGACCTCACCCTTAGGACATTTCCCGTAAAAATGCGATTTTCCGCACATATAACACAAAAAAACGCCGAAATCTTGCAGATTTCGGCGTTTCGTGGATGATGCAGGGGTCGAACCTGCGACCCGCTGATTAAGAGTCAGCTGCTCTACCAACTGAGCTAATCATCCATTGTCGCTTGGACGGGGTCAATAATAGAAAAGGGCAGGGGCGCTGTCAAGGGGATTTTTGAGAAAAAAATGCTAAATTCCGAGCCATGAGCCTGAATTCGAACCGCATGGACGCCTACCTGGCCTTCTTGGGAGTGGAAAGGAACCTTTCCCCCAAAACCATCCAAAGCTACCAGGAGGACTTGCGGCATTTCGTGGGCTGGCTCGATGACAACAAGATTGACCTGAAAGAATTGACTCCCCCAAAACTGGATGAATTCCTGACACTCACCGCGGGGCAGGCGGAATACTCCCCCACTTCGGTAGCGAGGCATTTTTCCAGCCTGCGGGGGTTCCTCAAGTACATGGAACAGCAGAAGGAATACGGCTACAGCACCGAATCCATGTTGGCGACCCCAAGACTTGGGCACTACCTGCCGGAATACCTGACCCGAGAAGAAGTGGACAGCGTCTTTGAGAGTGCCGCGGGCGGCAAGAACCCTCTTAGGGATACTGCTCTGTTCGAGCTTATGTACAGCGCGGGGCTGCGCATCTCGGAGGCGCTGGGCATCAAGGTCTCGCAGCTGGACCTGGACAACGAATGGCTCACTCCCATTGGCAAGGGCAACAAACAACGCCTGATTCCTTTGGGCAGCAAGGCAAAAGAGAATCTAAAGGCGTGGATCGAGGAAGGCCGACCCCTCACCCATCCGACCACAGACAACATAATTCTAAACAAAAACGGCAAGCCCATGAGCCGCATGGGAGCCTGGAAGATTGTACAACAGCACACAGCCCACCTGACCAAGCAGGTGTCGCCCCACACCTTCCGCCACAGCTTTGCCACCCACTGCCTGGAGGCGGGCATGGACCTGCGCGTTCTGCAGGAACTCCTGGGCCACGCCGACATCAGCACCACGCAGATCTACACCCATATCGACAAAGAGTTCATAAAGCAAGAACATCGCGAACACCACCCGAGAGAGATGGGCGGGAAATGAGGTGAGAGCAATGAGAAGGAAGTCACCACGAAAAGCAACTATGACTTCAGCAAAGCGGTAAAGAATCCGTATGCCGATAAATTAAAAAAACAAAATCAACATGTTCCTTACGCAGGCCAAAGCCGAAAAGATGGAACCAAAATTTATTGCCAAGCCATCTCGAAAAAAACAGGTTGCATAAAACAAGCGCCCTGCAACCTTGTACACAAAGGGTTAGAAACGAGCACCAATAAAACTCCGTGTTTCTAATCGTTTTTTTGACAAAAGTATCAGCAAATCGGCAAATCCACCACCCCTTGACACTTTAGCCTGCTAATGGTGCGGTCTAGTTGGAGTTTTCAACGCAACGGACTGAGATGGCCCAATGTTTATCAACGTACGCTTCTACGCCCGCGGCATCCAAATTATATTTCAAAACAATAGCCCTACCATGTGTTTTGCTTTTTTCAGCAGCACTCCAGAAGCCCGCGTAATCGCCGACATCGTCGAAATAGCCCCCCCATTCGTATGTCTGGCCACTATTGATTTTTCTAAGGCCAGCAGGCAAAGCGGAAAAACCAAAGGAATCCGTGCCATTTCCATTACTATACCAGCCCCAGCCGCTTTGTGACTTAAGGACTTTACCAGCTTGCTCTTCGCCACCCACCGCAGTGATAAGCGTCATCCATTCGTCAATGTTCGGCAAATGCCAGCCTGGCGGACAAACTCCATACACTGTGTCAGGCAGAGTACAGGTTCTGTAATAGTCGCAAAATATTGATGCCGAATCAAGTTTTGCGGTATCAATTGCAACAGTCCAGGTGTAAAGGCGACCGGCCACATCGCAGTTATCCGGATTATCATCGTAGCAAACACTAAAACCCGGATCATAATTCAGGTTCTGCGCCATCCATGTCTGATTGCCGATAACGACTGTCTTGTAAATCTTGCCGTCGCGATTATCGACCATTTCTCCGTAAGTGATTTCGGGATTCAGACGTGCTTCCCTCGGTACATCCCAACTCCAGCCGTTATAGCTAGAAGAACTTGGAGTTGTTTTGGAGGAAGAACTTGCGACAATGCCGGGAGAAGGAGCAGAGTCTTTAAGGCAACGAATAGAATGTCCCCTAAACCCTTCTTCATAACCGAAGATCATAAATTCTAAATCGTTTTCCAATGAAATGACATAAGCATCATACATTATATTACCAAAAAAGCTTTGGTTGGAATTAACAACACAAGAATATTCATCAACATTACAAGGAGTCGAACTCCAAAAATCAGCCTCCTCGCCAATACCCGTAAATTCAACAGTATTAATAAATGTGCTATCACGTACTAATGTCCATGCATTGTAACTTTCATAGTAAGGTTTAAATGCATACCCCGCTGATAACACAGAAAAGCCAAAATCATCTGTTGCAACACTTTCAAAACCATTAGGATCCAAGCTCTTCCATGGCGTTGAAGGAGATTTAAGCACCTTGGCAGCACTATCCATCCCGCCAACAGCATTGAACAATATGTCAAAGTCTTCACGGCTGGGCAAATGCCAACCACTTGGGCAAATCCCTCTAACCGGGTATATCGGGGCACAACTTCTTGATCTATGACCGCACCCTTTACCATTTGTTGAATACACCCCAGCACTGTCCATTGCAGCGGCCCAAGTGTACAGACGGCCATACTTATCGCAAAGGCTAGGTTTATTTTCATAACAAAAACTGGAATTAGTACTAAAATTCAGGTTCTCCGCCATCCATATTTGAGAACCGATAGTGACGATTCTGTAGGTCTGCATATCGCGAGAATCTGTCATAAAATCCGCGCGTACAGAACTAGATTGCTTATTACCGTCAGGAGCTAAGGTGCTGGAAGAGGATTTTGCATCATGGTTTATACAAAATCCCGTTCCACAATCCAGAACGTCGTCACTACTAGAAAAAATTTCCGTATTGGGAAAGGAACTATCCGTAGATATCCCATCAACAGCGGAAGACGGAATAGCATCATCACCACTGCATGCAACAATACCTAAAAAGAGACTCGCTATTAATGGAAGAACAGTTTTAACTTTTTTTAACCTAGTGAACGCATTCATAATATTTATCTCCGCAGAATCTAATACCAGTCGTGGATGCAACGAACAGCAAATGCAGAAGCCTTCAATTCACCACCTTCATTAAAGCCAGCATCATCATTAAAAACAGGTTCATCACTAGAATTTATATTGAGTGCGTAAGCAAAATTATCTCGCCAGGAAGTGCCCCCTAAATTTCCATGATCAGTCGAACTCCAAAAAAAAGTTTCAGAGGAGACTCTTTTAAATTCACCTTCAGGATCTCTGTAGCCAGAGGGAAGAGCGGAAAAACCGTAACTGTCAAAACCGTCATAACCATTCCAGCCGGATGATGTCTTCAGCATTTTTCCTGCCTGAGAACCACCCACTTCTACGACAAGCGACTTAATATATTCGCTTTTGCTAGGCAAATGCCAATTTCTTGGGCAAACGCCGCGGTTTGGATATCTCAAATCCGGATGCACTTTAGAACCAGAGCCGCAACCCTTGCACCCGTCGCTCCAAATTCCTGCGCTATCCACAGCAGCAGCCCAAGTGTACAGTCGACCATACTTATCGCAATTATCCGGATCATCGTCATAGCAAAAGCTATTCTCTGTCTCATAATTCAGATTCTCCGCCATCCAGGTCCGAACGCCTATGACAACAGTCCTGTATGTCTTTCCATCACGTGAATCCGTCAAGGTCCCATATTCAATGGAACTTGAGCTGACTAAAGCCTCACCCAATGACGAAGATGACGAAAAGATAGCAATAGAGCTACACCTACGCCCATTACATTCTTCAGAGTCTGGCGATGACGAAAAGACAACTACAGAGCTAGACAATACGGCATCATTGCAGGAACTGGAAGAAAAAGACAATGTAGCAGAATTATCAGACTCGACGAGTTCTTCCTCCATATATTTTCCTTCACAGTTCTCCGTGCAGCTAGGAAAGTCCTCAGCAGCCACTATGTCACTGCTATCTGGTGATATGACCTCCTCGCCTCCACCGGAATTTCCGCAGGCTGCGAGAAACAGGAGCGACAATCCTATTAGTTTTTTTTCTAACACGTTCATAAAACTTCTCCCAACAAAAAAAAATGGAGCATTATAGGTACTAGAATCCGACATTTAAGTTCGGGTAATCGTAAATTTCTGATCTTTGTATGTTGCAGCAAACCCCATTTCGTTTGAATTGCGTCATCAACTTATCACATTCAATTTTTATTTTTTCTAATTCGCATGGGCAATGACTAATACGAGGACCGATCTTGACTGACCTAATTTTCGAAACAGGAAAGTCATATTTAACAAGATCACCTTGAGGTTCCAATACAGACATCCTTTCGCCACAATAAGGCGAAGCATCTGAACCAACTGAATCATCAACATAGCTTTCACCGCTAACGTAATGGTAAATAATTCGAAATTCTTTTTCGTGCTCAAAAGCCGTCTTTTTTATAAACAAAGTTTTGACCAGGGACGAATCATAATTGTTTAGGCAATCCCCAAATCTCATTTCTGAAAGTCTTTGATTTATCTGTTCATCCACCAGATATTCAACATTTCCGGCAAAACAGGAATGCAAAGAATAACCTTCATTCTCTTTGTCAACCTGTTTTGAAAGGCATTCATACAAATCCCAGGCACTTACCCCTATTCGAACGCAATCGTTTTTGCAGGCTTCAAAAATTCGCCACGTCGCATCAGATTCATCTTTCTCATAGGACCAACATTGCCCGTAGAAACTGAAGTCATCAATATACACATACTGATTATTTCCTAAAAACATGTGATTCTTGAACAAAGCCCTTTCCCACGGGTCATTCCACCATTCTACAGGTACAAGCGTATTTTGGCCAGATTCACACCATTCTAAAAAATGTTCTACTGTCATGACTCTATATACGGTCATATTTTTTAAAATTTCCACCTGTTGCTTTTGAGCACCCTTGATGTTTAGAATGTTCGGGAGGGGGGCTTCATCATTTGGAATATCCTCGTCCGAGAGACTATCCACAGGAGATAATTCCGTAATGGGAAAAGACTTAGAACAATTAAACTCGTCTAATTTCTGTACAAGCATATCTAGAGCAATATTCCCTTCCCCGTTGTTTACAAACAAATGCCGATAGTTTGGAGCATCTCCCTTTATGAAAAGAATAGAAGCGAGTTCGTTTTTGTGAGAAAAGTCTTCTTGCTTCGATATACATACGGGTGTCCCATCCTTATTAAAACAGATGCTCCTCTTTTCCAGCATCTCTAGAACTCGTTCAGACCATGAAATATTTGAAGAGAACACCAAATGATAAGTATTCCCGTTTTGATACGTCACCCTATATTTCTTTCCCATAAACACCTCATTACTAATTTAACACCGCCTCTCAAATGTAAACAAAAAAAAACAAAGTCAAGTGTTTTCTCGAAAAATGCCATTTTTCGATATTCCAAGCTGGAATATTGGGTGTCTATGGAAAACTCTCGGCGGAAACTCGCAGGGACTAACAGTCACAAGAGTTTCCTCCCGCAAGAACTGCTCTTACCTGTAAAAACAGGTCTTTACCGCAAAACACTCGTGAACCAGAGCAGTTTTTTGTGTTTTTCGACCGAGATGTGGGCTTCCCGAGTGAACAGTCGAAGGTCGTGAGTCCGTGAGCCGAAAGCAACTCGTATCAACGAGTTGTGTCGGCGAGGGCGAGGCGATCTCGTAGATTCTGCTACAAGGTTGAGCCGAGCAGTCATTATGATGAGCGAGGGAAGGCCCACATCGAGGGAGAGTTTTGTTAAAAAAGCGGGTCTGGATCCTTCGCCTAACGGCTCAGGATGACGAAATCACTAAAAAATTGCTTTCCCAATCCTCTTTTTGTATATTACCCCCGAAAAGTCGTATTTCTATATCCCATAGCAGCCATTTCAGGTTGCGGGCTATGGAAATACGGCTTTTGTGCTTTTAGCACAAAGCCCAGCGGCTCGGAAGTGTTGATGCAAGCATCAACGTTTCGCTCGCCTTGGGGGCTTTTTTTGTTTAAAAAAGAGGTTAAAATGGGCAAAAAAGATAAAATGGAGATTCCCGGTCAAGCCGGGAATGACAACAGGGGGGAAATCGTGCTTTACCAGCCGGAAGGCGAGGTGAAGTTGGAGGTCCGTATCGAGAACGAGACGGTGTGGCTCACGCAGGCACAAATGGCCGAACTGTTCGATGTTAAAGAACATACCATTACTTACCATATCCAAGAAATCATTAGTACGGGAGAACTGGAAAATATTCCAACTACTCGAAAAATTCGAGTAGTTCGAGTAGAGGGTAAAAGAACCGTTTCAAGGAATATCGACTTTTATAATCTTGACATGATTATTTCGGTCGGTTACCGGGTCAATAGCAAAGCAGGGGTTCGTTTCCGCCGTTGGGCAAATCAAGTCCTTAAGGATTATTTACTCAAAGGTTATAGCGTAAACCCGAGGATGATGACTGTCGGAATGCAGGTGGAGAGCCGCCTTCGTGAGCAGGCGGCAAAAATATCCATGGTTGAGAACGTGGTGCAATCGCAGGAATCCCGTCTTTCCACTGTTGAGCAGCATATTGACTTTTTTGTCAAATCGAACCAAACTCCCACAGGCGGCATTCTTGCGACAGGAACTCACTTCGACGGGTTCGTGCTCATTAGGGATTTAGTGAAAAGTGCAAAACGATCCATCGTTTTCATCGACCCGTTTGCTACCGTCGAGGTGCTGAAATTTGCCGCCATGCGGGCAAAGGGAGTTACTGCCGTTATCTACTCCGCCCATATTACCCCTGAATTCAAGGCGGCAAAGGATTTGCATAACAAGCAATATCCCGGGCTGAATTTGAAAACCATGCGGACCATACACGACCGGTTCCTGCTCGTGGATGATACGGTGTATCACTTCGGGGCGAGTTTTAAGGATATGGGAAACGAAATGACGGCATATAGCGTATTGAACTTTGTGACACCGGAGGAGGTTATTGAGAAGGTCCGGGAGTCGGTTAGAAAAGGAGATTCCGGGTCAAGTCCGGAATGACAATGCTGGTCTGGATGGCGATAGAAGCGGGGCGTTGCAGGGTGTCACCGCTCGAGGGGGGGGCCGGAAGACGCGGCGAATGCCGTGGCTGCAGGCAGGGGGACTCTTCCCCCCCTTGAAACGAATTTACTATCTTTATCCGCGTTCAAATTCAACAAGGATTAACAATGAGCAAGAATTACAAGATTGCAGTGCTTCCGGGCGACGGTATCGGCCCCGAAGTGATGAAAGAAGCGGTCCGCGTGCTGGACGTCGTTTCCAAGAAGTTCGGTTTCGACGTGAACGCCGAATGGGCAAACGTCGGTGGTGCCGCCTATGACGAAAGCGGTTCTCCGCTGCCGGAAAGCACCCTCAAGCTGGGCGAAGCTTCTGACTGTATTCTTTTCGGTTCCGTGGGTGGCCCGAAGTGGGAACACCTTCCGCCGAACCTGCAGCCGGAACGCGGTGCACTTCTGCCGCTCCGTAAGCACTTCAAGCTTTTCTGCAACCTCCGCCCGGCCCGCGTCTATAAGGAACTCGCAGGCGCATGCCCGCTCCGCGCCGACATCGTGGGCGACGGTTTCAACATCCTCACCGTCCGCGAACTGACGGGTGACGTTTACTTTGGCCAGCCGAAGGGCCGCGAAGGCGTTCCGGGCTCCAAGGAAGAAATCGGTTTCGACACCATGAAGTACAGCCGCTACGAAGTCGAACGCATTGCCCGCTTCGCCTTTGACGCCGCCATGCTCCGCAACAAGAAGGTTGCCTCCATCGACAAGGCCAACGTGCTCACCACGAGCGTGCTCTGGCGCGAAGTCGTGAACGAAGTCATCAAGGACTACCCGGAACTGACTCTCGAACACCTCTATGTGGATAACGCTGCCATGCAGCTCCTGAAGCGCCCGCGCGAATTCGACGTGCTCCTCTGCCCGAACCTCTTCGGCGACATCCTCACCGACGAATGCGCCATGCTCACCGGTTCCATGGGTCTCCTCCCGTCCGCTTCTATCGCCGAAGGTTCCTTCGGTCTGTACGAACCGGCCGGTGGTTCCGCTCCGGACATCGCTGGCAAGGGTATCGCTAACCCGCTCGCCCAGATCCTCTCCGTGGCCCTCATGCTCCGATACACCTTCAAGGAAGAAGAAGCGGCCAAGGCTATCGAAGCAGCCTGTGAAAAGGTCATCGCCCAGGGCTTCCGCACGGGCGATATCTACCAGGAAGGCTGCACCAAGGTCGGTACGACCGGCATGGGTGATGCTATAATAGCCGCTTTAGCTTAATGCTAAGCCGCTTCTATGGCTAGCCAAAGCTCTCGCAACCACGGCTCGTTAATACGAGCCGCTTGTGGCTCACGGATTGCCGCTTTGGCTTAATGCAGGCACCGCACAAGCGTACAGAAAAGGCTTCCCGGAATCGGGAAGCCTTCTTTCTTCAAGGAGAATCAGTAGAAGAAACACTTATTCGATGGTCTTGCCTTTTTCAACAGCATCGGCAAGGCTCATGCCCGTAAATTCCTGGGCGCTGAACCAACGGCCGCTCTTCTTGTCGTCCAAGAGCACAGAAACCATGGAGCCCGGAATCACGGTTTCGGGAGCGTTAGGGGCGTTGGGGCCGCCAAGGTCCGTACGGAGCCAACCCGGGTCCATCACGTTCATCATCACGTCGGTGCCGTTCAGCTTGCAGGCGAAATCCTTCACGAACTTGGTGAGGGCAGCCTTGGCGCAGGCGTAGCCCATCAGTTCCGGCTCGCTGGCAATGCCGCTGGTGGTGAGCTGCATGCGGCCAAAACCACGCTTGATCATGCCCGGCAAAAAGTGGTAGGCAATCTTGATGGGGGCATAGAAATTCACCGCCATAGCATGGTGGAAATCATCCATGGTGTTGGTCAGGTAATCGGTAAAGTAGTGGCTCATAAGGCCTGCGTTATTGAACACCAAGTCCACCTGCACGCCCCAGCTGTCGATTTCGGCAAGGGCGGCATCAATTTCGGCTTCACTTTCCAGGTTGCAGCCTACGGCACGGCCTTCGACAGCAAGCTTCTTGATTTCGGCCAGCACCGGCTCGGCATGGGCCTTGTCGCGGCCCTGCAAGATGATATTTGCACCCAATTTCGCCATCTCGATGGCAGTCAAACGGCCTACACCACGGCATCCGCCGGTAACGAGGCACCATTTTCCCTTTACATCAATCATTTTTTGTCCTTTGCGGCACAGGGCCGCGAATCGATTACATAAACAAGATACACTTTTTCAAGCCCCGGGAACATACCTCCGCAGGGAAAAAGTGTTTACGGGTGTAAAGAGGGTCGGTCTAGCAGCTTACCGACAGGGACTGTACCGCCAACGCAGGAACCTTGGTGCTGGAAAAGTCGTCGTAATAGGCGTTTCCGCAGGCCACCACTTCTTGGATGATGTCGAAATAGTTCCCGCTTAAGGTCACGCTATCTACGGGGTGGACAATCTGGCCGTTTTCGCACCAGAAACCGTGGGCGCCAATGCTCAGTTCCCCGCTCACCGAATTGCAGCCGGAATTTCCTTCCAGCCGGGCCACCAGCAGGCAGCTGGGGAACAGTTTCAGCAGCTCTTCCGTAGATTTTTCGCCGCAGGGGACGTACATGTTGTAGAAGGACGTGGACATCTTGGTGCCCAAATCGCGGACGCCGTTTCCGGTGGACTTGCAGCCCGCCTTGGCGGCGGTTTCCAGGTTGTAGAGACCCTGGCCAAAAACGCCTCCGTCGATGACCTTCACCAGCTGGGTGGGCACCCCTTCGGAATCGTAGGGGAAATGATGGCTGAACAGGTCTCCGGAGCCCACACTCCACAGGGAAAGGCAATCCGACGCGATCTTCGAGCCTTCCTTGCCCGAGAGCCTGGAAAGGCCTTTCTGCATGGAATCTGCCAGGTAGGGCTGACTGTACATCCGCATGAACCGGCCAGAAATCCGCTCCGACAGGACCACGGGAATCTTGCCGCCCTCGATCTTCTTTGCGCCGAACAGTTCCGTAGAATAGCCTGCCGCCCGAGAAGCTATTTCTTCCACATCGATTTCGATCCAGTTCCGGCTAGACTTGGTAAAGCTCCCTAGTTTCTTGATGCCGTCACGACAGGCAACCGCACCGACACCTACAGAGACGGAGTTGGAACGGGTCCTGTAGAAAACGCCCTTGTTGTTTGCCACGTAGTCTTCGCTGTTGGAAAGGTCCGCCCCTAAGTAAGGGATGTTCTCGATTTCCTTGGACTTGGCGAAGGTCGCCTTTTCCAAATCGATGCAAACGTCCTTCATTTCGGACAGGCCGATTTTTTCCAGGGCCGGATTGTAGTCCTCGTCTGGCTGCGGTAATGTTCCCGGCTCAGGCAAGTCTACATTAATTTCTTCGGTCCACTGGGTATGACAAAGAGCATCTTTTAAGGTCTGCTCTAAAGCCTCTGCCGTAAGGCGTTCCGTATGGGCATAACCCGGACGGCCGTTTTTGATAACGCGAATTCCCACACCCACAGAATCAGAAATTTCCGTATTTTGAACCTGTCCCTGAAAAACAGAGAGCCCTTCGGAATGGAACTTGGAGGCGATCACGTCAAACTGCTCCGCCTGCCCCTTGGCCTTGTCGTTGATGTAAGAAATTGCGTCTTCAATATTCATAAAAAACCTAAGTCCTCTGGGATTTCCGTTCCAGCATTTTCCAGTAGGCGGCAGGGCTACCGGTCACCGACTCCAGAGAAGCAGCCAGCTCCGTCGTAATGCCGGCCTCCCCCGCAATCAATTTTTCCAGCAGGTCTTCCGAAATGCCAAGCCTACGGGCAAATTCCGCCTTGTCCATCTTGAGCCATTCCATACCCTCGACAATCGCCTGCCCCGGAGTGGGAACACCATGTCTTGAACCCATATCTCTCTTCCTCGGAAAACCTATCTAGGAGCCAATATAAAAAACAGAATAGCCAGAAATAAGCATCAGGAACAAATCCGCCGGAGTCCTTCCGCAAAAACCGACTGTTCCTGCAGCAGGCTTATCACAATCCAGCCGTCCTCCTCGAAATCGAAGAAGAATCCCGGCTGTACAAGCACGTGCTTTTCCCGCAAAAGACGGAGCGTCAATTCCTCATCGTTGTCGCCTAGGCGAACAACCGCATACCAGCCTCCCGAAACCTCGGGGCAGTACTTGGAGGGGAACTTCTCTCGCAGAGCTGCCAAATTTTGCAGCAATCGTTCCTGAATCCGCTTTTCGTAGTTCGCCGATTCAGCGAGCAGCGGAGCTGCCAAAGCCTGGGCCATGGAGGAGACACTCAGGTAGGCGTCCGCCACATATTCCAAAGTCTCGTGGATGGATTCACGCATATCTTCGGGAGCGTACACGGCCATCCAGCCCTGCTTCACCTGGGGACTCCCGCAGACCTTGCTAAGGCCGTTGAGCCAGACGATGGGGCAGCGGGGTTTTTCTCTTCCCTGCTCAAGGAACTGCCAGGAACGCCTGGCATTTGCATCAAAGGAATAATCCCCGAAAACCTCATCCACCACAAGAACCAGGTTCCGCTCTTCGCAGAAGCGAACCGTCTCTTTCCATTCGGACAAGCTGATGGAGTGACCTGTAGGATTGTGAGGACAGACCAGCAAGAGGATTCTTGCATTTGCAGGGGCACTCAGGAGACTTTCCGTATCCAATGCGAAATGAAATTCGCCATGCCGTTCCTTTCCGGCACCACTGCGGGAGAGCTTCAAGAAATACGGATAGCACTCCAAGTTTTCAAGCTCCGCCAATGTATCCAGTAAAGGGTATCCCGGAACCGGCGTCAAAATAGCGTCTCCGGGATTGCAGAAAGCCTTGAACAGAATAGAGTAGGCCTCGCTGGTGCTAGCCGTAAGAATTATCTGTTCAGCCGAAAAGTTCCCGCCACGCTCCTGGTAATATTTCGCCACGGCTTCACGGGCCTTCAAGGCCCCCGCCGGATTTGTATCCCACAGGTTGAATTCCCGCTTGACCGTATCTACCGCTGGTTCCAGGTCAAAAGGCAGTCCCACACGCAGTGGACTGCTCACCGTCATATCAATGAAAGGCAAGCCGCCTGCGGCGGCATCTTTCAGAGCATCGGACTTCGCCCTTTCCAGTTCGGCAAAGAACGGTGTGGGGGTCAGGTCCTTCTGTTTCATTTTTGACGGCTCTTGATAAGGCCCGCCACAAAGACGGCTACGATGATTCCCGCCGGGAGGCAAACCGCGATGGTCAAAAGCAGCAACTTCTGGAAAGGCGGAAGTTCCTTAACCTTGTGACGGAACTCCTTGATTTTGCCGCGAAGTCCCTTTCCGCGAAACTCTCCTTCGGAGAGCTTTTTCATGCCCGCTTCTTTCACTTTTTTGGTAGAGCGGACCACGGACTGCACCTGTTCCGATTTCCAGATTTTGTTCACCGATTCCTTGGAATCGTCCACGAACTTTTCCAGGCGTTCCCGCTTGATTTTAAAGGGGCGAGCAACATCGGACAGGGCCTTCCACATAATGCACCTACTTGTATAACAGGTTCACGCCGCTGAACAAGGCACGCATGTTGGCCTTCAGGGTATCGCTAGAAACCCCACGGCCCTCTTCTTCCTTGCCGTTGGCACGCAAAAGGATACGGCTCAGGCCGCGACCGGCCCACAGCTTGTCCTTTTCGGGGACCACCACCTGGCGGTACTTCACCAGTTCCACAGGCATGTTGATTTCACGCATCAAGATAAGGCCAGCCTCGATGGGGCCCTCGGCGGTCACGGACCGGCGAATGGCCTCGCCGTCCTTCTTGAAGTGGAATATAAAGCGGTTCTCGTCGGGAATCACTTCCACATTGTTGAACACCAGGC
>CAMIWK010000035.1 GCA_946402415.1 uncultured Fibrobacter sp.
ACGGTGACGGCAAGAATCCGGGCCCTGTCTGCACGGAACTCTTCACCAAGTACACTGCTATCCAGTTCGGTGAAGCCGAAGACCCGTTCGGCTGGACCGAAGTGGTTGACGTGTAGTCGATCCAGACCTGAAGTTATAAACGATAATTTCCCGCGGCATCTGTCGCGGGAATTTTCATATTTCTGTCACAGCCTCGTCGATCAGGTCGTCAATCATTGCGCTGGGAATCATGTCTCTAGCCTGCCTTTTGAGTATCTGCTTCGGGGTGCGGCGCACTCGCAATCAGTTCGTACCATGCGAGTTTCTCGGGAGCGATGGAATCCTTGAACTTTTCCACCCTGGGCAACCGTATGAAAATATACTTTATTACGTCGCAGATCGGCCGGGCGTCGCCAAAGAGCCGCTTGAAGGCGGGATCCTTCTTTGCATCCAAGAAGACGCTGTCCCTGAGGCTTTCCGGGATGTCACTCTCGGGCGTATCGACGAAGGTGTTGTAGAGGTCGGGCGTATATGCCGATTCGAGATTCTTGTCCATGTACAGTACTCCTTAACAAAAAAAACATTTGACAATCGTCAAATGCCTTCTGGAGCCCGCACTATTCGGGAACACAGGAAGAAGATAGTTTATATGGAGAAAATGGCAAGGGCTGGTTTGTAAAAGTTGTGTAAAAAGAAAGTCTCCCAAGAAAGAGACTTTTCAAGGATTGAAATGATATTATATATTTCACAGCGCTATTTCTTGTTTTCCTGTAATTTTTTGACCGCTTTGCGAAGGGAATTTTTCCATTTTATCATATTAAAAATTTTAGAACAAGAAATTGTGACGTTTTCCCATTTACAATCGTCTAATTGCCTTTGCAAATATTTTCTGATAAGTGGAAAAAATTCCCTGTCTAAAAATGGTGAAAAACGAATGTTCTTTATAGTATTCGTTGGCAATTTTTCTAAGTAGCCGACAATCTTTTTATTTGTTTTCTCGTCTTTTGTGCAACGCATGACAAGTCGAATTTCTTTTTCTTGAACGTATGGAGTTGATTTTAAAAATGCGCAATCGGAGATGGATTGTAGGCATCCATTATCTAGATCATCTTTTGATTTATATTGCACTTCATAGAGTTTTATCTTGTCGGGTAAATTATTTTCAATTAATTGTCTGTCAAATTCAACACGTACACAAAGATTATTTTTTGCCATTTTGCTCCATCTATAAATGCTGTTGGCTCCAGATATCGTGAAGCAGCAAATTCCGATTACTTCATCTTTTTTGCAACTTAATTTTGTAGAGAGGGCGTCATTTTTGTCTTCCCAGCATGAGGGATTAATTAATGGAAGACGGTAATTTGACAATAGATCTAATAAATGTTCAAATTGCATATAACGATATATTGATGGTGGCTTTTCCATTAAGTCTCCCCTTATTTGAATTTGTTTTTATTGATGTTCTTTAATCTTTGACGCAGCGGACTGATAGAGCTCTAGACTTGACATACTGATATGTAACCCCCCCATATTCCTGATAGTTTGAATCATGTGTATTATATTCTACGCCTAGGTACATCGAGTAGGCATTGTTCCCAATGTTGATGGATAAAGAACTAATATACTCTGTAGAAGACCAGAAATCTGCACTGCTACGCACAAGATCAAAGTGATCTTCGTCCCAGTAATCGTGGTAGAAATAGCCGGCAGGTAGTGCAGAGAAACCGTATTCGTCCGTACCATAGATATAGTTCCAGCCACTTGTCGTCCTAAGCATTCTTCCTGTCGTCCGACTATATCCGGATGTCGTCATTGTCGCTTCATTATCTACCGTAGCAATCAAAGTCTCCCATTCCGCTTTTGAGGGTAAATGCCAGTTTTCGGGACATATCCCACGTGCGGGATAGACTGGTGAACATGTTTTTCCATATCCGCATCCTGAGCTATTTGTGGAGAAGATTCCTGCACTATCCATAGCGGCGGCCCAAGTATAATAGCGACCATATGTGAAGCAGTTGTCTGTGTAGCAGTAATTGCCATAGATTACGGAATCAGTATTATTTGTTGACTCAATTTTATATTCATAGTTTAGATTTTCAGCCATCCAAGTTTGGGAGCCTATGATAATTGTTTTGTAGGTTTTGTTATCTCTCTCATCGATTAAGGTACCATAGGTAATTTCGTGTGATTTGTTCCATATGCTACTTATGCATGAGAAAATGGAGTCAATGCTTGGCGTAAATGGTTTCCTAATTATTTCGCCTTCAGTGTAACTAACACAACCCTTATTGAGTGAAATTTCTGATTCGTTTGCTGCTCTAAAAGAATCATTGTCACAGACATATTTATTTGCAGAAACAATTCTACCATTAACAATGGCACCATCGGTAGTACATATTTTTTCGTAGGTGTCGTATTCCAATACGGTTGCTGTTTGCCATTGATTATTTTTACAGATGTAGTACACGTTGTTCAGTTTTTGGACAGTTCCAATATTTGCTGTGGTACAATAGCCGAGATTGTATTCCTGAACGGAAATTTGCTCCCAGTTCCTGTTTTCGCAGATGTAATACTTATTGCCTAGTTTATGCTTTTCTCCTTCCCGGCTAGCGACACAAGCCCCAAGATTGTTCTCAATTTCATTTGCAGAAGCTCGCCACGCTCCGTTTTCATACACGTAGTAAAGGTTGTTGTTAATTCTTCCTTGCCGCACTTCACCATCAGTGCCTATGCCGAACTGATAAGTGTCATACTCCAGTGTTGTCGCAGTTGTCCATCCATTTGACTTGCAGATGTAATACACGTTGTTCTGTTTTTCGACGATTCCAATATTTGACGTTGTACAATATCCGAGACTGTATTCCTGAGCGGAAATCTGCTTCCAGTTCCTGTTTTCGCAGATGTAATACTTGTTGCCTAATGTGTGCTTTTCTCCTTCCCGGTTAGCGACACAAGCCCCAAGATTGTTCTCAATTTCATTTGCAGAAGCTCGCCACGCTCCGTTTTCATACACGTAGTAAAGGTTGTTGTTAATTCTTCCTTGCCGCACTTCACCATCAGTGCCTATGCCGAACTGATAAGTGTCATACTCCAGTGTTGTTGCAGTTGTCCAACGGCCAGACTTGCAGATGTAATAGGCGTTGTTGTATTCTTCGACAACACCTGTATTGTTTGTTGTGCAAGGCCCAATGGCATTTTCCCTTTCAGCTACGACCCATTTTGATCCGTTGTATGTATAGTAGGTGTCGGTGACATTCCCCTTTTTTACTTCTCCCGTTGCTCCACTTGTCCAGCCGTAGGTGTCATATTCCAACACGGTCGCTGTTTTCCAACTGCAAGATTTACAGATGTAATAGGTGTTTCCCGATAAATCTACAACCCCTTCCCGGCTAGCGACACACGCTCCAAGGTTGTTCTCGATTTCACTTGCGGAGGCCCGCCATGCTCCATTTTCATATACATAGTAAAGATTCTTGTTAATTCTTCCTTGTCGAACTTCTCCGTCATCGCCTGTGCCAAACTGGTAAGTATCATATTCCAACGCCGTAGCCGTTGTCCAACTGCCGGACTTGCAGATATAGTAGGTGTTGTTGTATTCTTCGACAGCGCCTGCATTGCTTGTTGTGCAGAGCCCAATGACGTTTTCCCTGTCTGCCACAACCCATCTTGTTCCGTTGTATGCGTAATAGGTGTCGGTGACGTTTCCTTTCTTGATTTCTCCCGTTGTCCCGCCTGTCCATTGGTAGGTGTCTTTCTCGTAGTCGGTGGCTTTTCGCCAGCCTGTTGTTTCGCAGATGTAATGGACGCCGTAGTTCTTGCTTTGTGCATTGGTTACCGGGGAGACCACTCCGTAGCGGTTCTGCCCGCAACCGCCCAGGCCGTAGGCGTTGTTCCAGAACGTGGTGAGTTCGGCTTCGAAGCCGGGGATGTCGGATATGTTCCAGTTCTTTACGTTTGCCCTGACGACAGAGCCGTCGAAACTTTCGGCCCAGTCCGCCATGTTGGCCTTGGTCGCCTGGTCGTTCCAAACGCCGTCGCCCACCATGTCTTGCTTGAAGTTGTCGATTGCCGCCAGGAACTCGGTTTCTGTGCGGTCGGCGACAAACAGCAGGGAAATGGCCATCAGGGTGGAATTGGCAGCGTTTGCCGTAGAGAACATTTTCAGGTCTTCCGCATTCTCTATGGTGGTGGCAAAGCCGAAGGCGGTCATGATTTCGTATTCGGCCTGTTTCTTGGCGGCAAACACGCTGTAGCCCTTCTTTATCAGATCCATGGCGCGGTCATATTCCAAGTGGGTGAGCAGGTTGATATTTACCTCGGTACGCCCGCTCAAGTCGGTCAGGGCCCGCAGGGTCAACTCGCTGCTGGTATAATCGCCCGTAACCTCGTTACGCCACTGCCCGCGCACCGTGAGTACGGCGTAGGGGTAGGCCAGGCTCACCTTGGGAATCACGAAGTCTCCCTTGTTGCTGGAAATTTCGTCGGGATAGATCCGTTCCGTGAGCACGAGCGAATCTGCCTGTAGCCGGGCTTCGCGGAGTTCCAGGGGACTGTCGAACTTGAAGGGCCCCTTCTGTGCCGCACCTGTGACAGAAACGTTCTTGACGACATAGTATTCGCTTTCGGCGATTTCTTTCCATTCGTTGTTTCTGCACACAAAGAAAAGTTCTCCCTTGGTTGTCTTTTCGCCGTCGTTGTCACCGTTGCACAGTAGGGTGTCATTTTCGGAGTTCTTGACCCTGTGCCAGCCGATGCTATCGCATATATAACTTACTCCGTAATTTTTACTCAATTCGTTTGAATTCTGGAGAATGGTCCCCCTGCGGTTTTCGGCGCAGCCGCCCAGCCCGTATGAGTTGTACCAGAATATGTTCAGGTATTCTTCAAATTCGGGTACACCCGAGATGTTCCAGTTTTTTATGTGGGTGCGAACGATGCTCTTGTCGAATCCTTCGGCCCAGTCCGCCATATCGGTCTTGGTTCTGGAATCGTCCCAGGTGCCGTCGGGGGTGATGTCGGTTCTGAAACTTTCTATGGTGGCCGCTATCGCGGAGTCGTTGCGGTCGCCAATGAACAGCAGGGATATGGCCATCAGCGTGGCGTTGGCCTCGCTGGCTCCACTGGCGGTGTCCGCAAATGTCTTCAGGTCTTCTGCATTCTCTACGGTGGTGGCAAAACCGAGGGCGGTCATAATTTCGTATTCGGCTTGTTTTTTGGCGGCAGAAAGGCTGTACCCTTTGCTTACCAGGGTCTTGACCCGTTCATATTCCAGGTGGGTGAGTAGGTTGATGTTTGCCTCGGTTCGTTCCGAAAGGTCGGTCAGCGCCTGTAACGTCATGGTGTCGCTGCTCCATTCGCCTGTAACCTCGTTGCGCCAAAGGCCCGTTACCATGAGTTCAGCATACGGATAGATCAGGTTCACCTTGGGAATCACGAAGTCGCCCTTGTTGCTGGAGATTTCGTCCACGTATCCAAGGCCCGAATATTCTAGGGAGTCGTCCAAAAGCCGCAGTTCCTTGAGCAGCAACGGGGAATCGAACTTGAACGGGCCCTTTTGCGCTGCCCCCGTTATGGAGAGATTCTTGACCAGGTAGCCGCGGGCGGAATCGGGTTGCCACTTGATGCCGTCGCAATGGAAATCTAAGGAGTCCTGGCGCACGTATACTTGGAACCCGGCAATGGATTGGTCACATAGGGAAAGGTCGTTCCGCGTTTCCACAATCCTCTGTTGTGGCTGGTTCTGGTCGGTGGAATCAATGGAGTCGCTGGAATCGCTAGGTTGTGGCAAGGTGTTTGTGATGTCGAGCCACTTCTTGTCGTAGCAGAGGTAGTCGGTAGCCTCGCTGACCACAAAGACCGTGTCGCCGTTGCGTTCCTCGGTGCAGGAACCCAAATCGTAGATGCTCTGCACCTCGCGCTGGGAATCTTCGTTGCTGCTTTTGGAATCGTCGCCGCATGCTGCTATAAATACGACGGGCAGGATTCCGTATAGGATTGTCCAGAGTCCTTGTTTCATGGTACGCCCCTTGGTCATAACAAAAAAAAGCGTGAGCCGTTGTCAGTGCAATTCCACTTGAGGCTCTGGAAAGCCATTTCCCGAAACGCACAAACGACTCACGCCCATTGGGGCGTGAGCATTTGCAACTTGCGCTCGGGATCAGAAATTTTCCAGATTTCAAGTGGAGAACAAGAGCAACGCTCAAACTATGTCAAACCGATTTAATCTATAAAAACCTCTTATTTACACAACAAAACAAGCCGTTGATTTCGCGACTTTTCACCATTAAATATATCTTAAAAACAGGGAAAAGGCGTATTTGGTGGGTCAATACCTTGTTTTTTGTGCTAGTGGCTGCGGAATGGCGTTATTCCAAGTTGGAATAAATGTTTGGGAAGTCTTGTAAAAATTCGTTTCACAAGGCTGTTTTCGGGTCAAAAAAGAGTCTATAGAGAAGGCGGGGAGTGTTTCCCTGCCAATCCCGCCTGCATTTGGGCGGAAAGGATCTCTAATGACACGAAGTGAATTTATAACCTTTGTGAAGGATGTGCACGAGCATCCCGAACATTTGGCCGAATACCGTAAAAAATACAAGAATGTATATCCCTTCAGTGATGGGATTTTCAAGATGCTCATGGCGAATGAGGCAAAACCCGAACGGACGGTGAAGTTTCTCAACGCAATGCTTGCTCTTACGGGTGACAACGCTATCAAGACCTATACTTTGGGCGTTCCTGAGAATCCTGGTGTGCTGAACGATAAAACCGCTATTTTTGACATCTACGGTACAACCCAGGCGGGCGAGCCTGTGCTTATCGAGGTTCAGCAGAATTTCAATATGTTATTCATTGACAGACTCATCTACTATACCGCTCGAGTGGTTTCGCGCACGGTCAAGAAGGCTCAAGATTACAATTTGCCGCACATTTATGTTCTCTCGCTCTTGACCGAGAATCAGTTTCCGACGGAGAGAGATACTTACCTGCATCATGCGCAATTGGTTCGAAACCGTCATTTGTTTTATGACAAGTTGGATATCTACTTGGTTGAAATGGAGAAGTTTTTCGCTATTGATGACCGCACTTCGCTGGAAAAGCGAGAACGGTCTGATAGAGCCGAGATGCTGCGCATATTTAGGGATGTCCTTGAGGATAGAGAAATCCCCGAAGAAAAAATGAAGAAACTGCTTGACAAGGACTTCGCGAATGATGTATCTTTTAAGGGGTACACGGATGAAACCCTTCTGAACGAGGTTGACGGAATGACGGACATGCTTTACGAAAAACAGGGCTCGTACTTGCAGGGGAAAGAAGATAGCCGTAAAGAAGTTGCCAGAATTTTGATTGATGCTGGAAAACTGACTCCCGAGGAGGCCGTCTCCCTTTTGCATGTTTCAACAAGTGATGTTCGGCCCGACGTAAAATAAGGTTGCCAATACGACTAATGATGCCCGCAGCGCCTGTTGCGGGATTTTTTTTGTGGATCCCCTTCTTCGCTGCGCTCAGTCGAGGATGACGTAGAGCGAGCGTGTTTCGTTTAACTGAGTCGTTCTTTTAGTCGCGTGTACCGTCGGGTGCTGCGGTTGTTGCGCACAGCCTGGTGGAACGCTCCGGGAGCCGAAAGAACCCACACGTGGCCCTTCGCGCGGGTGATGGCCGTATACAGCAGGTTCCGCTGGAGCATCACGTAGTGGCTGGAATCGAGAATCACGATGACGGCGGGGTATTCGCTGCCCTGGCTCTTGTGGATGGTGCAGGCGTAGGCCAGCTGCAGCTCTTCGATTTCGTCTCCTTCGTAGTCCACCGTCTTGTCGTCGAAAAAGACCGTCATGGCGGACTTGTCCTTTTTGACGTTGAAGATAATTCCCACGTCGCCGTTGAACACGTTCTTGTCGTAGTTGTTGGTGGTCTGCATCACTCGGTCGCCAACGCCCCATTCGGTTCCGCAAATCTTGTATTTCTGGGCAGAGCCGTTCATCAGCTTTTGCAGGAATAGGTTCAGCTCGAAGATGCCGAGAGGCCCCTTGCGCATGGGGGCCAGAATTTGCAAATCCGTTTTCGGGTCGATGTCCAGCTTGGAACGCACACCTGTGGTCACCAACTGCTGCAATATGCCTAGGGCCTCTTCGGGAGTCTCGTAAGGCACAAAGTGGAAGTTAGGTCCTTCGATAGGCGAGGGGGTGATTCCCCGGTTGATTTTCGCTGCCTTGTCGGCAATGTCGTTGCCGCTGGCCTGGCGGAAGATATGCTGTAGCCGCACGCTAGGAATTTTCTCGCATTGGAGTAGGTCGTTGAGTACGTTGCCCGGGCCAACGCTTGGCAGCTGGTCGGCGTCCCCTACCAAGAGAATCCTTGCACGGAGGCTCACCGCTTCTAGCAGGGACGAGGCAAGCCATGTGTCTACCATGCTGAACTCGTCCACAATCAAAAGGTCACAGTTCAGCTGGTTGCCTATGTTGCGGTTGAACTTCTTGGATATGGGGTCCATCTCTAGTAGGCGGTGGATGGTCTTTGCCGGCGCTCCGCAGAGGCTTTCCATGCGCTTGGCGGCTCTGCCTGTGGGGGCGGCGAGCAATACGGATTCGCCCATCTGGTTTGCGAGATGCAAGATTCCCTTGAGTATGGTGGTCTTGCCGGTACCCGGGCCTCCGGTGACTATGGAGAACTTGTGGGAAAGCGCCATTTGTATGGCCTGCCGCTGTACCGGGTCAAAGCTGAACTCGTGTTCCCGCTCCCAGCTGATCAGGTAGTGTTCGAAACCTTCGGTAGGCAGCGCGTTGTGCTGGAGCCTGATCGCGATGTTTCGGGCGACACTGTCTTCGGCCCGGAACAGGGGCGGGTAAAAACAGTCGTCACCTACCCGCGTGATGCGTCCGTAGCCGCACAGCCCCTCGAACTGCTCCATGAGAATCTGCACGGCATCGTCATCGAAACTGTCAATCCGCAGGTTCTTGAGGGTGCGGTCCAGCAGGGCATCCTTGGGCAGGTACACGTGCCCCTCGTTGAAGGAGGATTCCTGCAGGGAGTAGAGCAGGGCCGCCTGGAACCGCTGTGGGCTGTCTTTGGGGAGCCCAAGCTTCATGGCGATTTCGTCGGCGCTTGCAAACCCGATTCCCCACACCTCTTCGCAGAGCAGGTAGGGGTTCTCCTTGATCTTGGGAATGGTGTCTTCGCCGTAGGTGGTCCAGAGTCTCTTTGCTGTGGCCCCTATTATACCGTGCCTGTACAGGAAAAGCATAGTGTCCCGGCTTAGGCGGGCCTCTTGCCAGCTGGCCAGGAATTCCGCCAGCTTCTTTTGGGAGAGACCCTTGACTTTGGCTTCGGTAAGCTTTTCGGGGTGGTTGTCCAGAATGTCCAGCAGGCTCTCGCCGAAGGCTTCTACTAGGCGCTCGGCGGTCTTGGGCCCGATGCCCCGGAACAGGCCGCTGGCCAGGTAGTCCTTCAGGTTGCCGTCGCCTGTTTCCAGAAGCTCGAAGCCCGTGGCCTTGAACTGCTCGCCGAACTTGGGGTGGCGCCCCCATTCGCCCTCGAACCGCAGGTTCTCGCCGGGGGTGAGTGCGGGAAAGTTCCCGGTGACCACCGCCACCTTGCCCGTATCCGAAAGCACTACCTTTAACACGGTAAAACCGTTGGTGGCATTCTGGTAGGTGATGTTCTTGATGGATCCCTGGATTTGCATTTTGGTCAGCTTCTGGGGTTACACGAAAAAACGGAGTGTGTTGGCACCCCGTTTTTAGGAAATCACAAAAATGCTAACGGATTAGCGAAGTTTCTTTTTGTGACGGTCACGACGACGGCGCTTCTTGCGCTTGTGGGTCGCAATCTTCCTGCGCTTTCTTTTCTTTCCGCAAGGCATATTGGTTCTCCGTTAAGGGTTAAACATAAAAATCGGTGCCAAAATAGAGAAAAAAATCGGCCTTTTGTCAAGGTTTGGTTCCTTCTGTACACGAAATTTGGCCAAAATCGCCAAAATTTTATTCCATATTCAATATATTATTATGAAAGGCCACCTCTAAAAAATGCTTTGATTTAAAAAATTTGAGCGAAACCGAGTGCAGGCAGGAACGAAAAGTGGTGAATACTGGAGGTCTTTACCACTTTGAGTGACGAAACTGCACGATGTGTTGTAGCCAAATTTTTGAAAATGATTTTTTTGAGGGGGCCGACAACAAAGAGGATACTATGGATAATTTCAACTTTTACAGCCCTACGGAATTTGTATTCGGTCGCGACCGCGAATCGGAATGCGGCGAGCTTGTCAAGAAATACGGTGGCACCAAGGTGCTCATCCACTACGGTGGCGGTTCTGCCGTGCGTTCCGGCTTGATTGACCGGGTGAAGTCTTCCCTGGATGCGGCGGGCGTTGCCCACGTGGAACTGGGTGGCGTGAAGCCCAACCCCCGCGATACGCTTATCTACAAGGGTATCGAGATGGTCCGTGCAAACGGCGTTGACTTTATCCTGGCTGTGGGTGGTGGCTCCACTATTGATAGCTCCAAGGGCGTTGCGGTGGGCGCTCTTTATGATGGCGATTTCTGGGATTTCTATGCCGGGAAACTCCCGGTCACTAAGGCGCTCCCTATCGGTGTGGTGCAGACCATTGCCGCTGCCGGTTCCGAAGGTAGTGGCGCTTCTGTGGTGACGAAGGAAGACGGCATGCTCAAGCGTGACATTGGTTCCGATGTAATCCGCCCGAAGTTCGCTGTGCAGAATCCGGCCCTGCTTTGCACCTTGCCGGCTTACCAGACGGCCTGCGGCATTACCGACATTATGGCCCATATCTTTGAGCGTTATTTTACCAATACGAAAGAAGTGGAAGTTACGGATCGCCTCTGCGAAGGCCTGCTCTTGACTATGCTTAAGGAAGGCCCCCGCGCCATCGCCGACCCCGCCAACTACGAGGTTCGGGCCAACATCATGTGGGCGGGGACGGTAGCCCACAATGACATTGTGGGCTGCGGGTGCAGTCAAGACTGGAACAGCCACGCCATCGAGCACGAACTCTCTGGGCTTTACGACTGCGCCCATGGCGCGGGCCTCGCGGTGATCATGCCCGCTTGGATGGAATACGTGGTGGACCACGACGTGATGCGTTTTGCCCAGATGGCCACACGCGTGTTCGGTTGCCAGATGAACTTTGCCGACCCGAAGGCCACCGCTCTCGAGGGCATTAAGGCCTTCCGCCGGTTCCTGCATTCTATCGGCATGCCCATCAACTTTGCGGAGCTGGGCGCCAAGGAAGAGGACATCCCGACGTTAGTCAAGAAGCTGAACCCGGGCGACGGCTGGGGTTTTGTGCCGCTGAAGGCTGCTGACGTGACCGCAATTTACAAGATCGCGGCTCACGCGACGCTGTAAATTAGATTGACTGCAGCAACGCTGTCAGGCGAATTTCTATTTCGTCCCAGTTGCCATTTGCCATAAGCGAGGGGTTGAAAATGCTCCCGCCAAAAGAAATCAGGTTTGCCCCCGCTTCCATGTAGGCCTTGGCATTCTGTGGATTCACACCGCCGCAGGCCATTAGGGGAATGTCCCGGAAAGGTCCGCGTAGAGCCTTGATGTATTCCGGGCCACCTACGCAGTTCACGGGGAAAACTTTCACGGCGGCGGCACCTAGGTCATAGGCCTTCTGCACTTCGGTAGGGGAAAGTGCTCCAGGGATAATGGGGATTCCCGCCGTATTGGACAAGCGCACAATTTCTTTGCGGGTGTTGGGTGTCACGATAAATTCGGCACCGGCGGCTACGGCCTTTTCCAAATCGCTTTCGTGGCGGACTGTGCCTGCCCCTACGAGAATTTCATAAGACCCGGCGCAGTCCTTGAGCTTCTTGATAATGCTGGTGGCACCGTCGGTGTTCATGGTCACCTCGATGGCCTTGAGACCGCACTTGGCGGCAGTTTCTACGCAGGCCTCTTCGGCCCCCTGGGGAATGTCGCGGAGAATGCCCACGACCGGCATCGGCTTTAGAAATTCGAGCAGGTTCATATTGAGAATATAACAAAAAACGAGAAAAAATGTTTACTCGTACCTTAGGGCCTCGATGGGGTCAAGTCGGCTGGCCTTGCGGGCAGGGTACCACCCGAAAAAGACTCCCGTGGCAAAGCATACGGCAAAACTGATGACGACACTGGTAAAAGACACAATCATAGGCCACCCCATGACGGTTTTTACAATTTGTGAAGCGGCCACCCCGAGAATAATCCCGATAAGTCCGCCCATAAGACTGATGGTCACCGACTCGAACAGGAACTGCATCAGTATGTCGCGGCCACGAGCGCCTATGGCCATGCGTAGCCCAATCTCTTTGGTGCGTTCTGTGACCGACACGTACATGATGTTCATGATGCCGATACCGCCAACGAACAGACTGATACCGGCGATGACGGTCAGGACAAGGGCCAGCATATCCGATGTGCTGGTGACCATCTCGATCATCTCTTCTTGGGTAAAGACTCTGAAGGGGTCCGTGGGCTTGGTCCAGTTCCGCCGTTCCTTCAAAATGTTCATGATTTCTTCGGTGGCCTTTTCGGCATAGCCCTCGCCGATGGAGTTGGCATAAATCTGCCGGATGTTGGTGGTGGCCGAGAACCTGCGCATTACAGTCTGGTAGGGCGTAAAGATTACGTCATCGTTGTCTTGCCCAAAATCTCCGGAGCCCTTGGATTTCAACGTGCCGATAACTTTCAGCGGAATGCTCTTGTAGCGGATAGTCTTGCCGATGGGGTTCTCGCCCGCAAAGAGGTTCTGTACCACCGTCTGGCCTATGACGCAGACTTTGGCCATACGGTCTGCCGCATCATCGAACATCACGCCATCTTCGATTTCGTAGTTGCGTATCTTGAGGTAGTCGGCAGAGATGCCGCTCAGTGTGGTGGGGGAGTTGTTGTTCCCTACGATGGCCTGCCCGTTCACGGTAATCATGGGAGACACACCATTAATGTAGGTGGCGTTTTCCCGGATGGCGATAAGGTCTTTTTCCTCTAGCATCTCGGAAGATTCCGCCTGCACGCCGCCCCGCCTATTCCAGTTGGGCATGACGATGATGGCATTGGTGCCCATGCTGGTCATCTGTTCCTTGATGGACTGCCTAGAGCCTTCGCCCATGGCCACCATGGTAATGACCGCCGCCACGCCAATGACGATACCCAGCACCGAGAGGAAGGTGCGCATGCGGTTACGCAGTAGGGCCCGGAGGGCGATCTTTGCTAAGGTAAGCGGGTTCATAAACTACTCAAAAACCTCCGGTGGGGGCAGGGCATCGAAGGCCGCTTTCGCGTCTTGCATTTCGTGGGTTTCGTCTTTTCTGACAAGGCCGTCCCTGAGCGTGATGGTGCGTTCGCTGAAGGTGGCGATGTCGGGCTCGTGGGTCACGAAGGCGATGGTTTTCCCTTGCCGGTGCAGTTCCTGGAAAATCATCATGATTTCGTAGCTGGTCCGTGTGTCCAGATTACCGGTGGCCTCGTCAGCCAAAATAATCACAGGGTCGTTCACCAGGGCCCGGGCGATAGCCACACGCTGCTGCTGGCCACCGGAAAGTTGGCTGGGCAGGTGGTTCATGCGGTCGGCAAGGCCTACCATCTCTAGGGCCGTAAGCGCCCGCCGGTGACGCTCCGCCGAAGACACTCCCGAGTTATAAAGCAGGGGCAGTTCCACGTTCTCGATGGCGGTGGTACGGGAAAGCAGGTTATAATTCTGGAAAACAAATCCGATTTTTTGGCCCCGAATGCGGGCCAGGGCGTCTCGGGAAAGCCTTTCGGTGTGTTCCCCATCCAGAATATAGTGGCCAGAGGTGGGCTTGTCCATGCAACCCAATATGTTCAGCATGGTGGACTTGCCCGACCCGCTGGTACCCATGATGGTCACGAATTCTCCGGGATAGATGTCGAAGGACACGCCCCGCAAGGCGTGAACCGTCTCGGAACCCATCTTGAAGTCCCTACGCAGGTTTTCTATGGAAAGAATCGGCAATTTGTCCGTCATGACCTAGTTTTGATTCCTACTGCCGCCTTAAAGTTGCCGCAAGTTGCTATAATTCTTACAAAGTTATAATCCTAGGGGAATATTCATGAAAAAGATAATAACTCTGTCACTCCTAGCCTGTGGCCTCGTGTTTGCGCAGGCGGGTATCCAAGGTGGCTCTGACGGTATTCATCAGATAAATACCAAGACCCTTGGTCAGTTGGGTTTCTCTATTGGTACGGGTGGCAATATCGCCATTGATGCCTGGTCCTTGAGCCGTGGCGGTAACTATACCGGTTACGATGGCAAGACATACGGGTTCTCTGACCTGGCCCCCTCCCTTTCTGGCAACATCAATGCCGCTGTCGGTCTTTACGACATGGTGGACTTGGGTATGAACCTGCCTCTCTACTATGAACATGCCGAATCTGACGGCCCCTCCGGTTCCAACAACATGTGGACCACCAGCCGCGGTGATTTGAATGTCTGGTTCAAGGTTCGTTTCCCGCTTGACAGGGAACAGAGGGTATTTACCGCGGCGTTCATGATGGATGCCTACGTTCCTTCCGGCGAAGAAGCTGCCGGCGTGCGCCCCCGCCATGCCTGGTACCTGAATAGCAAGGGCGTTACCAACCCCTTCACCACCAATGCGTTTGCCGTGGGCGGTAACTTGATTCTTACCGTAGACTTGGCCAATATGGGCATTCCTGTTCGTTGGAACGGCAATGGCGGAATCGTTTATGTGATGGATCCCGACCTGCCGGTGACTTTCGTGTATGCCACAGGTATCAATGTGATGCCCTTTGACTTTATGGATGCTTTCGTGGAATTCTCCGGTGAGTTGCGTATAGAGGAGACGGACTATCCCCGTAGCCCCCTGGTTGATCCTATGCTCCTGACTCCCGGTCTGCGTTTCCACCTGCCGTTCAACGTCGACTTTGCTATGGGCCTTGACGTAGCTGTCCGCGCCCTTAGGAACTTCACCTTCGATAGCGACAAGGAAATGGCCCACAGCAAGGATTACGAGATCAAGTATGCTGATGAAGACGGCCGCATAAGCACTTACTACTATACGCCGACTCCGCTTTATGCAGGAACGGCCTCCCTTACCTGGCGCTTTGATGCCAAGAAGCCCGCTCCCAAGGCTAAGGATGATGATAAGGATGGCGTGACGGATGAAAAGGACAAGTGCCCCCATACCTTGCCTGGTGTGAAGGTCGATACCGTCGGCTGCCCCGTGGATACCGACAAGGATGGCGTACCCGATGGCATAGACGCCTGCCTCAACACCCCGGAGGGAGCGACTGTTGATTCTGTGGGTTGCCCCAAGGATACGGACAAGGACGGTGTGGTAGATGGTGTAGACAAGTGCCCGAACACCAAGGAAGGCCGCCAGATTGACGCCACCGGATGCGAAAGCGACTTTGACAAGGACG
>CAMIWK010000036.1 GCA_946402415.1 uncultured Fibrobacter sp.
CTGCATCAACTACGGACAGGCCTACGCTCCCGACGATATCGGAACCCGCTCGATATGCGTCGACGGCGATATCGGCGAGGTGGTGACGTCTCTCTTCTAGTGCTCTAGTCGGTGTTCCCGTCGCAAACCAGTAATTATCCAATTCCATGTCGCTCAAAGCGTTTATCAAACTGAACGGATCGAACACGTCCGGCGCAGTACCAGCAAGTTCACAGCAGTACAATCTGGCCCAGCAGAGCCATTCGGCCATTTTCGCAGCAAAAACGCAGTTTTCGGGAAAAAGTACAGTCTAGCCCGACAGAGCCCTGGCAATTTTTATACATTTGTGCAGTAAAATTACCTCTTTGGGTCAGTTTCTCCGACTTCGGGGACCTTGACCCCTGGCTTTATCTATATTTTGAGGCACTATGGCACTTTGCTTAGAAACTGATCAACTGGAAACCGTCCAGAGAATCGTGGGCCTCCATTTCGAGGGTCTCGAGGTCTGGGCGTACGGCGCCCGGGTTACGGGCGTAGACCTGACCCCCGACACCCAACTGGAACTGGCAGTCATTACCGACAAGCCCCTTTCCTTCGAGGCCATGACCGCCGTGGAAAAGGCTTTCGCCGATAGCGGACTGCCCTTCGGTGTAGATGTCATCGACTGGGTCAAGCTCCCGGAATCCCTCCAGAAACAAATCAAGAAAGAACACGACGTGGTTCAAGCCGCCCCCGAAAACTAGGCGGTCCCCATCATGAATCGAGTCTTACCCCTACTCCTTACACTCCTGCTCTCCACAATCGCCCTTGCCGACGCCGAAATCGACAAGGCCAAGGCCCTCATCAAGGATGGCAAGTGCGCAGAAGCTATCCCCGAGCTGCAGAAGTTTTCCAAGTCACAATTCAAGAAGCATTCCGGCGCCCAGGCGTCTGTAATGCTCACCGAGTGCTACCTACGGGAGCACAAGCGCGCCGAAGCCCAGGACCTTGCCTCCAAGTTCCTGGAATACCACGTCTCCTCGGAATACCGGGAACGCATGGAGCTCGCCCGCGCCATGGTTACCATAGAACAGGGCGGCGTCTACGAAGGCGTCGAGGCCATGCTCCGGATTCTGGCCTACTCCCAGAACCCCGCCGCCAGGACCCACACCAAGGACGTGCTCATCAAGACCCTGGCTGCCGACCTGCTCAATGCAGACCAGCTCCAGTCCCTGCTGGAAAAGTACCCCGCAGACAAGGAAGTCATCGGCTGGATGCAGCTGCAGATCGGCCGTGAATGCCAGAACGCAGGCCGGTACCGCGCCGCCCGCTACTGGTACAAGAAGGTCATCAACGGCGAAAACGCCGAAAGCCTGACCTCCACCGCCCAGAAGGGCCTTGATTCCATGAAGGACGCCGGCTCCGGCAAGCCCACCCTGCTTGTACTCGCCCCTCTATCCGGGAACTTCGCCGTGTTCGGCAACGCCGCCGTCCAGGGCGTCTACCTGGCCCACGAGCAGTCCAAGATGAAGGACAAGGTAAACATCCGTATCGCGGACACCCACGCCGACGCGGCTACCGCTCTGATGCGAACCCAGCAGGCCATTAGCCAGGACAGCGTCATCGCCATCGTAGGCCCCATCATGAGCGCCCCGGCAGCCACCGTGGCCGCCTGGCTCGGAAGCAACTTCCAGAATATCCCCATGCTGACCCCCACCGCCACCGACGACGGCATCGCGAAGCTGGGCCCCAACATCTTCCAGGTGAACATCACCATGGACAACCTGGCCCAGAGCATCGCGGACTTCGCCACCAAGTGCCTGAACATTCGTGAATTCGCCATTCTATCGCCACTTGGTGACTACGGCGCCTCCATGTCCCAGAGCTTCACCCAGGCGGTGGACCGCAGGGGCGGCACCATCATCGCCTTCAGGAACTACGAAGAGGGCAGACCCGACTACAAAACAGAATTCGACCTGCTGCGAGACGTGCGTTTCAAGCAGTTGAACCGCCGCAGGAACATCGCCCGCGGAGCCTCCGACCTTGACGCCATCAGCCCCAAGGAACGCCGGTTCTACCTGCAGGACTCCACTTTCGAGATTCCGGGTATCTTCATCCCCGCCACCAATCCGGGAGACGCCGGCCTAATGGTGGGCCAGGTGGCCTTCAACAAGATTTCGGGCATCAGGCTCGGAACATCGGGCTGGTATGGCCGGGAGTTCCTGATTCAGGCCAAGAAACTGGCCGACAGTACCTTCTTCAGCGTGCCTGCCCTGGACATGAATACCGAAGAGGAATCCTATAAGAAGTTCGCCCAGAGCTTCCAGGACAAGTGGGGCGAGGAGCCCGGCGAAGACAAGGTGAGCGGCCTCAGCTATGACGCCGCAAACATCGTGTTTACGGCCTTTGCCAAAAACCCGAGCGACCTGACGGGCACCATCAACAAGACTGCAAACTTCAAGGGAATCTACGGCGACATCACCTTCAGCCGCGGGGTCAATACCAACTCCAAGATTGTCACTGTCCGCAAGGGCAAATTCGAGACCATGGACGGCTGCAAGATCCCAAGCCTCGAAGCCGAAAAGGCTGCCGAAGAAGAAGAAAAGAAAAAGGCCGCCAAGTAGCGGGCCCAAACGGCACACCCTGGCGAGAAACTGCATGACAGCCCCCGCCAGGGGTGCGTTCAAATATACCTCACCGCGCTAGGCAGCTTCTTCATCGTCAAAATCTACCATGGGGCCGTTGATGCTTGCCACCACGAACTCGGCGGATTCCCCGTCGCGGTAGATTTTGTACAAACTATCGTCATCCATGACATCGTCCAGGTAAACGCCGCTAGTGGCGCTCAACTCTTCGCGGATACGGTCCTTGAAAACCTGGAATCCAGGATGCAGAATAGAGAATGTTATGGCGGATGTCTTATGGAACAAGTTCATAACGGTTACCTCCATAATGGGTTTCTCCCCGCCCTAGAATATACCACTCTGCGCGCCACAAAGCAAGCAGTGTAAGGATTTAATAGGGATTGGGGAATTTTCGCAAGCACGACACAATGGCGTAGCCCCGCATTGCGTGCTCTTGCACAACATATTGACTGACAAAATGTTACACCAGCATTTGGTTATGTTTTGAAGGATTTTAATAACATTTTTTGATTATTCCAATTTGGATTAAAAAAATTCTATCTTTATTTCTATGTTACAGCGCTTCGTATCCATATCGCTCCTGCTTACGGCACTTTCCTTCGCCGAGAATCTATCGCTCGCCCTGCCCGATTCCCTGGAGAACCTGGTGGAAAAGGTAACGGCCCAGACCATGGCGCTGGACTACAAGACCGCCCTCAATACGGCGCAAGCCATCAAGGCAAAGGACGAGGGCGTAGGCTGCGTTATCGAGAGCATAGTGCAGGTCAGCATGTACGATGATCTGGGCGATACGGCGGCTCTTTTCAAGGCGAGCGAGAGCCTGGATAAGTGCAAGGCTCTAGGCCTGTGGCAGGGTCTCCAGATGTTCGAACTAGGCTTTGTCCAGAGCGAGACGGGACATTCCTTCAAGGGTGCCATGAAAACCCGTTCTGCCGCCAAGCTTTTCGAGGACTCCAAGGAGCTGGACCCACAGGCATTCTACGCCATCTACGCCTACTACGTGGACCAGAGTTTCAGCTGGCTTCCCTTCAAGTCTGACAACCGGAGCCACTACCTCTCCGTGCTGGACAGCGCCTCCAAGGTTTCCAAGCGGTTCTGGCCCCTGTTCCTCACACCCCTCATCTGGATGTACTACGATAAAGAAGACTTCAAGAAGGGGCTGGATCTTTCGGAGCGTGGCCTCCGCAAAAGCCCGAACCACCCCGTACTTCTGCAGATCAAGGCCGACATGCTCTACCGGCTTAAACGCTACGACGAGGCCGCCAAAATTTACGAGCAGAGCGCCGAAAGCTACCTGAAGCGTACCGGCAAGTCCATACGCTACTGGTGTTCCGCCCTGAACCTTATCCGCATCTATAACGACAAGGGCGACCAGAAGGCCGCCCAGGCCTGGCGCGAGAAACTGAAGGACCCCGCGTACAAGGCCCTGGAAAAATGGATGCCCGGCTCCCTCATGGATGACCTGAAGGCAAGGAAACTATTATAGTCATTCCGTAAACTTTTACCCTACTTTTGTAAAAAAGAGCCTGTAAATAAAATTTTCAGGCTCTTTTTGTTTTGCATCTCCGTTTTATACGTGTACTGTTTTAAAACCAGGAGTAGCAATGCACCGCAAAAGACCATTCCATATCGCCTTCTACGTAGACGGTTTCACCCTAAAAAAAGTCAATAACTTCTACCGCAATTACCATCCCTACCACTCCACCCTGGACTTTCTGGGAATAAAGAACTGGGCCAGGGAGCAAGCCCTACGGGTATTCAATCCTCCCAAGAAATACGCCCTGATGGACTGCCATTACTATCACCCGGACAGGGACCCGAAAGTCTATGGGTATACCAATGACGGCATTTTCAACCTTGAGCGGGAACTTCGGTATGCCGGATTCCAGGTCCACTATTCTTCAAGGAGCTACAGCAACTCGCCAAATATTTCCCTAATCGAGGATGCGCTGACTTTTGCAAGCTACACCCATGTAGATGCCGTAATACTTTTCACCACCCAAGGGCAATACTCGCCACTGCCCGACAGGCTGAGCGAAATGGGAATCCCTACCCTACTGCTGGGCTGGAACTTCTGCTTCGAAAAGAATAGTCGTCTGGTCCACTGGAAAACAGACGGGCTCCTGCGGGACAATTCCGCTTTCTATATCGCCATGGAACATGTGGCGAACTCCAACCCGCCCTCCGTTCTTTCCGATGTTAGTTTATTCAAAATCAACGAGCGCTTTTCCAGCAAGGGAAAACCCAGATTGTATGCCTTGGAGCAACTTTTCCAAAGGCCTTTGAGCCGCGTCTCCTAAAGCGAAAAACCGAGGGGCGCTCCCTCGGTTTTCATCTCTTTCAAAGAACCAACGATTACAGCTTGTTCTGCAGCTTGGTCTGCCAATCGCTGAGGAAAATCCAGGTAAGGCGGAGACCTACAAACCATGTGTCGCCAACGTTGTCGGTATCGTAGTCGTACCCGTCCACGGAGACCGCTATGCCTTCAGTTTCCAGTTCGTTGTAACGGACACAGCGATATCCACCGTACACACCAATGGCAAGGCGGTTAAATTCTAAACGGAGTTCCAGTTCCGAATTGAATGTGGGTGCGAAAGTACTGTAGTAGCGATCCCGCAACGACACAGACTTTTGTTCCGTCACGTTGTAAAAAGTGTAGGTAGAGGCCAGGTGGAAATTGATAATGTTGAAACCGAAGCCCACGGCAGGAATCAAGTTGATGAACGTATTTTCGCCAAAGAGTTTCCAGCCGAACATCCAGTCTGCGCCATAAGCGAACCAGCGTACGTCGTACAGCGGGAACTTCATCGAAGATGAACCATCCTCGGAAATAGTGGTATAGGTAGAACTGGGTCGCTCGGAGGTCTGGGTGGGCATGAAATTGATGTCAAACCAGGTCAGGAACTGCTTGTACTGGGCGCCAACGTTAAAGTGCAGGCCTATGTAGTAGTCATCGAAGGATTCGTACTTCAGGGGACCGGCGTATTTGGTGCTATCGCCGCTGAGCATATGGTAACCGTTCGTGAAGGCCGTCGCGTTCACATAGTTCTGAAACTCCTTGAACATGCCCCGGTAGTCGGCACCGATAGAGATAAAGCCTCGAATGTGATCCTTTTCGTAGAAGCCCGACTCAGTATCTGCAAATGCGCCAGAAACAAAGATGGACGCGCAAAGCAGGGCGAGCCAAGGAAAAGTGGTTATTTTTGTCTTCATAAAAGACTCCCAAGGGAATTTACTGGCATATAAAATACATTATGTTGGGGCTAAGCGGAGCAAAAAAATTCATAAAATGTTAAAAATCAACGTGTTACATACATTTTTCAGGTCGGTCCTGGGGGCGAGGATGGGCCTTTTTGTCTCCATCGGGCTGCTCATTCTGGGGTGCTCCCAGGAGAAGACTCCGGAACTGAGCGGCAAGGAATGCGGCCCCCTCCCCCGCCTGGAATTCAGCAAAAACCTGAAAATCGGGGAATCCTGCGGAAAACGGGAGGCCGAAATCCGCTCCATCGTGGGCCGCGACACCCTGATAAGGCGTTTTTCCCTGGAGAAGGCCCCGTCGAGGGTGGTGGCGCTGTCGTCGGCACAAGTCGGCTATATGCTCCAGCTCGGGCTGGGAGACCACATCGTAGGCGTGGGCGAAGGCAAGTACATTGCCGACAGCGCCCTGTACGACCGGGTCCAAAGGGGCGAGGTGGCCGAAGTGGGGAGCGGCCCTACACTTTCCCTCGAGAAGCTCATGGCGTTGAAGCCCGATCTGGTCATGAACTTCGCCACAGGCGCCGGCTACGATGACTACGAGAGGATCGAGGCCCTGGGGTTCCCGCTGATGCTCACCTCCGAATGGCAGGAGGACCACCCCCTGGCCAAGGCGGAATGGATTAAGTTATACGGAATGCTGTTCGGCGTGGAGGAGCTTGCGGATTCTATTTACAGACAAAGTAAGGAAAGCTATGCCACAATCGCCAACGGGGGCGCTGCGGGGGTGTCCCCCGCTAGAGGGGGTAGCGAGCAACACCGTGCGAGCGAGGGGGAGGCCTGCCCCCGTGTACTCGCGGGTATGAGCTATGCCGGCACGTGGTTTGCGCCCGGCGGGCAGAGCTACACGGCCGAGCTTATCCGAGATGCAGGGGGGTGCTACCTGTGGGCAAGGGATTCCAGCAGAGAGCTGCGTTTCACGCTGGAGCAAGTCGTGGCGCTGGCGGACTCCGTCGATGTGTGGCTCAATCCGGGAATGTTCTCTACCGCCGAGGAAATCCTCGCCGAGGAACCCCGAGTGGCAGGCATCAAGGCGTTCAGGGAAAAACGTGTGTTCCAGAACGACGGACGCAAGGGGCCCGGTGGCGGCAACGACTTCTACGAGAGTGCCGTAGCCAAACCAGAAAAGGTGCTGGAAGATTTCATCTGGGCGATAAACAGCGGGAAAGGTGCCGAAAAGGTTGATGGTACGGAGGGCTCTTCCCGCTGGTACAGGAATATTTTTAATTTTTAGCATCATGAAGCAACATACAGGTATTGGCGACTGGATTGCGACGTCCTATGATTCGGGAACGCCGTTTTTACAGCAGGTCCCCAGGGACTGCGCCGACTTTTTGTTATTGAACGCCCAGATCCGCGAGTTCGACGCGGGCGAAATTATTATCAACGGCAATTCCGAAGGCCAGGCCTTTTGCGTACTGCAAAGCGGCCGTGCCCAGATTTGTGGGCAGATTTTACCCGATGGACATTATAGCGTGCTGGCCTACATCGAAAGTGGCGGATGCTTTGGCGAGATGTCCATCATCTGCAACGAGCCTACCAGCAATACGGTGATTGCCGCCGAAGACGGTTGCACGGTACTGATTATCCCCCGTGACGAGTTCGTGGCCTTCCTGGAAAAGAACCCGAGCATCATGGTGTACCTTTACAAGGTGGTAGCAGGCCGTCTTCGCGCCAAGAACAAGGCCATCGACGAATTCGAAAGGCTTTCCCTGTTGGCCTCGGGCAAGGTGCTCCCCTTTATCGACTTTGCCCAGACTATGGAAAAGAGCCGCATCACCGGAACCGTGATGTTCGAGAGCAATGCAGGCAAGGGATTCATCGCCTTCCAGGACGGTCGTATCTGCTGCGCCAAGTGCGGCAAACTGGCGGGGCCGGACGCTCTGGAGAAGCTGCTCTCCTGGGGTGATGACACGCTGTTCAAGCTGGATACCCACCTGATGCCGGATACCGTGAACATCAACCAGATGTCCGACACCACGAGCCTCATTCTCGATGCTCTGAGAAATATTGATGAAAAACAAAGCGCCCAGTAAGGAAGGGCGTACACATGCTCCCAAGGGAGCGAAGGAAAAAAGATGAATTACGCAGACGCAGGAGTTTCCCTGGCCCGAGCTGACGAAGCCATGGTCGGTGTCAAGAAATCCGTACGTACTACATTCAACCAAGGCGTTTTGGGCGACGTGGGCAACTTCGGCGGCCTGTTTACGCTGAACCACCTGGGCATGAAGGACCCCGTCCTCGTGAGTTCCGTGGACGGCGTGGGCACCAAGCTCAAGGTCGACATCGAGATGGGCACTCACGAACTGCCCGGTCAGGACATCGTGAATCACTGCTGCGACGACATTCTAGTGCAGGGCGCACGCCCGCTGTTCTTCTTGGACTACGTGGCTACGGGCCGTCTGGAACCGGGCGTTATGGACAAGCTGGTAGCCGGTATGGCCAAGGCCTGCCGCGAAAACGACCTGGTGCTGATTGGCGGTGAAACTGCCGAAATGCCGGGCTTCTACGGACCGGGCGACTATGACATTTCCGGCACCATCGTGGGTGTCGTGGAGCGGGAAAACATTATCGACGGCAAGAAGATCAAGCCGGGCACCATCATCCTCGGCCTGCCTTCTACCGGTCTGCATACAAACGGTTACTCCCTGGCCCGCAAGGTTCTGTTCGACGTGGCCGGCTACAAGGTGGATACTCTTGTCGATGGCATGGACAAGACGATTGGCGAAGCTCTCGCCATGCCCCACCGCAGCTACTACCCGAGCCTTATCGACCTCTGCAACAAGAAGATTATCCAAGGCCTCGCCCACATCACCGGTTCGGGCTACCAGGGCAACATCCCCCGTATCCTCCCGGACAACGTAGATGTCATCATCGACCGCACCACCTGGGATCCTCCGATGATCTTCAAGCTCATCCAGCAGGCCGGCTCTGTGGAAAAGGACGAGATGTACAATACATTCAATATGGGTATGGGTATGCTCATATTCATCGACCCCTCCGACAAGGCCGAAGTAGTCGCCCACCTGGAAGCCAAGGGCGAAAAGTGGGTACAGATCGGTGAAGTCGTTGCCGGTTCCAAGCAGGTGAAGTTTAGAGACTAATCACCCAAAGCTCCATTTAAAAAGGCCGCACTTTAGTGCAGGCCTTTTTTTGTTTATAAGAAATGTTGTCGCAGATAAATTACTTTATTCGTGATTCTCGGCAGGAGCATCAGTATGATGCGGCTTGGAAACGATGCTCATGTAGATGGTACCAAGAATTGCCGCACTGAAGCTGCCCAGCAGAATGCCTAACTTCGCGGAGTCCTGACGATCGCCCACGTCGAAGGCAAGCCCCGCCACGAACAGCGCCATAGTAAAGCCGATACCAGCCAGCATGCCACCACCCCACAGAACTTTCCAAGAATAGCTAGGCTTCTTGGAAATTCCAATCTTAACGGAAAGCAGGCTGAACAGGAAAATGCCGATAGGCTTACCGAACACGAGGGCAAGAGCCACGGCACCCATCACGGGAACCTCAACGCCACCAAGCTTGATTTCGACACCCGCATTGCTGAGGGCGAACAGCGGCATGATAAAGAAGTTCACCCAGGGCACCAAAGGTTTGAAAAGACGTTCCTGCATGGGAATGCTTTCGCGGGCGCCACGCTTGAGCAGCGTAAACACTTCGTACTTTTCGTTACGATCCTTAGATTCACCCGAAAGCTTGTCGCCTACGTTCTCTGCAAAGTGCGCCAACTTGCCACTCGCAAGAACCGCCTTCGCCGGAACAGAAAGCCCCAGCAGCACACCCGCAATTGTCGGATGCACACCGCTCTTCACAAAGAATGCCCAGACCGCGATGCCGACAATGCCGTGCAAATACAGGTTTCGCACGCCAATGCGGAACATCACGTTGATAAGCGCCAGTAGTCCAATGCCTGCACCGAGGGCTGCAAAATTGATTCCATCGCCGCTGGGGTAACCGATAGCAATCACAAGGATTGCACCGATGTCATCTGCAATGGCAAGGGTTAGAATCATCACGCGTAATGCGTGGGGAATCTTCTTGCCAAGAATCGCCATACAGCCCACCACAAAAGCAATATCGGTAGCTGTAGGGATTCCCCAACCTCGGGCGGCGCTGATTTCGCCACCGGGGCAAAGTATTAGGTATATCAACGCCGGGAACAGCATACCGCCAGCCGCCGCAATGATCGGGAGACTCGCCGCCTTCGGGTCGTGCAGCTCACCGTAGGTCATCTCCCCCTTTACCTCGAGACCGATGTTGAAGAAGAAGATGGTCATCAGGGCATCGTTGATGAACCAGTGCAAATCCGCAACACCAACCCAGCCTGCAATAGTAAGCGATAAGGGCAAGTGCCAGAAATGGTGGTACGTCTCGGGACTCAGGTTCGCCCACAAGAGGGCGGCCACAGTCATGATGATAAGCACGATACCGCCCGTAGTCTCCACCTTCATCAGGCGTTCCATAGGCGTAATGATCCTACGGATAGGAGTTTCCGGGAATAGCGTCTCTACCTTATCGCTGCTGGTCACTTTTGCGGACATGAATACCTATAAGCCGTTGAATAGATTAGAAAAACACAGGGGGCCAACGGGGGTTCTTGGAGGACATATCGATCTTGTAGAAGTCCTTCTCGAAACGGCCGTCATCCAAGCCGTACATCTGCATCACGTGACGGGCAATCCACTTACCCAGCTTCATCACGGTGAGCTTCTTGCGCAGGCGGCCCTGGCAGTCACGGTTCATGATGTCGGGGAGCGTAGACGTGGTGAGGATTTCATCGATGGCAGGGCTGTTCAGCTTTTCGCGGGCCTCGGGACTGGTATGGAAGTGGGTCACGCCAAAGCACACGCGGTTGGGGTTGCCCTTCTTGATGTGTTCGCAGCATTGCACAATGGTAGTACCGGTACGCACCATGTCATCAAACACGATCACGTCCTTGCCCTGAATTTCTTCGATGCTGATATCGGAAAGTTCCGGGTTGAAAGTCATGCTGATTTCGCGTTCGCCAGTACGGACCTTATCCATTACCACGCGCTTGCACTCGGGCAGTTGCAGAGCGTCAAACACGGCGTTCATAAAGGGACGGGCGCCCTTATCCGGAGAGACAATTACCAGGTTGTTACCGTCCTTGCCGGTCTGAACAAAATTGCTGCTCTTAATGTAGTGAGCGTAGACGTCTGTCGGAATCAGGTTGTGGAAGTTGCCTTCAAAAATTTCGTTAAAAAGGTTCTGCACCTTGACGCTGTGGTTGTGGACGGTCACCACGGCATCCACACCGGACTTCTTCAGAAGTTCAGCATAGAGAAGGCTCGTGAAGGCCTGGCCGTCAAACTTCTTCAGGTCTGTATCCGGGCGGTCCTTCTCGAGAGGGCCCACGCGATGCGGACCGCGGTCCTGTGCGCTGTAGAACAGGTCGGGTTCCACCAGCACCACCTGCTCGGCGCCGTTGTCTTTGGCAGCGCGGGCGAGGATGCAGTTGCGCATGGCGTAGTCGTTACGGCTGCGTTCGTGGTTCGAGACCGAGCAAATCAAGACAATCTTGCCTTCCAGGCGACGGCCGATATGTTCCATATCGTCTACGTCCAGGCCGTAGCGGGGGCAGAATTCAGAGTTTGCGAAGGTCTTCAGGGAGACCACGTCGGAAATGTCTTCACGAAGACCGATGTACTGGGCCATGTCGATGGCGAACGGATCATCGGTGAAGTTGCCGGTCACGATAAAACGATCAGACATAATTACGCCTTGATGTTGGAGTTGATGTATTGGGTGCCTTAAATATAGCAAGAAAAATGAAACTAGAACCTGCGCACCACCAGGATTTCAAAGGCTGAGACGAATTTCTCCTCGAGATGCTTACCAAGGGCAATAATGGAATACCCGCACTTGAGGACCACGTTCCACGACCATTTTTCACCGATGTAACCCAGGGCGGTTTTCATGTCGGCCTCGGGCAGCAGCAAATTCCCGTCATCGGCGTACTCGCGACCGTAAGCCACACCCACAACACCCCAGAGGTTCCAGAAATACCCGTTGTCGAAAACGAAGGTGTAGGTGTAGCCCACGTCTCCCCAAAAGCTGGTAATGTCCCGCTTGTCGTCTTCGTAACCCAGCACGCCGTCTTTATCCTCGGCATAATTGTGCTGCAGGCGCCCGCCGATAACCATGCTCCCTGCCGAACTTTTCTGCCGGCGGTCCAAAAAGTAGGCGCTCCTGGGGGCAAACCTGCCGCCTGCGGTGGCCATCCAGAGCACGGAAAAGTACATGTCGAACACCGTAAGGTCTATAAAACTGTCATCGTCGCTGTCTTCCAGGTTCTGGGCAAAACCGCTGTAATAGCGAACTTTTGCAGTAAGCCACCAGTCCCCCGGAAAAAGGTCCAGGCCAGTCTCGAAGGTCTTGGAGTCGGAATGTCCGCTGCTGGTGGTAAAGGGGAGGCCGTACTTGAAGTCAAATGAAATATCCCATGGAGTACCGAACAGGGTGAACAGGCTGTCGTAGCCAAACCCGATGCCCACGTCCACGGGCCGGTTAGACGAGAGGGGCTCGTCACCGTAAGCAGTATTCTTGATCATCATGAAGTTGTAGTCGCACAAGAAGCGGAGCGAAATCCGTTCCCGGAATTTCGAGACGGCCGGTTGATCGTCGACCTGCGGTTCCTCCCCCAAAACCACCCCGACAAGGGTCGCGACAAGCAGAAAGATGGTCAATAATTGTTTCACGAGGGCCGTTTATAAGGGTATTTTTCGCCAAATATAGAAGTAAAAATCTATCAACAGCGACAGTTTCCATCGGTCAAACAGCAATTTTCCCCATAAATATTTTTGGCATCAGATGTTAATACAATGTTTATATATAGTTTATTAAATGTTACGGGCGTTTGGCTGGTTTTCTCCATACCAAACACGATATCCACAGAAATTGTTTTTGTTTCACGTGAAACATTTATTTTTATAGCAAAACATCATGCACTTGTGGAAATACTGTGGTTTTTTATTCATATCATATCCACAAAAATAAAAACATCGCTTATCTGCGGCGCTCGTTTGTTAATAGTTTGTTTAGAAATTTTATCAACAATTAGAAGAATCAGAACGTCACTTTTCGTGGCGCCTCCGTAAAGCAATAAAATGTGGCGGTGGCGTCTTTGAAGTAGAGGACCTCGGTGTTGTCGTCGTCGGGAGAGTACATGGACTTGAGCTCGGGGTAATTTTCCAGCATGTGGACCTTGGGTTCGCGACGGTCATCCCGCACAAGAGTCCCTGCCAGACGCAACCACTTGTTACCGGCAGCGTTCATGGCGCAAATTTCCACCTTGCCGTTTTTCTGGATCTGCTTGGAGCAGTCCTTGGACTTGCCGGTCTGGATATAGAGTTTGCCCTCGAAAATTTCGATGGTCCCGAAGGGGCGCACCCTGGGTTGGTCACCATCTACCGTTGCCAAAAAATAGGCACCGCATTCCTTGATAAATTTTTTGACTTCTTCCATATGATTGTCCTTGTGAAGTGTGTTTCGCATTCCTAATTAAATCGTTTCCCTATAAATCCTTTCCATCTCTGCATTGAAACAGCAGAAGATGACCTTCTTGACCTTTTGAGCTGGGTATTCCCGAACCGTCCGAACGGCTATTTCGGTGGCAGCTTCCCAGGGGTATCCGTAGACTCCGGTGGAAATCGCCGGGAAGGCGACAGTCTCGCAGCCGTTCTCCTCGGCCAAATCGAGACAGCTCCTGTAGCAGGATTCTAGAAGCTCGGGTTCGCCGTGCAGGCCGTCCCGATAGATGGGGCCCGGAATATGGATGACGAACCTTGCCGGGAGCCTGAACCCTGGGGTGATTTTCGCCTTGCCCGTCTCGCAACCGTTCAGCGGTATGCAGGCCCGTAAAAGTTCAGGACCTGCCGCCCGGTGGATTGCGCCGTCCACGCCACCGCCACCCAGCAGCGAACAGTTCGCCGCATTCACAATGGCATCCACCTCTAGCTTTGTGATGTCGCCCTGGATAACTTCGATTTCGATCATAGGACCCCCAGGAGAAATATATATAATTAATGTGGGGTGCGGAGTGATATTAAAGTGGAATGTTTCTTCTAACGTCATCCTCGACCCCGAACTCGTTTCGCGGGAAGGGATCCAGTGAATAGAGACTAAAGGTTAGGTATACGCAGGAATAAAAAGTATGGATCCCGTCACCTGCGGCTCCAGGATGACGTGGGAGGGGAGGGTCGAGGTGTGGAGTGTAGAATGCCTCTTCCTACGTCATCCTCGAACGACTATAAGGAGAGCGGGAATCCATACATTCCTGTATGCAATATGAGGCCATGAAGTTATAAGTGGAGCGGATTTGCTATATTATATAGTATAATCATCCACTAGGAAATTTATTCTATGCTCATTCGAAAAGCGAATCCCGATGACTTTACCCAGATGCTCCCGATTTTCCGACAGGTAATCGAGGGCGGCGACACCTATGACTTCGAAGAAAACGCCACCGACCAGGATGCCTTCGACTACTGGTTCGGCAAGGGAGTCTCAAGCTTTGTTATGGAAGAGAATGATCAGATTCTCGGGTTCTACAAGATTATCCCGAACCACCGGGGCCGTGGAAGTCATGTGGCCAATGCCTCCTTCATGGTATCCTCGAAAGCAAGGGGGAAAGGTATCGGTCGTAAGATGGGCGAGGACTGTATAGCCCGAGCACATGATATGGGCTTCAAGGCCATCCAGTTCAACTACGTAATTTCCACAAATACCGCCGCCATGCATTTATGGGAAAGTCTCGGGTTCCGGGAACTCTGCAGGCTCCCTGGCGCTTTCAACCACAAGACCCTCGGATTCGTAGACGCGGTAATCTTCTTTAGGGAAGTTTAAGGTCGCGGGCATAGAAAAAAAGTTTCACGTGAAACGTTTGCAAACCGAGGAAGCGGCGACAAACTTGTTTGCCGACATTTCCGAGGTGCAGCAAGCTGGCTCCGAAGGAGCAAACATCCGCAGGGCGAGTACAGCGAAAATACACCTGTGTATTTTCATTGTCGAGCCCCAGGATGTAGCGATTGCATTCCTTAATATCTTTCCAGCGTAGCAATCGCAAACATTATAGTCCCCTAAACTAAATTCACAATATATTCACATTAATCAAAAACTTATTAACGGATATTTTTA
>CAMIWK010000037.1 GCA_946402415.1 uncultured Fibrobacter sp.
CGTACTTGGCAGAGACGGACTGCAAGAAGTCGTACACTTCCTTGCTTTCTTCCTTAGCGCGGGGGAGGTCCTTTTCGACACCTTCGCGGGCGATAATCAAGTGGTCGCAGTGCACGGAGCTCGGCACCGCTACGCGGGACTTGCCGGCGGTGGTGAACTGGAGAAGGGCCATCTGGGCGGTTGCGTCCTGCATGGCAACGCGGTCGGGGTGGAATTCGGCAAAATCCTTGCCGCGTTCGTAAGTCCTGTTCTCGGCGCCATCGATCAGGTGGCTGTAGATAATCTTTTCGGCGAGGGTGAGCGGACGGCCCAGCTGCTTGCGGGCAGCTTCAACGCGGGCGGGAATGCGGGCATAGACGCCCTGGATCATGTCGAAATTGAAAAGCATGGTTACCTCTTAAATTTTCGGGCTCAAAGATAGAAAAATTACCTGGCCACAATCCTATGCCCGATGTTGTTCCACAGGTTGTCCACAAGTCCGTTACTCAGTTGGAGCCTCTGGGGAAGTGTAGTCGTGCGGTCATAGAGCATCTGGATGTATTCGTCCTTTTGCACGCCAAAGTCCAGAATTTCGACGGTATAGACACATGGAACCGCGGGATTGCACGAATTCCGGATGGCAACCACCGTTCCCGTAACCTGCAGAGTGTGCATTTTCTTCGACAAGGTGAGTCCGTGGGTGCTTGCCCCTTTCAGAACCACCTGATTACCCTGCTCGTCGAAAAGGTCGGTGCCTTGAACGTGGAGTTTGCCGTTAACAGAAGGCCTAGCGTTTATAACCTCTGCATTGGCAAAAGTGACAAAGGCAAAAAACAGCAATAAGAGCAGGCGTTTTAAGTTAGTCATGGTAATCAGGACCTAACAAGAATGCGAGATGAAGAAGTGTGCCTATGAAACTTATGGGAATAGTAAGTATCATCAATGTCAGTCCAGCATAGATTCCTCCCAAGAGGTCATCGGCCATGACCCCCCACCCTTTGGGAAATTTCTCGAATCGGTGGATACCCAATGGTTTAAGGATGTCAAAGAAACGGAATAGCCCGAAGCCCAAAGGAAGTATGATGAAGGGGAGATATTTTATCCAGACAGGGCTGATAAATGCAAATGTCATGAAGATTCCACAGACCTCGTCGATTACGATCCAGCCCGGGTCCTCTGTTCCCGTATCCCGCATGGCCTTGTTCACAAAGGGGATTGCACCGAAGAACACCACAATGGCTGCAATAAAAAAAATGGGGCTCAATCCGCTCATTGTTGCGTTGTGCGGCTGAAGAATGATTGAAAGAAGTCCGTTCATCCAAAATTCTTCGGTTTCGTGGGATAATCCGCCCCAGCCGATAGTAAAACCAGAATAGACTGCTAAAATGGCCATAGGGTAGGCCACTACGGCCGCAGCGAGGCTTCCCATAGTTCCAGGAGCCTTGGGCGACATTCCCGAGCCAAAGAAGGTGGTGACCAGGGCGGTGAACCTGTCTGTCCCGCGCCATTCGTGTGGCACCCGCTTCTTACCGTATTTTTCTTTTAATTCTTGTTTATTCATCCTTCATCCCACAATAACATTGCACACCCTGGATCCCGTCGCCTTACGGCTCCAGGATGACATTCTTATCTATTCCTCCGGCCACGCCGCCTCGGCACGTTCCTTTTCTTCGGCTTCTCGGGCGGTTCGGCGTTCTTTCCAGCGTTCCAGCTGGTCCCTGAATTCCTTGCGGAGCCGCTCCATGCCGATATTCTCCTTGGCACTGATCTGGATGGCCTCCGGGTAGTTCTGCAAAAGCTCGGTTCGACGTGCCTCGTCGGCGATTTCCACCTTGTTGAATACCCGAATGCGGGGTGTGCTTTCGTCGATGATGCCTTCCAAAGTCTTATGGGTCACTTCCAAGTGTTCTCGGTAGTCGGGAGCGGAACCGTCTACCACCTCCAAGATACAGTCTGCATGGGCCGCTACGCCCAAGGTGCTCTTGAAAGTCTCGATAAGGTTGTGGGGGAGCTTGCGGATAAAACCAACCGTGTCCGAAAGGATAATGTTCTCTCCGTCCAGGTAGAGCTTACGGGTGGTGCTGTCCAGCGTGGCGAACAACTTGTCCTCTACGTACACGTCTGCTCCGGTGAGGCGGTTTGTCAGGGTGGATTTTCCGGCGTTGGTGTAGCCTACGATTCCCACCTGGAAGATGTCGTTACGCTTTTCGGCCTGGCTTTCCCGGGCATCTTCGATTTTGGCCAGTTTCTTTTTCAGTTCCTGGATGCGCTTGCGGATCATGCGACGGTCCGTTTCCAGCTGGGTTTCGCCGGGGCCCTTGGTGCCGATGCCTCCATTGTGCTGGCGGCAAAGGTGGGTCCAGGCACGGGTGAGGCGGGGCATCATGTACTGGAGCTGAGCCACTTCTACCATCAGGCGGCTTTCTGCCGTGATGGCGTGCTTGGCGAAAATGTCCAAAATCAGCCCTGTACGGTCCAGCACCTTGATTCCCGGCAGTCGCTGTTCCAGGTTGCGCACCTGGGAACCCGAAAGGTCATCGTCGAACACCACCATCTTGGCGTCTAGCTGGGTAAGTGCATGCTTGATTTCTTCTACCTTGCCCTCGCCGATGAGGGTGGCGGGGCTAAAGTTCTGGACCCGCTGTAGGTATGTGGCTGTAACGATGGCTCCGGCGGTCTCGGCAAGGCGGCCCAGTTCCGCAAGTTGCTCCTGGGCAAGCCAGGGGCGGACCTTCGGAGTGGCAATCCCTACGAGGATACACTTTTCCTTTTCTTGCTTATGCTCCGCGGGTTCTTTCATCTTGTAAAAAATAAAAAAAATAAACTTCAATATTTCGGTATAAATCAGAGATGCCCGCCTGCGCGGGCATGACAGAAGGGTAAAAAATACCCCGGAACTTTCGTTCCGGAGCATTTGGGATTTGGGTGTTTTGTGTGTGATTTCTAGCGTACTATCCGCAGGCTCTGGATTTTGCCCGTGGCCCTGGAGCGGATGTAATAAATACCAGAAGACTTAATGGTGTTGCTGTACCTGGCGATTTCAATGGCTTGATGCGCATTGTAAGCGCTCAGGCGGCCGATGCGTACGCCATGGATGTCGATGATGTCGTAGTCGGTAAGGCTATGTGTTGCCATGTGAATGTTGTTTCCGATGGCGGCAGGATCTTCTGTGTTGCCTTCGGCTCCGTTGACGGAAGATTCGGCCTCGCCTTCACCGGAGAGAGAAGAATTCTGGTTGTCTGACGTGGAATAGCCTGGATTATCCGAGGTGGAGTTTCCTGGATTGTCCGACGTAGAGTTGCCCGGATTGTCCGACGTAGAGGTGTTCGGATTATTCGACGTAGAAGAATTCGGGTTGTTTGAAGTTGAAGAACTGCTGTTGTTCGTCGATGTTGAGCTGTTGAGGGGAACGTCATCTTCGGCATTCTGGCCCTTTACAAAGTTAAAGTAGTCAATGTCGAAATAAACACCGGTTATGGTCAAACGCAGAACGTGCTCACCGACTTGATTTTCGGAGAAGGTTACATTTGCTGATACCTTGTTGTAGTCATTATAATTTTCTTCTTCACCTTCTACGGCAGCTTCTTTATTTGCAGGGACGGCTATTTCATCGGTTATGTCGATACCGTCTAGAGACATCTTAAAGCTACCGCCAGCGTGATCGGCTGCAACGGCTGCAAAGAATGTATAATTGCCGGCTTCTTGGATATTGACGGTGTATTCGAGCCAGTCACCCTCATCGTTGTACCCTACGACAATGCCTGAACCCCTCTTGTACAGGTCTACGCCAGTTCCGGCGCGGTAATCGGAATCTCCGTCTTCGGCGGACTTTGATTCTTTATAGGAGTCATTGCCGCTCCCTTTACCCGGAATATCGAAGTCTTCGGCCTCAATTTTGCCGGGAATGGCCCATGGGGTGTTGGTGGAGTTGAAGGGCTTCTGAGGAACAGGATCTACGACGGTTCCACCGCCCATACCTGTGGTGTTTTTGCCGTCGTTCAGGTGCTCGCTAAAGTACTGCACGAGCCAGTTCATTGAGGCTCGGTTTGTGGCGGAGACGTTAGGATTCGATTTGACATCACCGTTGGGTTTCATTAACCCAGTGTTGTCACGCCAAGTTGCTCCGTCGATATATCCCCAGATGGTGATACCGGCAATCCACTCGGTTTCCCACAAAAAGGGGATTTGTTGTGCAATGACATTCTTCTGGGCTTCGTCATTTGCTTCTCCGATATCATATTCGGTAATAAACAGGGGAAGACCGGTTTCTTCGTGGATTTTTTTCAGCCTATTTGAGAAACTTAGCTGTTTGTTGCCCCATTGGTCTGTCCAGTCTTCTGCGCGGAGGTCTTTGCAATCGTGGCCCTGCTGACCGTATGCATCTACGGGAGCACCGTTCTTGAGAATGGTCTGGACAAGTTCGATACCTTCGTTCATTTGCCATGAAAGTGTATTGTAGTCATTGTAAATGAGGACTGCATTTGGCCAACGTTCATGGGCCATTTTGAAGGCATTGGTGATAAAGTTGTATTGGTGCTTACCGTTCACTATACTGTCGCCACCGAGAGCCTCGATAATGTAGGAACCACCGCATGCGGCGTCATCTGTGCTGACGCCTTCGGCACCTTCGGCTGGAGCGAGATAGCCGGAGTGGTAATTATTGCCGGACCAAATCGCCTCGTTTACTACATCGATATATTCAAGGTCAGGGAATCTTTTTGCAACGGCGTCAAACCATTCAGTAATATATTCTCGTGTCTTTTCAACGGTAATGCTTGGGTTTTTCTTTTTGCACAGAAAACTTGGGTATTGGGATCCCCAAACTAGGGCGTGGAATTTGAAATGACGTTCACCGGGTTTTTCTTTTGCCCACTCGTAAGCGCCAGCACATTTGTCGTAATTATCCCAATTAAACACACTTGTTCCGCTCATGCCGTTGGAGAGGGAATGGATGGATCCCCACTTACAGCCATTTTCGGGTGTAATCTGGTTCCAGTAATCGCCCATATCGTTGCGGATCGTTCCTCCCGTGGTGATGTTGCCGAGGAACTTGGCACCACCATCGGCCAAGGCGGCGTTTGACATAGAAATGGCGGCTGATGCCAATCCTAGAAACAATAATCTGCTGAAAATGTGCCCACGCTTGGTCATGAGGGACTCCTTCTGTTTTTCTTTAAAATTTACCTTAGATACGGGGTTTTTCGCGACTTATTTGCCCTTTTTCCTTGGACAATTTGTCCAAAGAAATGTAAACCTTTGTAAATATTCATCGAATTTGGACCATTTTAGCCGTTTTTGATGTCCCGCTCTGTTCCTGAAGCAGGTAAATACCCTTGTTTAGCCCCTTGGTAGAAACCTGCGTCCCTTTGGACTGTCGTAGAAGTTCCCCCTTCAGGGTGTAGAGCTTGTAGACCTTTGGAGCGGCGGACAGTCCTGGTTCTGCGATGCCGATAATGGCTTCTGTACTGGCGTCGGAAATTTCATTTTTTTCGTTGTTTTCAGCTGACCCGGCGGAACTGCCTGGGTTTTCCGCGGAATTGCTGGAGGGCTGTGTGGAACTGCTGGATGGATTTTGCGCTGTTGAACTAGAACTTTCATCTGTATTGTCGATGGGGGAGTCATCAGGAGCATTTTCTCCCTTGACAAAATTGATATAGTCCAGATCGAACCATTGCTGGGCGACGGTCATTCGAAGAATATGCTCCCCGGATTCGAGCCTTACATTTGTCTTTACCTTGTAGAAATCGCTATATGCTTCTTCGCTGACCGTATCAACTTCGGCGGCATTGTCCGTTGATACGTTAACTGTATCGCCGATTTGGTTGCCGTCCAACGAGAAAACCATACGTCCCCCCTCGCCGGAAACTGCAGCATATAGGGTGTAGTTGCCAGTTTCAGAAACATTGATTGTATATTCCAGCCAATCATTGTTTGCATTCCAGCCTATGGCATGGCCACCACTTGCCAAATCCTTAATGTCAACTCCGATACCTTCACGATAGGTACTTTTTCCCTGATTATTATCAGGATCGGAATCATTGTAAGAATTGCCATCCGAACCTGTCCCTGGAATATCGAAGTCCTCGGCCTCGATTTTCCCGGGGATTGTCCAGGGGGTATTTGTGGCATTGAAGGGAAGCTGTGGTGTAACTTCTACGGGTTCGAGCTTTATGTGCTTGAGCATTTCTTCGGCATAGCGGCGTCCAAATTCTTGGTAAGACTCGCTGCTAAAATGGAACTGATCAATTCCGTTGCCGGAAAGCCCTGCAGAGGATACGATGTAGGTATTGTCCATTACTTCGGGCAATTTGTCAATCAGGTTTTTGGAAGCCCAGCTACAACACCCGCCGGCGGCTTCATCTTCCAATTCACCTGCAAGGAACGGCACAGTGTCTGCGCTCAGATTCAGGGCCTCCAAGATGTCATCGCGGGTTTTCTTGACTTCGGCTCTCCAGTCGTTGCCTTCCATGGCCCCCGATTCGCCCTGGTGGAAGATGATTCCCTTGATGACGCCCACTTTCTGGGCTTCTTTTGCAACTTCAACAATTCTGGCGTGGGCATTGCCATCTGAACCATAATCTTGTGCCCAATTTAGGAGGTATTGATCATTGGGCAAGTCGAGGCTATTTAGGAATGCGGTATACTTATCCTTGTCGAAAAGTTCAATCTTTGTGCCGCCCACAGCTACGGGGATAACGCCTATCGTGATACCGGGTAGGCTATCGGCCAGGTAGCGTCCGAACCAGTCGGCCACTGACAGGCCTTCGTTACAGTGGAATATGGGTGGCTTGGCGGGGTAGACTTCGCCCACGTTGTACCGCCCCAGTTGCGTGCATACTGTAGTTGCGAACATCTTGTAACGAGAATGTTCAATGTCATCTGTACCACTGCGTATGGCGCCAGCCCCAGCCATATTGGACTGCCCGTAGGCAATGTAGATGTGGAAGTTGGGGTCTGGAGCGGCCTGCAAGAGGAGGGGCAGGGCTAAAGTAATGAATGCCAAGTGAAGTTTTTTCACAACATTGCCTATTTTTCAATCTTTTGTATTTTACTTGTTTTTCCGTTCCGGATGTTTCGGATGATGTACACGCCATTAGCTTTTTTGCTGCCATTGACTAGACCATTTTTCCATAAATTCGTTGCATCCGTTATATCTTTTGCTGTGAATGTCGATAGATTATTTCCCTTTAGGTCAAATACATTGTACACTTCACCTGTTTTTTTGCTAAACTGAGTAATTTCTCCGAAAATAGCCGTTGAGTTTTCCCCTTCGGGCTTGTCCTTTTCAGCTATAGAAGACGAGCTGCCAATTTCGTTGGCCGTATCGGAAGAGCTAACATTTGTTGAATTTGCAGATGATGAACTTACAGATGATGAAGTTGAAGATGATGAACCCTCACTTTGACTGCCAATAGGAGCGTTGTCAGGTGCATCCTTGCCCTTTACGAAGTTGAAGTAGTCAATGTCGAAATAAACACCGGTTATGGTCAAGCGCAGAACATGCTCTCCGACTTGTTCTCCAGAGAAGGTTACATTGGCAAATACCTTGTTGTAGTCGTTGTAATTTTCTTCTTCCCCTTCTATGGGCTCTTCTTTGTTTGCAGGGACGGCTATTTCATCGGTTATGTCGATGCCATCCAGAGACATCTTAAAGCTACCGCCTGCGTGGTCGGCTGCAACGGCCGCATAGAATGTATAATCGCCGGCTTCTGGAATAGTGACGGTGTATTCGAGCCAGTCTCCCTCATCGTTGTAGCCTACAACGATGCCTGAGCCCCTCTTGTACAGGTCTACGCCCGTTCCTGTGCGGTAATCGGAATCTCCGTCTTCGGTGGATTTTGATTCCTTATAGGAATCGTTGCCTTTTCCTTTACCCGGGATGTCAAAATTTTCGGCTTCGATTTTTTCAAGAATAGACCATGGTGTGTTCGTTGCGTTGAAGGGCTTTTGGGGTTCGCCGGGGCCATTTGTAAATTCCCATTCTAGGATGCCCATAGTGGAGTCCTGTGCGCCCTTGAATACTAGGAACAGTTGTTCTACAATATCGGAGAGACCCGTTACAGAACATTCTGTGGTCTCGTAGTTTCTCCATCCGGTTTCATCCTGTACGTTGTTTCCTGTTTGTGGGAGTTCGCAGGTTCCGGCCAGCGTGCCTTCAGGGGACCCGCTGCGTATCTCGATAGAGTTTCCGCTGGTGAGGCTTGCGGCGGTCACGATAAAGCTTGTGGCCCCTGAGCCGAAGTCCACACCGGAAACGCGAATCCAGGATTCTTTGGAGGCGAGGGGCGTCAACACGTGTTTTACAGGCTGTCCCTTTGTCCAGTCGGTGCGGCTGCGGATGTTGCGCTGTTTGGAACTGGTAATGGCCTTGTAGGTTTGGTACGGGTCGAAATGTCCAATCTGCTCAGGACCATCGTTAGTGAAGGTAAGCGGAACCATTTTATCGCCGTTCCATGTGATCTCATCTATGGATACGCTTCTGTGGTTTCCTGGTTCGGGGTCGGTTACACATCCTTCGCTCTTGCTGCAGGAAACAGGATGCTCGCTTGCGGACACCAGCCGGCGGTCATGATAGACGGCATACCATCGGTTCTTGAATTTGGCAAAACCTTGATGGTTGTTGCCTCCTCTGTTGTTGGCTCCAGGAACTTGCCAAATGGCAGGAATGACTTCGCCTTCGTAGGAATATGGCCCGGTAATGCTGGTGGATATGCCGTAGTCAATAATCTGTTTGTCGTTGTTGAAACTGAGGTAATATTTGCCATTGTATTTGTGCAGGTAGGGCGCTTCGAACGAACCCGGTGCTTGGATACGCGTGAGAGAATTCTTGTCGATGGTAATCTTGCCGTCTTGATCGGTAAATTTGACTATGTCAAAATTGTTACCGATTGGGCGCTTTTGGTAATTCGCACTACCACCACCAAAAATCACGTAACCGGAGCCATCATCATCAAAAAAGATGCCGGGATCAAAGCAGTGCTCTATGTCGTCACACCCGTTGAATATGGCGATAATGGGATTATAGGTACTGCCATCTCTGTAGTAACCTGCAATCTGCCTTATTGTTCCGCCATAGGATTCGGCAATTGGGTCGGTGTATGGACCGTCAATGCTTGGAGCTGTAATCATTCCCACACCACTTGCTCCATCGGGATATACGATATAGACTTTGCCATTCCTAACGGCAATGCCTGAAGCCCATGTGTTGTTCGGGTAGGTTTCAAATTCGCGTTTTGAACGGAAAATCAGGCCATGGTCTGTCCAGTTTTTCATGTCCTTGGAGGTAAAGGCATATAGTCCGACAATATCGTAGTTAAACGGGTCTGAACTGACGCACATGTCGTCCGTATCGGTCAGGATATAGAAGGTTTCCCCGTCAGAGGCCGCTGAAGGGTCTGCAAGGTAGTGGTAGCTAGAAATGGGGTTGTCGGCCAGGCCAAATGTGGCAAGGCTTGTTGCTGCAATGATCGTTCGCTTTAGACCCGTAACAATTCCCGTTCTCATCGGAATCTCCTCAAATGATCTTTTTATGTCTAAAATTTAGACTTTCAATAAAAAAAACGGGATTTTTACCCGTTCTTATCGTGGACAATTTGTCAATGGGGAAGAGGGCTAAAAAAGCCAATTATTCTTTCGGTGTAAATTTTTCGTAACCAAACACTTCGATGTCGTCAATCCAGAATTCGCCCCCGGCTCCTCCGAAGATGGAGATGTTGGTGACGCTGTCTTTGACGGCATCCCAACCCACATTTCCGCCATTGTCGTTGTCGGCCTCGATCATATCTGCTGGAGTGAAGGAATAGCGTGTCCATTGGTCACTTAGTTCAATGTGGGTCCAGGACTTGACGCTGGTGATGTTTGCCGCCGAGTCTTCCTTGACGATATCGAAGGAGAACGAAATGTAGTTTTCTACAGAGCCACGGGCCCAGAATACGATGGAATCCAGTTCGCTCATATCCACCGTTCCGCCCAGGTATTGTCCCATCAGGGCCCAGTTGAAGGCGGAGTCATTTTCACACATGAAATGAGCTGCTAGACCCTCGCGTCCTTCGCCGGCTTCTGCACTTTCCAGCAAGGCGGTGGCATATGGGGAATGAGAAGGATACCAGGCATCGACGCCATTTTCGAAGTCATCGAATACGAAATGGACTAGGGTTTCTGATGAATCCTCATCGGGAATGATGACTTCGGTATAGGTGGTATCTACGATGGTTTCGGGCTTTTTGTCGCATCCAACGCAGACATTTGCGGCTCCGAGGATGGTAGGCTTGTCATTTTCTTCGTTCGTGCTTAATAGGACAAACTCGAATTCGCCGTCGGGAAGGGACTCAAATTCGTATGATCCGTCAGAATCCACTTGGACCGCATAATCCAGTCCCCGAATGTTTATCCAGACCGGGAATTTGTTTGTCTGTACTGTTCCGCTGAGGCTATGGGGTAGGGAGGTCGTTACGGGAACAACTATTCCGGAGTCGGGAATGTTCTTGGGAACATCAAATGTGGCTACACCCTTCTGTTCCGTATTGTCCAATGAACTACGGACCTCTACTACATAGTTTCCTTCGGGCAAGGTGTGAAGGCGGTCCAACTTAAGAATGCCATCCTTGTCTGTAAAGAGCTCATCCTGTTCTGGAGCGTTTGCGTCGGAGACCAGGTAGTCGGAGGTGTTTATGATAACCTTGGCTTTTGCCGCTACGCCTCCGTCAGCAAGCTTGACGTGGAACGCGATGGAATTTTCCGTTTCAAGGGACCCGGCGGCGACATCTTTGCTGTCGTTTGAACACGCCATAAACATGGTTAGTGCAGAAACGCCTATGCATTTTGTCCATTTCATCGTCAGTCCCATAGTCCCAATATACTTTTTTTATTTGTTCTTGCGGGCTATAGGGAAAAAAGCCATGGAAAGTTGCATTACTCTGTCTGGATTCTTGGCTCCGTCCACCCTTTTTTGGACCAGACGGCGAAATTCCTTGAGCATGTCTCCAAGGTCGTCGAAGCAGGCCTGGTCGACGGAGAGGGTGAGGGTAGAGACGTTCCTCTGGTTGACGTCGATATTCTCTAGGGAATCGCCGGCCAGCTGGAGGACTTCTTTCTGGAAATGGCGGACAACCTTGGCTTTTTCAGGACCACCCACGGTAAGGTGGGCGTCGGTCAGGGCCAGCTTGCCAGAAGCCATCTTCTTGACAAGTCCGACTTCCAGCAGGGTGTCGATGGCCTCCTTGGCCTGGGCTTCCGTAATGGGAGGGCAGATGTCGTTCGCTATCTGCTTCAGGTTCACTACGCCGCCGTTCAGTTCTAGATAAGCGCGGACAGCTGGAATCCACCAGTTTTCCAGGAGTTTCAGTTCGGCCTGTTGCAGGCTGTGGAGATGGACGTCGCGGAGGGAGAGGGCCTTGGCCATCAGTTCTTCACGTTTGCCCTTGTCCTTGGTGACTGCAGCAGAGTAGAGTAGTTCAAAATATTCCGCCTGCCTGCCCGAAAGAGCCAGAATGTCTTTGGCGGCTGGGAGTGCATGGGCGGGAAGGTGCTGCTTTTTTTGAAGCACCCGATAGAGGTAGCTGGAATCCAGTCCCAGCTTGTCGCCCATCATGCGGTAACTGTACAAGGGCATCTCCGCCTTCCTGCGGTCGTAGTACTCCTTCAGAAAGTCCCGGTAGTCCTGTGTGTCAGAAAACTCAATCATTTTGCACAAAAATACCTTTGTTATTTGCCGAAAAACGCTGTTTTTTTAGCTTTTGCTTGGATAAATTGTCCATGCCGGCTATCCAGATTGTGATGGTTGTCACAAATCGGGCGTACCCCTTGACGGTTTCGCCAGATATTTCTATATATGAAAATATGAATGATTGTTCATATATTGATAAAAACCTTTCTCTGGACACCCTCTTCGAGCTGTCCGAATTCTTCAAGTTTTTCGGGGACACCACCCGAATCCGCATTATCGAGATCCTCATGTCGGGAGAGATTTCGGTGAACGAGATTGCTGAAAAGTTGCAACTGGGACAGTCCGCGGTGAGCCACCAGCTCCGAATCTTGCGTACGGCTGGGTTGGTGAAACCGCGGCGGGCGGGCCGCACCATCTTTTATAGCTTGGACGATGAGCATATCGGCATGATTTTCAAGACGGGCCTTGCCCACATATTACATAAGAAGGGAGCCTAAGATGCCCGCGTTTCTTGACATTCTGGAAAAGTTTTTCTGGCAGTTCGTAACGCTTTTTTCCGAGATGGCTCCGTTCCTTCTGCTTGGGTTTTTACTGGCGGGAATCCTGCATGTGTGGGTGCCGAACCATCTGTATGTACCGAAGATTTCTAAACCGAATTTTAAGTCGGTGCTGTGGTCGGCCTTGTTTGGCGTTCCGCTCCCTATATGCAGCTGCGGCGTGATTCCCACCTCCATCGCCCTCAGGCACGAGGGGGCCAGCAAGGGTGCCAGTGTGAGTTTTCTTATATCGACGCCTGCCACAGGTGTGGATTCCATTCTGGCTACCTATTCCCTTTTGGGCGGGCCCTTTGCGGTGCTTCGCCCGGTGGCGGCCTTCGCGACGGCTATGCTTGGTGGTGTGTTTACCAACCTGCTGACTAGAGGCGAGAGCGATACAGACGTAAAAGTCATAGGAGAGGCACACCAGCCTTACCACGAACACGAGCACAACCATGAGCATGATCATCACGACGGCGACTGTGAATGTGAACACGAAGAATGCTGTGAATGCGGACATTGCGAATGCGGGCTTTCTGCAGAATCCGAGCCAGTGAAGAGAAGTTTTGTAGAGAAACTGCGGGCCACCACCGAATACGGCTTTGTGAATATGATCGGCGACGTGAGCAAGTGGCTGGTTATCGGCTTGTTGTTGGGCGCCTTGATTGCGGCTTTTGTGCCTAATGATTTCTTCTTGTTCCTGCACGAGTATCCGTTACTTTGTATGGTGGTGGTGCTGGTGCTTGCCATGCCCATGTACACCTGCGCTACGGGTTCTATTCCGCTGGCTTTGGCTCTTGTGGAGAAAGGCATTACGCCAGGTGCTGCCCTGGTGCTTTTGATGGCGGGGCCTGCCACGAGTATAGCGAGTATGCTGGTGGTAGGGAAGGCCTTTGGTAAGCGGACCCTTGTGGCTTACCTCACGTCTATCGCCTTCGGTGCCATGTTCTTTGGCTTTGTCGTGGATACGTTCTTTATGGATAGTTTCCTCGCGTCTATGTTGCCTCACGCTTCTGCGGAGTGTCATGGACACGGGGCTTTGGGCGTGTTCGACTATGTTTGTGCAGGAGTGCTTGCATTGCTCATGATTTATGCGAAGTTTGCCCACAAGGGTTGCGGCTGTCACGGCGGTTGCTGTGAATGCGGATGTGAACATGACCATGATCATGAATGCGGCTGTGGCGAGCATGAACACTGCGATTGCGGACATAATCATTGCGATGGTGAGCACGAACATGTGCATTGTGTCACAGTTTACCGTATTAACGGAATGACCTGCAGCCACTGCAAAGCCTGCGTGGAAAAGGCCGCCAGGATGCTGGAAGGCGTAGTGTCTGCCGAGGCCGACGTAGCAAGCAAGGAGCTCCGCGTAAAATGGCACGACGCTGATGATGTGGATGAATCGGCCCTGAAAAAGGCTATCGAGGACGCCGGTTTCGAATTTGGCGGACGATCCTAACCACAATAAATTATATTGTGCACCGTAATGATGCACATCCGTATTACCACAGAGACCAAGAACCGCCTGCTCCGTTTCTACAGGAACAAGCGGGCTTTCGTGTCGCTGGTGGTGTTGGTTTTGGCCTACCTGCTTTCACTGACCAGCCCTTGGACGGTAAACGATGAGCCTCTTTACTTGAAATATAATGGCAAGAGTTATTTCCCAGCTTTTGCGCGTTATAGCGAGCAGGATTTTGGCGGGGAATACCAGACGGAAGCCGATTACGGCAAGCTTTTTGCCGATGTCCGGGACTGCGAAGAGGAAGCTGCAGAGGGTTATACCCGTGCGGGAGGTTGCCCCGAGATGTGGGCCCTGATGCCGCCTATTGCCCACGACCCGCTTAAGGCCGACCTGGAAGAAGAGGGAACGCCACCGTTTGCCCCCAGTGCCCATCATTGGCTTGGCACCGACAGCAATGGCCGCGACGTGCTTGCGCGCCTGATTCATGGTTTTCGCATTTGCATCTCCTTTAGTCTTTTTCTGACTTTGCTGGGCACCTTCCTGGGAATCGTGATTGGCGGTATCCAGGGGTACCTGGGAAAGTTTTGGGATACGGGCATGCAGCGTATGATAGAGATCTGGTCTTCGCTCCCCATGCTCTATATCGTGATTTTGATCGGAAGCATTTACGGCCGGAGTTTCTGGCTTTTGATTCTGATTATGGCGGCCTTCAACTGGATTTCCCTCAGCTATTATATGCGCGGGGAGTTCCTGAAGCTTCGCAATATGACCTACGTGCAGTCGGCAAAGGTGCTTGGGCTTGGTCATAGGCATATCTTTTTCAAGGAAATCCTGCCAAACGCCCTTACTCCCGTGGTGACGCTATTCCCCTTCACGCTGATTGGCGGTATCGGGAGCCTCACTTCCCTTGATTTTTTGGGATTTGGACTGCAACCGCCTACGCCTAGCTGGGGCGAACTGATGAGCCAGGGCTTGAACAACCTTTACGCACCGTGGATATCTGTAAGCACCGTCGCTGCACTTTTCATTACGCTGTTGCTCACCACTTTTGTGGGGGAGGGTGTCCGGGATGCTATGGATCCGAAGTCGGGAGACCGGTATGAATGAGCCGATTCTAAAGGTGGATGGGCTTTCTGTAGCCTTTGGCCATCATAAGAATGGTGAGTTGGCGGCGAAACCAGTACAGGTAACGGACCGGGTCAGTTTCCATA